>NZ_JBSFSA010000012.1:0-160787 GCF_053589515.1 Streptomyces sp. NPDC003327 | reverse complement strand
CGTCGGGCGGCTACGAGTCAGGCGCCTACGAGGCGAGCGGAAAGGCCATCTCTCGATGAAACTCTGGGCTCGCGGGCGACCGGCCGTCCCGTGCCCGGAGCCGCGGCCGTACCCGAGACGGGAGAAGCGCCGGCCGGCGGGGCAGCGGTGTGCCCCGGCGCCGGGGACGCGCCGCCCCCGGTCCCGGGCGCTACCGCTTCGTCGGTGTCGGCGGGCGCGAGCGGGCCCGGCCCCGAAGCGGGTGCGGCATCGGCCCCGGACGGGTCACCGGGCGGCGGCGGGGGCGGAGGGGTCGTGCGGGGGAGCGTGCCGTCCGTCAGGCGTCGGGCCGTGCGGGCGGCGTCGCGCGAGGCCGCCGCGCCGGAGTCCGGCGGGTTCGGGGTCGAAGCCGTCATTCGGGGTCCACCTCATGCTCTCGGGGTCATCGGAACAAACGCCGCCAGGTCTCCGGGCCCGGGTAGCCGTCGGCCGCTCCGCCGCGCCAGCCCTGTGCCCGCTGGAACGCCTCGACGTTGCGGCGGTCCGCCTCCGTCCAGCGCGGACCGGGTCCCGACAGGTAGTGCTTGCCGAAGCCCCGCTTCACCAGTTGTTTGCCCAGCTTCTCCACATATGCGTTGGATTGGCCCGGACGGAAGGAGCCACGCCCGGGGAACCCCGTCGCATTCGCGCTCGAACCGGCCGAACCACTCGAACCGCCGATGCTCCGGCCCCCGCCGGTGGCGAGCAGCCGCCAGGTCTGCGGGCCGGGCAGGCCGTCCGCCTCCTTGCCCTTCCAGCCCTGTGCGAGCTGGAAGGCCCGGGTCGCGCGCCGGTCGGCCTCGCCCCAGCGCGGGCCGGGGCCCTCGCGGTAGTACTTCTTGCCGCCGCGCGCGACGAGCAGCTTGCCCAGCTGGGTGACGTACGCGTTGTGGGCGCCGGGGCCGAAGTACGCCGCGCCGGGGTACGCCGCCCCCGCCGGAGCGGTCGGACTCGTCGGGGACGTCGGCGTCGTCGGGTCCGTCGGGCCGGCCGGGTCCGTCGGGTCCGTCGGCGTCGAGCCGCCCCCGGTGCCGCCGCTGACCACGCCCTTGTAGCGGTAGGCCACGTACCGGTCGGAGTTCTCCCAGTACGCCATCGGCGTCGCCTGCTTCCGCGTGCGCGGCTTGGTCTGCTCGTACGCGACGTAGGCGGTGTGGGTGTAGTCCGTCCAGCCGCCGAAGATCGTCACGTGCGAGCCGCGCGTCGGGTTGGCCGGGTTGTGGAAGAGCAGGATGTCGCCGGGCTGGAGCTCGGTGCGGTCGATCCGGGTGGCGAAGCGGTCGAGGCTGCCGGTCCACTCGTTGCTGCGCAGGTTCCAGGCCATGGAGATGTAGCCGGAGCAGTCCTGGCGGTAGCCGTCCGACCAGTACTTCTCCATGGAGTACGGGACCTGGGCGGTGACCCACTTCTTCGCCCGGTTGATGATCTCGGCCCGGGTCGTGCGGCGCAGCGACTCCGTCGAGATCTGACTGGTCGTCGGGGTGGAGCCGGGCGACGGCTGGCCGCCGGGGCCGGGCGCGCCGTGCAGCGGCCCCCGGCTGCCCTGCGGCATGTCGGGTCCGTCCGGCGGAGCCACCGCGTCCGAGGGATCCCCCGTGTCCACCGGACCGGCCGCCGCACCGGCCCCGCCCGCCCCTCCCGTCCCGTCCACCCGGTCCGTCACGTCCGCCGGGGTGAACGGTTCCGCCATCGGGGAGAAGGCGCTCGCCGCCCCCGCCCCTCCCCCGCCGAGCACCACGCCCGCCGCCGTCACCAGGACCAGGGCGCGGCGCGCGCCGTGCGCCGCCGGGTGGCCGCCGGCGCGGACCGGCAGGCCAAGGGCGAGGTCACGCCGCTGCCGGGCGCACCCCGGGCAGCCGCAGTCGGCCGCGGGTTCGAACTCCTCGAAGACCGGCACGCTCATGCGATTCCCCTCCACACTCGTCAAGATCTTTTGGGCCTCGGTTGGGCGCCAGTGTCTCAACTGTCTGGACAAATCGCATTTTGACGGATTGAAGGCCTGATACGACCATCCGACAGGCCGGTGGCGACCGATATTGGTCAGGAGCACACCTCGGCGTCGGGTAGAGTTCTCTCTGTCAGCAGGCGCCGCTAGCTCAGTTGGTTAGAGCAGCTGACTCTTAATCAGCGGGTCCGGGGTTCGAGTCCCTGGCGGCGCACGCGAAAGCCGAAGCCCCTCACCGATGGTGAGGGGCTTCGGCACGTTCCCGCCCCCGTATTCAACTACCGTGCGTTGCGGGCCAGTTCCAGCGCGTACGCGTCGTGCCACTCCCCCGCCTTCGGGCCGCCCCGGCAGGTGCCGTCCGACTCTCCCGGGCGCTTGATCCACAGGTAGGCCGCGACCAGCGGGTCCCCCGTGGCGGTGGTGGGCGGCTCGCCGAGGGCGCGGCCCGGCGGGTTGCACCAGGTCTGGGCGGGGTCGCCCTCCGCGTAGGGGCCGTTTCCGTTGCGGCTGGTGTCGACGACGAAGGGCTTGTCGCCGACCAGGGCGGAGAGCCCGCGCCCGTACGCGACGCTTGCGGCGGTCGACTGGAAGTTCGAGACGTTCACGGAGAAGCCGTCCGCCTCGGCGATCCCCGCCTCCAGGAGCGGGCGCCGCAGATCGGCGGGGCGGCCCCAGCCCGCGTTGCCCGCGTCCAGGTAGACCGTGGTGGCCGGCTGCCGCTTCAGCCGTAGGACGGCCTCCTTGAGCAGCGTGTACCGCTCGGCGTGGTGGCGGCTCTCCGTGCAGCCGTCGACGACGTGCATCACCGCGTCGGGTTCGACGACGACGGTGGCGCGGCGCTCGCCGATGCCGCGGGCGACCGCGTCCACCCAGGTGCGGTAGGCGGCGGCGTCGGCCGCGCCGCCCGCCGAGTGCTGGCCGCAGTCGCGGTTCGGGATGGCGTAGAGGACGAGGAGCGCGGTGCGCCCGGCGCGGGCGGCGGCCTCGGTGAGGGCCCGGGTCTCCTCCTCGGGGCGGTCGGGGCCGATCCACTCGGCCGCGGGCCGGGAGGAGATCCGGCGCAGCAGCTCCGCCTCGGCGGTACGGCCCGCGGCGAGGTGCGCGGCGACGGCCCGGGCGGCCTTGCCGTCGGGGTTCACCCAGTAGGGGGCGGCGTCGGCCGTCGCGGACGCCCCGGGCCCCGGTGCGATCCGCGCGGGGGCGGGGCCGGTGCCGGGCCCGGGATCGGGACCGGGGCCGGGTGGGGCGCCGCACCCGGTGAGGAGCAGCCCGGCGACGAGCAGGGGGACGAGGAGGGCGGGGACCGGGAGGGTGGGGACCGGGAGGGTGGGGAGGGCCGGGAGGGCGGCCCCGGCACGACGTACGGACATGCGGGCGGCCCTTCGGGCACGTGCTGCGTGGCTCGGTCGTGACCATCGTGACACGTCGGGGCTCTGGGCCGGGCGAGGCGGGGCCCTTTACAGTGTCCGGCAACCCCGACCTCCCGCGGCGGCTCCGGGTTTCTCCCGCGGCCCGTGAGCCCGCGGTCGAGGACCGGCCCGGCCGGCCGGCGTGGGACGCGCCCCGCCGGCCGGGCCCGGTTGCGGCCCCGGCCGCCATTCCCCGTTGCCACCCCGCCGGTCCCCTCTGATCGCCGTCGGGTCAGGAACCGGCGCGGTCCCACCCCGTCAGGTACGCGGAGACGACCACGTTCGCCGTGTACGTACCGGCCGCGCGGTCGAAGGTGCCGCCGCAGGTGATCAGGCGGAGTTCGGCCCGGTGCGGGGTGCGCGGGCCGTAGACCTTCGTCGGGTCGAAGTCGTCCCGCGGGAAGACCTGGATGTCGTCGACGGTGAATCGGGCGACCGAGCCGTCCGTCCGGGTGACGCGCACGGTGTCGCCCGGCCGGGCCGCGCTCAGGCCGTAGAAGACGGCGGGGCGGGTGTCGGTGTCGACGTGGCCGACGAGGAGCGCGGCGCCCTCGGCGCCCGGCCGGGTGCCGGCCGCGAACCAGCCGACCGTGTGCGGCATCTCGTACGGCGGCGGGTCGATCGCCCCGGTGGCGTCGAGGCCGCGCGGGACGACGGGCGCCGTGATGCCGAGGGACGGGATCTCGACGCGGCTCGGCTCGGCGGCGGTGACCGGCCGGTGGGCCGGGGGCAGGGCCGCGCCGAGGGGGCGGCCGACGGCGGCGATGTCGCCGGTCGTCGGCGCCGAGCTGCCGCCGGGTCCCTCGCTGTCGCGGCCCCAGAGCCAGAGTCCGAGGACGAGGACCGCCCATGCCGTGCCCGTGACCGGGCGGCTCACGGCCGCCACGGTCAGTCCGTACCGCGACCGGAGCCGGCGCGGTGGCGGCGGGCGCTGCGGAAGGCGACCGCCACGGCGGCGACGGCGGCCATGCCGAGGCCCAGGAGGGTGTACGGGGTGCCGAGGCCGCTCTCGTTCGCGGTCTGGGCCACCCCGGGGGCGGCCGGCGCGGCGAACGCGGCCGTGCCGCCGCCGCCCGCGCGGACCGGGGCCACGGGGGTGGAGTGTCCGGACGGGTGACGCGTCGGCTCGTGCGTGGGCCGGTGCGTGGGCCTGTCCGAGGGCTTGTGCGTGGGGTGGTGCGACGGCTTGTGCGTGGGCTCGTGGTGCCGCTGGACCCGGACCGTACCGACGTCGGGGTGGTCGTGGCCGTCACAGGTCACGCTGACCCGGTAGGTGCCGTCCTCCAGGCCCGAGCGGATGGTGGTGTCGCCGACGAGCGGCTTCCCGGCGCCGTCACGGCCGGTGAGCTCGGCGTCGGCGACGAATGCCTGGGACTTCGCGGCACCGGTGGTGCCCTTGCAGCCGTGGACCCGGACGTCGACGTCGGCACCGGGCCGGGCGGCGGCCGGGGTGACGGTGACCTTCACCCCGTCGTGGGCGTACGCGCCGCCCGTCGCGGCCGGAGCCAGTACGAGAACGAGGGCCGCCCCTGCGGCACGGAGAGCAATGGGACCTGAACGCATCGTGACCTCCTGGTACTGGCAGGGTCACCCGTTTCGGCGCGTTCCGCATCCGCAGGGGGGCGGGAGGAGGAACCCGGGCGCGGCCGGCCGGGCCGTTTCCTTCAGACGCGGTCGACGATGTCCGCGATCGACTTCACGATCGTGGAGGGGCGGTAGGGGAAGCGGTCGATCTCGGCCTGCGTCGTCAGTCCGGTCAGGACGAGGAAGGTCTGCATGCCCGCTTCGAGACCGGCCAGGATGTCCGTGTCCATGCGGTCGCCGATCATGGCGCTGGACTCGGAGTGGGCGCCGATGGCGTTGAGCCCGGTGCGCATCATCAGCGGGTTGGGCTTGCCCGCGAAGTAGGGCTTCTTGCCGGTGGCCTTGCTGATGAGGGCGGCGACGGAGCCGGTGGCCGGGAGCGGGCCCTCCAGGGAGGGGCCGGTCTCGTCGGGGTTGGTGCAGATGAACCGGGCGCCGGCGTTGATGAGGCGGACGGCCTTGGTCATCGCCTCGAAGGAGTACGTACGGGTCTCGCCGAGCACCACGTAGTCGGGGTCGTGGTCGGTGAGGACGTAGCCGATGTCGTGCAGCGCGGTGGTGAGACCCGCCTCGCCGATGACGTACGCGGTGCCGCCCGGACGCTGGTCGTCGAGGAACTTGGCGGTGGCGAGGGCCGAGGTCCAGATGTTCTCGACGGGGACTTCGAGGCCCATGCGGGCGAGCCGGGCGTGCAGGTCGCGCGCGGTGTAGATCGAGTTGTTGGTGAGGACCAGGAACGGCTTCCCGGTGTCCCGCAGCTTCTTGATGAACGCGTCGGCGCCGGGGATCGGCACGCCCTCGTGGATGAGGACACCGTCCATGTCGGTGAGCCAGGATTCGATCGGCTTGCGCTCTGCCATGGTTGCGGGACTCCTGCCGTACAAACGTGCGGTGTTCTGGGGGCGACGCGACAGCGCTGTGGCGACGCCCCCAGCCTAGGGGGTGGTCAGCTGCCGGTCGCGGTCTTCCACCCGTCGACGTACGCCGTGAGGTTCTTGTCGATGTCGGCCCAGTTCGGCTCGAAGACCTCCACGCCCTCCATCAGCTGGGCGAGTGCGATCGCGTTGGCGTCGGTCGCCTTGATGTCCTTGCGGGCCGGGAAGCCGCCGCCGACCGCGCTGACCTCGCGCTGGGCGCCCTCGCTCAGCAGGAAGTCGAGGAGCTTCTTGCCGTTCTCGCCGTGCGGTGCCTTGTTCACCAGCCCGGCGGCGTAGGGCAGCGCGAACGTGGTCGGCTTGCCGCCCTCGCGGGCCGGGAACCAGATGCCGAGGTTCGGCATCGACTTCGCCTGGGCGAAGTTCATCTGGACGTCGCCGTTGGCGACGAGCAGCTCGCCCTTGTCGACCTTGGGCGCGAGCTTGGAGGTGGACGACGACGGGCCGACGTTGTTGGCCTGGAGCTTCTTCAGGTACTCCAGGGCCGGGGCCTGGCCGCCGAAGTCGTGCATGGCCTTGATGAGCACGGCGGTGCCGTCGCCCGCGACGCCCGGGGTGGAGTACTGGAGCTTGTTCTTGAACCTGGCGTCGAGGAGCGCCTCCCAGGTGCCGGGGGCCTGGGGCAGCTCCTTCTTGTTGTGGATGAAGCCGAAGTAGTTGTTGACGACGGAGGTCCAGGTGCCGTCGGACGCCTTGTCGGCGCCGCTGACCTGGTCGGAGCCCTTCGGCACGTACGCCTGGAGGAGGCCCTTGGAGCCGGCCTGCTGGATGAAGGGCGGCAGGGTCACGATCACGTCGGCCTGCGTGTTGGACTTCTCGCGGAGGGCGCGCTGCACCATCTCGCCGGAGCCGCCCTCGACGTACTCGACCTTGATGCCGGTCTGCTTCTCGAAGTCGGCGAAGACCTTGTCGTACCAGCCGTCGCCCTTCTCGCCCTTGAGGCCGTCGGCGCTGTAGACGGTGACGACCTTCTCGTCGGAGGCGGAGGAGGAGCCGCCGCAGGCGGCGAGGGACGCGGTGAGGGCGAGGGCGCCGGTGACGGCGGCGATCGGCTTGAGGTGCGGGGACGTCGTGCGCATAACGTGGTTCTCTCCTAGCGGTACGAGGCTCTGGTACGGATTCGGGAGACGGCCAGCAGGACCAGCAGGGTCGCGGCCATGAGGACCACGGCCAGCGCCGATCCGGTGAAGAGGGACCCGCGGTCGGTGGCGGTGAAGACCCGCACCGGAAGCGGCATCCAGTCCGGCGGGTAGAGCATCATCGTGGCGCTCAGCTCGCCCATGGACAGGGCGAAGCAGAGCCCGGCGGCGGCGCTCAGCGACGGCAGGAGCAGGGGCAGCTTGACCCGGAAGAGGACGTACGAGGGGCGGGCGCCGAGTCCGGCCGCCGCCTGCTCGTACATCGGGTCGAGGCGGCGGATCGCGGCCGACACCGACTGGTGGGCGAAGGCCGTGACGAGGACGGTGTGCGCGAGGATCACGATCCAGCGCGTGCCGTTGAGGAGGACCGGCGGCCGCGAGAAGGCGACCAGGACCGCGAGGCCGACGACCACGGACGGCACGGCCAGCGGCAGCACGAACAGCGCGTCGAGGAGCCTGCGGCCCGCCCGGCCGCGCAGGGAGGCGGAGGCGAGCGCCGCCCAGGTCCCGAGCGTGAGGGCGAGGAGGCTGGCGGCGACGGCCGTGACCAGGCTGGTCGTCAGGGCCTGGAGGGACTCGCCGCGCACGGCGGAGGCGTAGTTCTCGACGGTCGGCCCGGAGGGGAGGGCGCCGGACCAGTGCGTGGAGAAGGAGGCGGCGAGGATCACGAGGAGGGGGAGGGCGAAGAGGGGGACGAAGAGGACCGCGAAGACGGCCCAGA
Source organism: Streptomyces sp. NPDC003327 (assembly GCF_053589515.1). Taxonomy (NCBI): domain Bacteria; kingdom Bacillati; phylum Actinomycetota; class Actinomycetes; order Kitasatosporales; family Streptomycetaceae; genus Streptomyces; species Streptomyces sp. NPDC003327. Next base: position 153,036 of record NZ_JBSFSA010000012.1, on the reverse strand, counting down.
GGGTCCACCGGCCCGTACGGCTATGCACCAGCACGCTTGCTCACCACCCGGTAGAGGCCGTAGAGGCCCACGGAGATCGCGACGTTGACGACGGCGACCACGCAGGCGGCGGCGTAGTCGGACTCGAGGATCGCCTTGGAGTAGACGAGCATCGGGAGCGTCGTGACGCCCTTGGCCCCGGTGAAGAGCACGATGCCGAACTCGTTGAGGCACATCACCAGGACCAGGCTGCCGCCGGCGGCGAGCGCGGGGAGCGCCTCGGGCAGGATCACCTGCCGCACGATCCGCGCGGGGCGGGCGCCGAGCGAGGAGGCCACCTCCAGCTGCGCGGTGTCCAGTTGGGAGAAGGCGGCGAGGAGGGGGCGCATCACGAAGGGCGTGAAGTAGGTGATCTCCGCGAGGAGGACGCCCCAGGAGGTGGTGAGGAACTGGAAGGGCCCCTCGGGGGCGCCGGTGACGCCGGTCCACAGGCCGTTGGCCATGCCCGCCGTGCCGTACACGAAGAGCAGGGCGAGGGTGATGAGGAAGGAGGGGAAGGAGAGGAAGACGTCGATGAAGCGGGAGACGGCCTTCGCGCCGGGGAACGGGACGAAGGCGATGACCAGGGCCAGGACGAAGCCGAGGACGAGGCAGCCGACGGTGGAGCCGACCGCGAGCCAGACGGTGGTGCCGAGCGCGTCGCGGAAGGAGGCGGAGGCGAGGACCTCGGCGTACGCGCCGGGGGCCAGGGACTCCTGGACGACGAGGACGAGCGGGTAGAGGAAGACGAGCCCGAGGACGGCGACGGGGGGCAGGGCCCAGACCCAGGCGGGGACCGCGCGGGCGGGGGGCCGGGCGGGAGGCGTGGGGCTTCCGTGGGCGGCGGGGGGCGTGGAGCGACCTGCGGGTCCCTCGGCCGCGGGGCCGGCCGGGGCCGGGGGGCCGGTCGGGGCCGGGGAGCCCTTGGCGGCCGCGGGGCCGCCGTGTGCCGCCGGGCCCTTCGAGGGGCCGGTCGCGCGGACCGCCGTCGTCCGGGCGGAGACCTCAGCCATCGTTCACTCCCGCCGCGAGCAGCACCGCGTCCTCGGGGGCGAAGTGCAGCGTCACCTCCGTGCCCAGCGCCGGGGTCTCCCGCAGCTCGCGGACGTCCGCCTTCACCCGGTGCCCGGCCACGTCGACGTACAGCCGGTGGGTGGCGCCCCGCCACTGGACCTCGGCGATCCGGCCCCGGAGCGCGTTGGGGCCCTCGCCGAGGCCGACGAGGTGCGGGCGGACGCAGAGCGTGGCGCTCGCACCGGGCGCCGCGTCGCTGACCGGGACCTTCAGGTCGGCGCCCGCGAAGGCGACCCCGTCCGTGCCGACGAGGACCGGCAGCAGGTTGGCGTTGCCGACGAAGGAGGCCGTGAACTCGGTGCGCGGGCGCCGGTACAGCTCCTGCGGGGTGCCGCAGTCCTGGAGGCGCGCCCGGTCCATGACGGCGATCCGGTCGGCCAGGGTGAGCGCCTCCACCTGGTCGTGGGTGACGTACAGGACGGAGACGTCGGGCAGTTCGCGGTGGAGCCGGGCCAGCTCGGCCAGCATCCCGGAGCGCAGCTGGGCGTCGAGCGCGGAGAGCGGCTCGTCGAGGAGGAGGACGTCGGGCCGGATGGCGAGCGCGCGGGCGATCGCGACGCGCTGCTGCTGCCCGCCGGAGAGCTCGCGCGGGTAGCGGCGGGCGTAGGCGGCCATGCCCGTCATCTCCAGGGCCTCGGCGACCCGGCCCGGGATCTCGGCCTTGGGCGCCTTCCGCGCCTTCAGGCCGAAGGCGACGTTGTCCTCGACCCGCAGGTGCGGGAAGAGGGCGTACTGCTGGACGACCATGCCGATGCCCCGCTTGTACGGGGGGAGGTCGGTGACGTCCCGGTCGCCGATGAACACCCGCCCGGCGAAGGGGCGGACGAAACCGGCGACGGTGCGCAGCGCGGTGGTCTTGCCGGAGCCGGAGGGGCCGAGGAGGGCCATGACCTCCCCGGGCTCCACGGTCAGGTCGAGGGAGTCGAGGACGGTGGTGGTGCCGTAGGTGACCGAGACGCCCTGGAACCGGATGCCGCTGGTCACGACTCGTACTCCCCGATGAGCGCGGGAAGTTCGGCGACGGAGGCGAGGACGTGGGTGGCGCCGTGCTCCTTCAGGGCGGTCGCGCCGTGGGCGCCGGTGAGGACGCCCGCGACGATCCCGGCTCCGGCGCGGACGCCGCTGAGCATGTCGTACGAGGTGTCGCCCGCGACGACGACCTGGCGTACGCCGTCGACGGCTCCGGTACGGAGGAAGGCGGCGAGGACCATGTCGGGGTAGGGGCGGCCGCGGCCGCCCGCGTCGGCCGGACAGAGGGTGAGGTCGACGAGGCCGCGCCAGCCGAGGGCGTCGAGGATGGCGTCCTGGGTGACGCGGGCGAAGCCGGTGGTGAGGACGACGGTCCTGCCCTGCTCGCGGAGGGCGGCGATGGCGTCGGCGGCGCCCGCCACGGGGGCGATCCTGCCGTCGGCGACCAGCTCGCCGTACGCCTGCTCGAAGGCCTGGTTGGCCTGCTGGGCGCGCTGCTCGTCGCCGCCGAGGAGGTGGCGGAAGACGGTGATCTTCGACTCGCCCATGGTGGCGCGGACGTGGTCGATCATGGTGGCCGGGTCCTCGCCGAGGCGCTCGGCCGCGGCCGTGAAGGCCTGCTCGACGAGGCCGTCGTCGGCGACGGTGGTGCCGGCCATGTCGAGGACGACGAGGTGGTGCGTCCGCGTGCCCGCCCTCGCGGAGGTGTTCGTCGGCGTGTGCGGGTTCGTCTGCGTGTTCATGGTTCTTGTCACCAGCCCAGTTCGTTCGCGGTCTTTTCGGCGATGGCGGGCGAGCACGTCATGCCGCGGCCGCCGGGCCCGGTCACCAGCCACACGCCGTCGTCGATCCGCTGGCGGTGGACGACCCGGCCGGTGTCGACGCACTGCGCGTACACCCCGGCCCAGCGGCGGCGGATCTTCGGCAGCGGGCGGCCGAGGAAGGACTCGACGACGCGGGTGAGGTGCTCGTAGGGGTCTTCGAGGGTGTCGAAGGCGAAGGGGTGCTCGTACTCGTGGGTGTCGCCGATGGTCAGCCCGCCGTCCAGCCGCTGGACCATGAGCAGCTGCATCTTGTGCGCGGCGGCGACCGGGTCCTGCGCCTGGCCTGCGTTGAGGGCGTCCAGGGCCGGGGACGCGTATGCCGGGTAGTACCGGAAGGAGTCGGCGTCGGCGACGGAGGTGGTGAGCGGCTCGCCGAGGGGCTCGGTCTGCATCATCTGGAGCCGGACGCGGCGGACGGGTATCTCGCCGGCGACCTCGCGGACCAGCCCGGAGAGCCAGGCGCCCGTGCACAGGACGACGGCGTCGCCGGTGTGGACGTCCCCGTGGTCGTCGCGGACGCCGCTCTTGCCGACGACGTCCCGGACCTCGCGGTGCGGCAGGAACGTGTAGCGGCCGGAGGCGAGCAGCGCCTCGCGCAGGGCGAGCTGGGCGACGCGCGGCTCGACCGCGGCGTCGCGCTCGCACCGGAGCGCCGCCTCGAACGAGCCGCGCAGGGCCGGGTTGGCCTCGCGGGCCTCGGCCGCGGTGAGCAGCTCGTAGCCGCGGGCCGCGGCGTCGTCCCTGGCCAGGGCGGCCTCGGCGACGGCGAGCTCCAGCTCGTTCCGTACGGGGGTGAGGGAGCCGTTCGCCCGGAAGCCGAGCCCGGGGACGCGGGCGCCGATGCCCTCCCACAGCTCGCGGGCGCGGAGGGCGGTGGCGAGTTCCTCGCCGCCGGCGCGGCCGCTGACCCAGATCTGGCCGAAGTTGCGGAGCGAGGCCCCGCGGGCCTCGGCCTCGCGCTCGATGTGTACGACCTCGTGGCCGCGTTCCACTGCGTGCCAGGCGTGCATGGTTCCCACCACGCCGGCTCCTACGACGATCACCTTCATGGCCGAAACGGTCGTGGGGGTGGGTGTCCTGCGTCGATCGGGAGGGCAACGGGACGGTGAACGACCTGCCAAGGTTGGCCCAGACCCGTTATCTTCTCGTAATAAGGCCTCTGGGTGGCCCTTTCCGTCGCTTCCGGCGGGGGGGGTCAGTCCTGGCGGCCGAGGTGGGCGGTGAAGCTGAAGCGGTCGCCCCGGTAGAGCGTGCGGACCCGCTCCAGGGGGCGGCCCTCGGTGTCCCGCGAGACGCGGTGCAGGAGCAGCATCGGCAGGGCGGGCGGGGTGCCGATGAGCAGGGCCTCGCGCGGGGTCGCGAGCACGGTCTCGATCCGCTCGTCCGCGTCGCCGAACGCGATGCCGAGCCGGTCGTGGAGGTAGGCGTAGAACGAGGAGTCGGGGTCGAAGTCCCGGTCCAGGTGCGGCGCGCGGGCCTCGGAGACGTACGTGCTCTCCAGGCCGACGCGCTCGTCGTCGGCGAGCAGCACGCGCTCCATGTGCCAGACGGGCTCGCCGCGTTCGGCGCCGACCTCGGGCGCGAGCGCCTCGGTGCAGGGGAAGCGGTCGAGCGAGATCAGGCTGCGGCCGGGGCGGCGGCCCTGGCGGCGCACGCCCTCCGTGTAGCTGGCGAGCGACAGGGGCTGTTCGAGCTTGGGACCGGCGACGACCGTGCCCCGGCCCCGGCGCATGAGCCTGCCCTCCAGGAGGAGTTCGCGCAGCGCCTGGCGGACGGTCTCGCGGGACACCTCGTACCGGACGGCGAGGTCACGCTCGGTGGGCAGCAGCCCGCCCTCCCCCAACTCGTCGATGAGCTCGGAGAGTTTCGCCTTCACCGCGTAGTACTTGGGGACCCGGCCGTGCTCGGGCACGCCGGAGCGCACGGGGGCGCCGGGGGTCGTCTGATGGTTCACGGGATTCACGAGGGGATGGTCGCAGACGGTGGTGAACGGGAGGGTGTACGGGACGTGACCTGGGGGTGCCGGGGCCGACGGGGGCGGTGGGGCCCTGGCCGGGTCCGGGAGTCAGGGGGCGGGGGGTGTGCGTCGGCGTCGGCGGGCGGTGAGGGCGAGGAGGACGAGCATGCCGCCGCCGAGGGCGAGCGCGGCGGCGACGGGCGCGAGGGCGAGCCCCTCCTCCCCGCCGGTACGGGCGAGTTCGTGGCCCGGGACGTGGGCGTACGGCGGCCACAGGCGGTGGGCGGGGTCGCGGCCCGGGTCCGTGCCGGGGGGCGGGATGCCGGGGAGGGTCGCCGCGCCCTCGGGGCGGCCGGGCGGGTCCGGGGTGCCGGGCGGGGCGGTGGTGTCGGACCGGTCGGGCGCGCCGGGTTCGGCCGGCTCGACGGTCAGCCGGTAGTCGTCGGACTCCCCGACCCACTCGCCGTCGGCGCCCCGGCGCTGCACGACGGCCGCGTTGACGACGACCTCGTCGGGGTCGGTACCGGCGCGGAACGCCAGCCGCACGGGGACGGTGAGGGTACGGCCCGGGGGGACGGAGAAGCCGGAGAAGCCGGAGAGCGCGGCCGGGACGTCCGCGCGGCCCGCGGAGTCGGCGAACACCCCCACGTTCTCCGCCTCGTCGGTCGCCTCGAACGCCAGGGGCCGCCAGCGCGCGGCCTCCGCGTCGTAGAACTCGGCCCGGATCTGCTCCGGCCGCAGCGCCCGTTCGCGGTCCCGGTCGGTGAGGACGAGCACCGGGTGGATGCCGGTGCAGGGCGCGGAGGTGGTGTTGGTGAGGTCGAGCCGCCAGGCCTGGAGCGGGCCGCCCGCGGCGTACGCGGCCGGGCCTCCGTGGATGCGGGTGGCGAGCGGGAACTCGGTCGCCGCCGCGGCGCCGCAGGCGGGCACGGGCGCCTCGGCCGTGCGGGCGGAGCCGTACGCGTACGGAACCGGGCCCAGGACCAGGCCCGCGGTCGTGGTCACGGTCGCGCCGAGGGCGAGGACCGCGGCGAGGGCGCGCGGGGTGGGACGGGGGGTGGGACGGGGGGTGCCGGTGGGGCTCTCGGTGGGGCCCGGGAGGACCTTCGGGCTGGGGCACGGGGACGGGGACGGGGACGAGGATGGGGACGGGGACGGTGCTCGGGCGCTGCGCAGTCGCAGGGGGGCTGGTGCCATGGGGCAGGCCTTTGCTGCTCGCGGGCGTACGGGACGGCCGCGACGCTGCCATGCCGGGCGGGCCGGACCGGGGAACGACACCGCGCGGACCCCCGAACGGTCCGCGCAATCCGCCCGATCAGCCTATTGTCCGAAAAGTGGACCGAGAACGAGCCAGGCCGCCCCCTCCGCCACGGCCTGCGGCGCCGTCGCCACCGCGACGGGCGTGACGAGACCGAGCCCGGCGAGCACCTTCTGCACCCCGTCCGCGAACGCCTCCGGCGCGCCCAGCACCACCCGCCCGCCCAGCAGGACCTGGTCGATGTCGAGGAGCCGTACGAGATTGGCCGCGCCCGTGCCCAGGATCCGGGCGGCTCCTGCGAGGTCGCCGCGCCCGACCGCCGCCAGACACAGGACCTCCAGGCAGCCGCGCCCGCCGCAGCCGCACGGGGGGCCGTCGAGCTGGACGGTCTGGTGGCCGAGTTCGCCCGCCCCGGTGCGGTCCCCGCGCAGCACCGCCCCGCCGAGGACGAGCCCGGCACCGAGTCCCGTACCGAGGTGGACGTACGCGAAGGAGCCGGGGGCCCCGGGACGCAGGGCGAGGCCGAGGGCGGCGGCGTTGGTGTCCTTGTCGAGGACCACGGGCAGGCGGAGGCGCGCTGCCAGTTCGTCCCGTACGGGGTGCCCGGCCCACTCGGGGAAGCCCGTCACCCGCCCCGGCACCCCGGCGCGGTGGTCCAACGGCCCGGGCATCGCCACTCCGACCCCGACCACGGCGGCGCGGAGCGCGGAGCCGTCCGGGAGGAAGCCGTCGCCACCGCCCCCTTCCCCCAGCAGGGCGCGGACCTCCCCCTCCACCGCGTCGAGGACCGGGCCCGCGCCCGCGCCCAGGTCCAGGGGGCGGCGGCGCAGGCCGACCGCGGTGCCGGCGAGGTCGGTCAGGAGGACGGTGAGTTCGTCGCGGTCGACGTGGACACCAACGGCGTACGCGGCGGTGGGGACGAGCCGGAGGACCGTACGGGGCTTGCCGCCGGTCGAGGCGCGGTGCCCGGCCTCCGCCGCGAGGCCCTCCGCGCGCAGCCGGGCGGTGATCTTGCTGACGGCCTGCGGGGTGAGGCCGGTGCGCTCGGCCAGTTCGAGGCGGCTGATGCCGTCCTCCCCCGCCGCGCGCAGCAGATCGAGCACGAGCGCCGCGTTGTGGCTGCGCAGCGCCGGCAGGTTCACTCCACCCAGGTCGTTCTTCACACCCCCATTGTCGCGGTCGCTTGCACTTTGGCAACAGCGTTGCTTAAGTGGCGGGCATGACTGGCAGCAGCACCGACCCCCGCACTCCCCTCCGCGTCGGACTCGTCGGCTACGGCCTCGCGGGCTCCGTCTTCCACGCCCCGCTGATCGCCGCCTCCGAGGACCTCGTCCTCACCGCGGTCACCACCGGCAACCCCGAGCGGGCCGCCGAGGCCCGCGCCGCCCACCCGGGCGTCCGGGTCGCCGCCCGCCCCGAGGAGCTGTGGGAGCGGGCCGAGGAGCTGGACCTGATCGTCGTGGCCTCCCCGAACAAGACCCACGTCGCGCTCGCCGGGGCCGCCCTGAAGGCCGGCCTCCCCGTCGTCGTCGACAAGCCGCTCGCCGCGACCGCCACCGAGGCGCGCGGCCTCGCCGCCCTCGCCGACGAGCGCGGACTGCTGCTCTCGGTCTTCCAGAACCGCCGCTGGGACAACGACTTCCTGACCCTGCGCCGGCTCCTCGACGAGGACGCCCTCGGCGAGGTCCAGCGCTTCGAGTCGCGGTTCGAGCGCTGGCGCCCCCGCCCCAAGGGCGGCTGGCGCGAGTCCGGCTCCCCCGAGGAGATCGGCGGGCTGCTGTACGACCTGGGCAGCCACCTGGTCGACCAGGCCCTCGTCCTCTTCGGCCCGGTGGTCTCCGTCTACGCCGAGTCCGATGTGCGGCGCCCCGGCGCGGAGGCCGACGACGACACGTTCTTCGCGCTCACCCACGCGAACGGCGTCCGCTCCCACCTGTACGTGAGCGCCACCACCGCCCAGCTCGGTCCCCGCTTCCGGGTGCTCGGGCGGAGCGCCGGGTTCGTGAAGTACGGGCTCGACCCGCAGGAGGCCGCCCTGCGCGAGGGCCTGCGCCCGGAGCCCGGCACCGTCTGGGGCGCGGAGCCGCAGGAGCTGTGGGGCCGGCTGGGCTCCGGCGAGTCGCCGCTCTCCGGCGGCGGGACCCCGGTCCCCTCGGTGCCGGGTGACTACCCGGCGTACTACGCGGCCGTCGCCGCCGCCGTGCGCGGCACCGGCCCGAACCCGGTCACCGCGCTGGAGGCCGCGGCCGCCCTGGACGTCCTGGAGGCGGCGCGGCGCTCCGCCCGCGAGGGAATCACGGTGACGCTGTGAGGCCCGGCGACGACGGGATTCCCGAGGCGCGGGGGGTCCCGGAGGCCCAGGGGGTCCCGGAGGCCCAGGGGATCCCGGAGGCCCAGGGGCTCTCCGAGACCGAGGCCATCGAGGCCCAGGAGGCGCGGCTGGTCCTGCCCCGGTTCACCTACGAGGACGCTTGGGCGCTCGGCACGCTGCTGGTGGAGCTCGCCAGGGAGCGGCGGGCGCCCGTGGCGATCGACATCCGGCGCGGCGCGCAGCAGCTCTTCCACTGCGCGCTGCCCGGGTCGAGCGCGGACAACGACGCCTGGATCGACCGGAAGCGCCGGGTCGTCGAACGGTACGGCGTCAGCTCGTTCCTGGTCGGCGCCCGGTTCCGGGCCAAGGGCACGACGTTCGAGGCGTCCTCGCGCCTCGACCCCGACCGGTACGCCGCGCACGGCGGTTCGTTCCCGGTCGCGGTCGAGGGCGCGGGCGTGATCGGCTCGGTCACCGTCTCGGGGCTCCCGCAGGCGGAGGACCACGCCCTGGTGGTGGAGGCGCTGGAACGCTTCCTCAACTCGGACGTCGACGGCGACGGCGGCGGCTGACGACGACGAGCGTGCCGCCGCCGAGGGCGAGGGCGACGGCGGTGGCGCCCATGACGACCTCGCCCGTGCCCGCGCCGGTCTCGGACAGCTGGCCGTGCGGACCGTGGTGGCCGCCTCCCGCGTCGCCGTAGCCGCCCGTGGAGTCTCCGTACCCGCCGGTGTCACCGCCGCCGCTGGTCGTCCCGCCGTTGGTGGGGTCGGTGGGGCTGGGCGTCGGCTCGGTCGGGGTCGGCTCGGTGGGCGTGGGCTCCGTCGGCGTCGGCTCGGTCGGCGTGGGCTCCGTGGGAGTCGGCTCGGTCGGCGTGGGCTCCGTCGGCGTCGGCTCCGTCGGGGTCGGCTCCGTGGGAGTCGGCTCGGTCGGCGTCGGCTCCGTCGGCGTCGGCTCCGTTGGCGTCGGCTCCGTTGGCGTGGGCTCCGTCGGAGTCGGCTCCGTCGGGGTCGGCTCGGTCGGCGTGGGCTCCGTCGGGGTCGGCTCGGTAGGCGTGGGCTCCGTCGGGGTCGGGGTCGGCTTCTCGTCGCACGCGGGCAGGTCGCCGTTGAACGGATAGGCGTGGAGCTCCTGTCCGCCGCCCCCGCTGACCTCGGACGCGTGCGTCAGGTTGCCGGTCGTGAAGAAGCGCCCGTTCATCCCGGGCATCGTGACGGTGGTCGTACTGGCCTGGTTGCCGACCAGCACGCTCCCCGCGAACTGGGCGGTCCCCTCGAACTTCACCGCCGCCGCGTCCGGAAAGTTCCACAGCACCCGCTCGCGCAGACCGTCCGGCAGCCCGTTGACGTACGAGTCGACGACGCGATCGGCCCCCAGGACGTTGACCAGGACCGTGGCGTTCGCGGGAATTCCGGCGAAGCGGATGCCCTGCTGTCCGCCACTCGCCGACTCCAGGTCGAAGTCGACGGTGAAGACCTGGAGGGCCGAGGTCCCGTCGCCGGTGAAGACGGTTTCCCCGCCGGTGTTGACGGCCGTGCCGGTGGCCGAGCGGGACCGGCCGTCGACGTACGCGTAGCACCGGCTCGCGGCGGACAGCTGGTCGCGGAGCGCCGTGTACGGAGAGGCGGCGGCCGCCGTGCGCACCGGGGCCGGGTTCACCGTCCCTGTCAGCGCGCCCCCGTACCGTACGACTCCGCGGACCGTCCCCTCCTCGGCGAGGAGACGCTGGCCCGCGGCGACCGAGAGGTCCTCGCCGACCGTGAGGAAGTCGGTGCCGTTCTCCGGCGGGATGCGCGAGCCGACGCCCGCGACGCCGACGTTGTAGACGCTGGAGGCGCCGGCGCGCTTGTTCATGTCGAACGCGCCGAGCACGACCACCTTGCCCTCGGCCTCGGCGGCGGCCTCGCGGACGAGGAAGTCGCCGCCGACGAAGACGTTGATGTTGTTGTCCCGGTACACCACGGTGCCGTTGCCGGGATCGGGGTACGGGCCGGTGGGGCAGTTGCCGGGTTTGCAGGGTCCGAGGCCGCCGGGCAGCGGATCGGCGAATCCGGTGGCGGCGAGCGTTCCGACGAGGGCGGCGGCACCGGCCACGGAGGCGGCGGCGACGACGGCGAGGCGTCGCGCGGTCATATGACGTTGCATATCAGGCAATATGCGCAAAGATCGCCCTCGCGCCGACGCCCCACGCGGAGGCGTCGCCGCAATGGAGTCGTCAGGCGCTCTTGAGCTCCTGGCGCTGGCGCCCGAGGCCGTCGACCTCCAGCTCCACGACGTCGCCGGGGCGCAGGTAGGGCTTGGGCTCGGGCTGGCCCATCGCGACCCCGGCGGGCGTACCGGTGTTGATGACGTCGCCCGGGTAGAGGGTCATGAACCGGCTCACGTACCGGACGACCTCCGCGACCGGGAAGATCTGGTCGGAGGTGTGGCCGTCCTGCTTCAGCTCGCCGTTCACCCAGAGGCGGAGGCCGAGCGCCTGCGGGTCGGGCACCTCGTCCGCGGTGACCAGCCAGGGCCCGAGCGGGTTGAAGGTCTCGCAGTTCTTGCCCTTGTCCCAGGTGCCGCCGCGCTCGATCTGGAACTCGCGCTCCGAGACGTCGTGGGCGACGGCGTACCCGGCGACGTGCGCGAGGGCCTGCTCGTCGGTCTCCAGGTAGCGGGCGGTCCGGCCGATGACGATGGCGAGCTCGACCTCCCAGTCCGTCTTGACCGAGCCGCGCGGTACGAGCACGGTGTCGTCCGGGCCGACGACGGTGTCGGCGGCCTTGAGGAAGACGACGGGCTCGGCGGGGGTGGCCTGGCCGGTCTCGGCGGCGTGCCCGTGGTAGTTCAGCCCGATGCACACGACCTTGCCGATCCGGCCGACCGGTGGTCCGACGCGCAGCCCGGTGGCGTCGAGCGCGGGCAGCACGCCGGCGCCGGCCGCGCCGCGGATCCGGTCGAGCGCGGAGCCGTCGGCGAGCAGACTGCCGTCGATGTCGTCGACGAGGGCGGAGAGGTCGCGGAGGATCCCGCCGTCGTCGAGCAGGGCGGGGCGCTCGGCCCCCGCCGGGCCGACACGCAGCAGCTTCATGGTCTTCTCCCTGTGGTCGAGGTGGGCCCGCGGCGGGCCCTGAGGTGCCCCGGCCGATGGAGTGCGGCCATCGGAGGATTGGTCGATCCTCCAAGAGAACGGGGCGCTCTGCAAGACCCCGTTCACACCCTGGACCCTTACGCGCGAGTAGCCGCGGGCGCCTCCTTCTCCGTACGGAAGAGGAGGGCCCGCTCGACGGCGCTCCAGGTGGTGCTGGTGACGACGTAGAGCGCGGCGGCGAGCGGGACGACAGCGACCGTGACGAGGGTGGCGAAGGAGAGCAGTGGCATCACCTTGGCGATGGTCTCGGCGCCCGGGGTGGGCTGCCCGAGGTCGAGGGGCTGGTCGGCGAGCTGCCGCTTCGTGCGGCGGTAGGTGAAGGTCGCCACGGCGGCGACGAGGGCGAAGAGGACGAGGTACACCTGCCCGGCCGGGCCGAAGGGCCCGCCGTCGGCGAGGGCGTCGGCCCAGCGGTCGCCGAGCGGGGCTGCGAGGAGGGCGTGCCCGGCCATCCGCTCGTCGGCGAACAGGTGGTACATCAGCAGGAACGCGGGCGCCTGGAGCAGGCTCGGCAGGATGCCGGCGAAGGGCGACACCTTCTCCTTGGCGTGCAGGTCGAGGACCGCCTTCTTCAGTCGCTCCGGGTTCTTGGCGTACCGCGTGCGCACCTCGGCGAGCTGCGGGGCGATCCGGGTGCGGGCCTTCTGGCCGCGGGCGGCGGCCCGGGACAGCGGGTGGATCGCGAGCCGGACGAGCGCGGTGAACAGGACGATGGCGGCGGCGGTCGATGCGGTGGCGAACAGCGGCTGGAGCAGCTCGGCGAGCCGCTCGACCAGGGAAGCGAACGCGGACAGGAGCGCGGACATGGTGAGCCCTCCGGGGGTCTCGTCGTGCCAGGAGAAAGGGGAATCTCGGCAGGACGGATCCGCGTGAGGTGCTCGGTGAGCTGTGCCCGGTGAACGCTCCCTACGCGGCCGTCGCGAGGCGACGGCCGGGAGCCCGGGGTCTGCGGCGCCCGGCGGCGTCGGGATCGCGCTGCGGCAGGAAGGCGGTGCGCAGCTCACGGTCGCGTATCGCGGTGCGGACGCGGGTGGGCGGCACGGCGGGGGCCGTACGCGCTCCGGCGAGGGCGCAGAGGAAGGCGGTCGCGGCGAGCGCGACGGCCGTGGAGAGCCCGCCGCCGTCGGAGAGCAGCAGGTCGGCGAGGGCGAGCAGGCAGAACAGCGGCGCAAGGACGCGCAGCCCCAGCTCCCTCCCCATGACGCCCCTCCCCCGTCCCTCTCCGTGCTCTTCGAGCTCTTCGTGTGACTCTCTCCTGTCGACGCACGGCCCCCGCGAAAAGTTCCCGCGGCGGATGAGGACCGTCTCGGCCCCCACCCGCGGCCCGCGCGGGCACGCTCCGCACCCCGCCCGACGGGACGACGAGCACTGCCGCGCCAACTCTCCGGACACGTACAGCAGTACGGTGGACGGCATGCGCCCCGACACGCCTGCCGCCCACACCACCGAAGCCGAGCGCCTGCTGCGCACCGCCACGCAGTACCCCGGGGACCGGGAGCCCCTGCTGCTCCAGGCCGCGGCCCATCTGGAACTGGCGGGCGACCGCCCCCGGGCGACGACCCTCTACGACGAGCTGCTCTCCGGGACTCCCGCCGACCCGCTGCTCATCCGAGCCCTGAAGGCGTCGAACCTCTGGGAGTACGGCCACGAGGCCGAGGCGCGGGCGATCGTCGCCGGCATCCGCCGCGCCCGCCCGGCGGACGCGGCCCCGTGGGAGATCGCGGCGGAGACCCTGGAGGCCCACGACGAGCTGGAGGCGGCGGAGGCGACCCTGACCGAGGCCGCGACGCTCCTGGTGACCGCCCCGGACGAACTGCCCCACTCCACCCGTTCCCTCCTCACCACCCGCCACCGGGTCCGCCGGATGCTGGCGCTCCCGCACGACGACTGGGACACCCTGGCGGACCGCCTCCACCCGGCCGACGTCCCCCTCGACGAGCTGCACGACCCGAAGCGCCTCTGGGCCCTCGGCTCCTCCGACCCGGCGGAACTCCAGGCGGAGATCGCCCGCCTCCGCTCCGAGCTGGGCACCTACCGCACGGCCCTGTCCCGCCCCTTCCCGGTCGCGGTCCTGCACTGGCCGGAACCGGAACTCGACGAACTCCTCGCCGCCTACCCCGAGCTCGAGGCCGAGTACCCCACGTACCGCGCCCACCTGACGGACATCGAGGCCTCCCTCCGCGAACTCGCCCAGGCCGGCACCCCGAACCTCGGCATCGTCCCGGCGACGGTCCCCTCCTACGAGGCCTTCGCCGCCTCGGAATCCACCCACCCCTCGAACGCGGACCTCCTCCCCCAGTACGCCACGACCCTCGCGGCCCGCGGCCACGCCACCCCCTGGCCCCCCACCCGCACCACCCCCTGCTGGTGCGGCTCGAAGCGCCCGTACGGGGAGTGCCACGGGGCGCAGTGACCGGCGGCCGGGGGCGCGGGAGAATGTTGTCGTGTCCAAGCTCGTGCCCTCGTCGCCCTCCGTCTCCGTCCGCATGAGCCGGCAGGCCTCGCGCGACACCTCCCAGGAGCTGGCGGTGCGCCGACTCCTGCACGCCTCGGGGCTGCGGTACCGCGTCAACGTCCCGGTTCCGGGCATGCCCCGCCGCACGATCGACATCGTCTTCGGCCCCGCCAGGATCGCCGTCTTCCTCGACGGCTGCTTCTGGCACGGCTGCCCCCGGCACGCGACACGGCCCAAGGCCAACGCCGAGTGGTGGCGGACCAAGCTCGACAGGAACATCGCCCGCGACCGCGAGACGACCGCGCACCTCGAAGCCCAGGGGTGGACGGTCCTCCGTTTCTGGGAGCACGAGGACGAGCACGAGATCGCACGTCTCGTCATCGGTGCGAAGGCGGAGGCCACGGGCCGGAACCGACGCTGAGGCGTCCGGTCGTCCGCCCCGCGTCGCGAAAGCGCTCGTCGAACATCCGGGAGCTTTGCCCGACAGTCGCACCGGTGCTCTACCGTCACTCTTCGACATGTCCTTGCATCCGATCACTCGAGGCACGCCCATGACTCAGGACTGGCAGTTCGACGTTCCAGTCGCCGGGAGCAAGGTCCTCCCGCCCGACGCGCGGTACATGGAAGCGCTGAGCAGTCAGGGGTACGGTTTCGAGGTGGCGGTCGCCGACCTCGTCGACAACTCGATCGACGCCGGCGCCAAGGACGTGGTCATCCACTTCCTCCGCGACGGCGACCAGCTGGTCAGCCTCCTGGTGGTGGACGACGGTCGCGGCATGACCGACGAGGAGCTGGACGTCGCGATGACCGTCGGTGGCCGCCGCGACTACGCGCCGGACGCTCTCGGCATGTTCGGCACCGGTCTCAAGTCGGCCTCCCTCAGCCACGCCTCCGCCGTCACCGTGGTCAGTACCACCAAGCGCACCCGCGCCGTCGGTCGTCGCTGGCTCATGGAGCGGGCGGTGTCCGGGTTCCAGTGCGACATCGTCGCCCCGGAGTACGCCCAGACCCTGATCGACCGCTACGACGACGGGCGTCCCATCACGTGGCAAGGCACCGTCGTGCGTTGGGACGGAGTCAAGGACTTTCCGAAGCACGGCGGCGGCGGCCAGACGGATCGCTACCTCCAGCGGACGATCAACAGGCTGGGCCTGCATCTGGGGCTCCACCTGCACCGTTTCCTCGCGCGCGAGGACTTCAACATCACCATCGCGGTGGAGGACGTCCGAACCGGCTCGGTCTACATGAACTTCGGTGTGGAACCGCTGGACCCCTTCGGCTACCCGGTGTCGGGGGCGCCCGACTATCCACGGGTGTTCACCGCGACCCTGCCCGGTATCGGCGAGATGGACCTCACCGCCCATGTCTGGACACCGAAGTCCAACCTCGACGAGTACAAGGCGATCGGTTCTGTCCTCGACCGCCAGGGCTTCTTCTTCTACCGGCACGACCGTCTCGTGCAGGCCGGTGGCTGGAACAACTTCCGGCAGCCCGAGCAGCACCTCTCGCTGGCTCGCGTCGCCGTGGACCTCCCGGACAACGCCGGCGACGTCTTCCGGCTCACCGTCAAGAAGTCCGGGGTCGACACGTCGCCCGACTTCAGCGCGGCGCTGGAAACGGCCACCCACGGATCGGCCGGGGGAAGCACGGCCCCCACCTTCCTCGACTACCTGGCCGCCGCCGACGCGGCGTACCGGGAAGCCCGTAAGCGCGCCGGGACCACCCGAAGGGCCGTGATCGCCCCCGGTGAGGGGTTCGCCGCGGCGCTCCGCGACACGATCGTGGAGGAGCTGCCGACCCTGCCGCACGAGACGCCCGTCTCCGTGGAATGGCGCCGCCTCGGCAACGAGCTGCTCTTCGACATCGACCGTGAATTCCGGGCCATCGTGCTCAACGAGCACTACCGCGACGCGATCCTCGGCGGGAAGGCTCGCGACACCCACGACGCCCCCCTGGTGAAGGCCCTTCTCTACCTGCTGCTCCACCAAACCTTCGAGAAGGAGTACAGCGGCAGCCGCGAAAAGGACAACCTGCAGCTGTGGCAGTCGATCCTGGTCGCAGCGGTACGGTCGGAACTCCGCGGGAGCGAGCAGTGAGCACACCGGACGCCCACGTGCGGTGGAGCGCGGTGGAGCACTACCTCGGCGCCCGACAGGAGACCACCTACCGGTTGTCACCGCCCGAGTCCCATCCCGAGGTCACATACGTGGTGGGCGACGGGGGCCGGGGCATCGCCCTGCACGTCGAGCTCACGGGGCGCCACCGTCCGCCGACCTCCCCCCTGCCCGCCGTCGTCGTCGACACCGTCGCCGTACGAGGCATGCGCATGGCTCGCATCAGGACCACGCAGGAGACGCTGCTCCGCGACTTCCACGATCTCCTGAACGCGGTGGCCGACCGCATCATCACCCACGACCGGTCCCTGGAGCAGGCCTTCTCCGAGACGGTACGAGCGTGGAGCGCCCTTCTCGGCCGCTCCCGCGACATCGGCGCGGCACAGCGGATCGGCCTCATGGGGGAGCTCGCCGTCCTGACGTCGGTGGCCGGGGCCCACGGCTGGCCGACGGCGGTGGAGTCCTGGATCGGCCCGGAGGGCGAGGAACACGACTTCGGGCTTCCCGAGGTCGACGTCGAGGTCAAGACCACGGCCTCCGAACGTCGCCTGCACACCGTCCACGGTCTGGGGCAGCTCAGCCCGAAACCCGGCAGGGACCTGTGGCTGGTCTCGATACAGCTCACCCGCGGTGGCGGCGGCGGAAGGACGCTGTCCGACTGCGCGCGCACGGTGCGCCGCGGCGTCGCCGAGCACGCGCCGGCGCTGGCGGACCGTCTCGATCGGAAGCTCACCGCTTCGGGATGGCGACCGGACACGCCGGACGACGAGCGGTGGCACCTGCGCTCCCCCGCCGTGCCCCTGTTCGTGGACGACACCGTGCCGCGCCTGGACGACTCGACCGTGCCCCCGACGCTTCGGGACCGCATAGGCGACATCACCTACACCGTCGACGTGACCGGTCTGCTTCCGTCCGCCGGGGCCCCGGCCGCCCTCACCGACATCTCTCTTCCCTGACGCCCGAGGACACCCCGATGACTCCGCACGAAACGCTCCGGCTCATCCTGCACACCTCCGCCCTCGCCGGCATGGACGCCCGTCCCAAGAACCTGCTGCGCGCCCTGGCCTACCAGGCCGAGGACGAGGGACGGGACGCCGAGGGCATGGTCGAGGAGAGCGACTTCCGGGCCGTCCTGAGCACCGCCCATTCCACGCATCAGCTCGTGGAGTTGTGGCGCAAGCGACTCACGCAGTGGGACTACGCGGAGGCCCCTTCGTGGTCAACGGCGCCGGCACGTACCGAAGAGCGGCGCGCGGACGTCCTGAACCTGCTCGCCCTCTCGGAGCACACCCGGGAGCTGCTCAACTCGCTCGTCCCCGTCCCCAGGGAAGCCGGCCCCGTCGTCATCAGCGACGAGTTCACGCCGTGGTACACGCCGCAGTCCCAGCAGGGCCGGAGCTGGTACTGGCCCGCCTACCGGCGGCTGCTCTCCGAGAAGGGCTGGTCCGAGACGGCGGTCGCGGGCCTGGACACGGCCACCGACCGGGTCGTCGAGCGGCTCGCCGATCCGACGTCGGCGACCGCCTACCAGGCCAAGGGACTTGTCGTCGGCCATGTGCAGTCCGGCAAGACGGCCAACTTCACCGGTGTCATCGCGAAGGCCATGGACGCCGGCTATCGCCTGGTCATTGTCCTCGGAGGCACGCTGAACCTGCTGCGCGCCCAGACTCAGCGGCGCCTCGACATGGAACTCGTCGGTCGCGAGAACATCCTCAGGGGTGCCGCCGAGTACGAATCCGACTACGCCGACGACCCGGCCTGGTCGAAGGGCAACTTCCTCACCCACGGGGGGCTGCCGTCGGCCCTCGGGGGATTCGACATCGTCCGCATGACCACCAGGACCGACGACTACAAGAGCCTTCTGCAGGGGATCGTCGCCCTCGAATTCGAGAAACAGGAACCCGCTTTCGACCTCTTCGACCCGCGCAACCTCCACCGCTCGTCGGCCCGGCTCATGGTGGTCAAGAAGAACAAGACCGTCCTCGGAAAGCTGGTGAAGGATCTCAACAAGATCAAGACACCGCTGGACCAGATCCCCGTTCTGATCATCGACGACGAGTCCGACGAGGCGTCGGTGAACACCGCCAATCCGGACAGGCCCAACGCCGAGCGCACCGCGATCAACGACAAGATCTCGGAACTCCTCGGACTCCTGCCGCGCGCCCAGTACGTCGGTTACACGGCCACGCCGTTCGCGAACGTGTTCATCGACCCCAGTGACGCCAAGGACATCTTCCCGAAGGACTTCATCGTCTCCCTGCCCCGGCCCGCCGGTTACATGGGAGTGCGGGACTTCCACGACCTCGACTCCCCGATTCCGCCCGCGGAACGCACCGTCGCCAACTCCAACGAAAAGGCGCATGTCCGCGACATCCTCCTCGACAGCGAGGACGACGACACCGCCCTCCAGCAGGCTCTGGACATGTTCGTCCTGACCGCCGCCATGAAGCTCTACCGGGAGGAGAACGGCCTCGGGGAGCGCTATTTCCAGCACCACACCATGCTCATTCACGAGTCGGTGCGCACGGCCGACCACCGCGAGCTCCACGGCAAGGTGAGCAAGTTGTGGTGGAACTCCGGTTACACCGGGCCGAGCGGCCACCAGCGACTGCGCGCCCTTTTCGACAACGATGTGGCCCCCGTCTCCCGAGTGCGCGCCGAGGGCTTCCCGGTGCCGGCCACGTACGACGAGCTGTCGCCGTACGTCGGCACGGCCGCGATTCGCATCGGCGGCGACGACCAGCCCATCATCGTCGTCAACGGCGACAGCGACCTCAAGACCGGCGGAGACGCCGACTTCGACAAGCGGCCGATCTGGAAGATCCTCATCGGAGGACAGAAGCTCGCGCGCGGTTTCACCGTCGAAGGGCTCACCGTCACCTACTACCGTCGACGTGCGAACAACGCGTCGACACTCATGCAGATGGGCCGATGGTTCGGTTTCCGCAACGGCTACCGCGATCTCGTGCGCCTCTATCTCGGAAGGGACGAGGGAAAGCAGGGCCTCGATCTCCTGGAGGCCTTCGAGGCCATCTGCAGGGACGAGGAAACCTTCCGTGACCAGCTCGACCTTTACTCCACCCTGGTCGACGGAAAACCGCAGGTCACACCGGCACAGATGCCGCCGCTGGTCTCACAGCACCTGTCCTGGCTGAAGCCCGCCAGCGCCAACAAGATGTACAACACCCGTCTCGTCGAGATCCACTCGCCCGGCAAGTGGGAGGAGCCGACCGCGTACCCCTCGAACCCTTCGGACCTCCGCCACAACAGCGCCCTGTGGCTCCCCGTACTCGACGGGCTGAGCCCGCAGCCGCTCACTTTCTCCTACAAGGACGAGAGCACCGGGAGAGAACTCTGCTTCCCCGCGCTGACGGGACGGCTCGACGCCGGCGCGTTCCTCCGACTCGTCCGCTCCCTGCGCTGGGACGTCCCGGAACGCTTCACCCCCCATCTGACCTATCTCGAGGAGATCACCGCCTCGGCGCCCGCCCAGGTGGACGACTGGCTGGTGCTCGCGCCCCAGCACTCCTCGGGTGCGCGGACCTTCTCGCCGACGGGTTCGGGGCGCCGCTTCGCCTGGTTCGGGCGACAGCGCAGGCGTGGCGACGCCTTCGGCGCCATCAGTGAACCGAAGCACCGAGGCGCGCCCCTGCGCATCGCCGGGGCCCTTCCCTTCGGAGGGAACGCGGTGACCGAGCGGTACGTCGCGGAGCGGCGCGGTGTCGTCATGATGTATCCGGTGATCCAGCCCGACGACCGTTCGGAGGTGGAAGCGACGGGGACGATCGATCCGGGCCGCCTGGTCATGGCCTTCACCTTCGTCGCCCCCGCGTCGGCCCGCAGCGCCGACGGCAAGGTGGTGCGCTTCGTGACGATCGACTCGGCCGCGGAGGCGTCCCGGGACGACGTGACCCACTGAGCCGGCCCGATCGCATCGTCGTGGTCGCTGCCCCTCCTACGATGGATTCCCTCGACGACATGGGGGAGGGGCCGTGCGGAAGCACGACTTCACGGTGATCGAACTGTGTGCGGGGGCCGGGGGCCAGGCACTCGGACTGGAGAGGGCGGGCTTCCGGATCGCCGCGGCCGTGGACATCGACGCGGACAGCTGCGCCACCCTCCGGAACAATCGGCCCGACTGGTACGTGATCCAGGGCGACCTCAACGAGATCGAGCCCGTGGAGCACGACCAGTTGGACCGGGCGGACGTCCTCAGCTGCGGGCTTCCCCGCTCGCCGTACAGCGTCGCCGGCAAGCAGCTGGCCGTGCGGGACAAGCGGGACACCCTGCGGGCCACGCTCGACATGGCCTCCTACGTGCGTCCGCGCGTGCTGGTCCTCGAGTGCATCGCCACCTTCCACAGCGCCGCGAAGTTCGAGGTGGAACGGGAAATGGTCAGGGAGACCGTCGCCGATCTCGGTTACTCGTCGGTCTGGGGCGTACTTTCGGCCACGGATTTCGGCGTTCCCCAGCTGCGCTCCCACGGCTTCGTCGTCGCCATGCACCCCTCGGACCTCGCTCACTTCGCCTGGCCGGCGCCCAGTGATGTCCCCTGCTCCTCGCTGGGCGAGACCCTGTACGAGTCCATGGCCTCGAAGGGGTGGCCCGAAGCCGGCGAATGGGCGGCGCACGCGTCGGGGCCGGCGCCCTTGATCATGGGGGGCGCCACGGGGCGCGGAGGCGCCGATCTCGGTGCGAGCCGGGCGAAGGCGATCTGGGCACGCAGGCACGTGTACGGGGGAAGCCTCGGGGACGACGTACCCGGTCCGGACTTCCGGCTCGACCTCGCCGCCGAACCGAAGCACGGTCTCGTGAGGATCACCGTGCCCCAGGTCGCCCTGCTCCAGGGGTTCACACCGGACTGGGAGCTCCACGGCCTCAAGACCTCCGCCTATCGCCAGATCAGCCAGGCCACTCCTCCGCCGCTGGCAGCCGCCCTGGGCCGGCAGCTCCTCACTGCGCTGGAGCGCTCGTCGGGCACTCCGCGCGACGAGGTCGTTGCGCACGGCAACACCTCGACCGGATCTTGATCGTCCGCACGAAGGCACACGGCCGGCGAAGTAGACTCTGGCCCCATGGCCACCACCACCTCGACCGCAACAGCCTTGAGCCCACAGCTCTCTGCCGAGGTGATCACCGTGGTGGACCTTTTCTCCGGAGCCGGGGGCTTTTCGGCCGGGTTTCGCGCGTACGAGCCGGACGGCCCCGGTTCCTCCCCGTTCCGTTCCGTGGCGGCCGTCGAGTTCGACCGGGCTGCGGCAGCGACCTACGCGGCCAATTTCGGCTCCTCGCACGTCGCCAACACGGACATCGCCGAATGGGACCCGACGCCGTATCGGAACGCGGTCGACGTCGTCATGGGCGGACCTCCCTGCCAGGGATTCTCGGGCCTGAACAAGGACAACCTCGAGCCGGACCGCAATGACCCGCGCAATCTCCTGTGGCGCGAGTACATGCGTGTCGTCACCACGATCAAGCCCAAGATCTTCGTGTTGGAGAACGTCGACCGTTTCCTGAAGTCGCAGCAGTTCGTGGATTTGCAGAAGGCGACGGAAAAGGGCGGCGAACTCTCCGACTACACCCTGACCTCGAAGGTGCTGAACGCGGCCGATTACGGAGTGCCCCAGGCTCGGCGACGAGCGATCGTGATCGCCACGCGCAAGGACCTGCACACAGCGCTGACGCACCCGCTGCCGACCCACTCGCGCCACACCGACGCACGACAGCCGACACTCGGCGAGAACGATGCCGGCCTTCGGCCCTGGGTGGGCGTCGGGGAGGCGGTCTTCGACCACACTCCCCCGAAGGCACCGCGGACCGAACTCCCGGAGAACCGGACCGGCAACCCCCTCGGCAAGGCCGAGCTTCCCGGTCCGTACCTCACCACCGAACTCCACGTGGGACGGCGACCCACCGGCCTCTCCCTCGCCCGCTACGCGGCCATCGGCCCCGGGGGAAACCGTCACGACCTGCGAAAGCAGTGGGCCGAGGTCGACGGCAAGAAGACGTACCTGTCCACCGACAGCTGGGACAAGCACAACAGCGGATCGGGTGACGTGATGGGGCGGATGCATGCCGAGCGCCCCTCCGTGACCATCCGCACCGAGTTCTACAAGCCGGAGAAGGGGCGCTATCTCCACCCCGTGGAGAACCGCCCCATCACCCACTACGAAGCCGCCCTGATCCAGGGATTCCCGCCCGACTTCCAGTGGTTCGGCAGCAAGATCGAGATCGCGCGCCAGATCGGGAACGCGGTCCCGATCGGCCTGGGCCGGGCCTTGGCCCAGGCGATCCACGAGCATCTGTCGGTCGAAGCCCGGAACTTCTGAGGGGCTGCTTCCGCGCCTACCGGTCGGACTTTCCACGCACCGGCGCGTCCGCGAAGAGCTCACCGAAGCGGGCCGCCAGCGTCTCCGCCGCCGTGTGCGGCACACTTCCGTCGTTCGGGCCGCTCGGCAGCGTCTCGAACTGCGCGACAGGATCCTCCCCCGCCGCCTCGATCCATTCCCTCAACGCCTCGGCGTCCTGCGGTTCGTCGTGACCGAGCGCCTCGTAGACGAGGGTGGCGCCGGCGGCGTTCGCCGCGGCCGCGGCGGCGTTCACGTCCCGGCCGGTGCGCACCGCTCCCTTGTGCAGAAGCCTCAGAAGAGCCTGCGCCGTCGGGCGGTGCTGGACCATCTCCAGCCTCAGCGTCGTGTTGAGAACGTCCTGGTTGCCACAAGCCAGTTCCACCGGGCGGTAGTTGCCACCGTCCCTGAACAGCTCGGCCGCCCACCACAGCCGGGAGAAGCACTGGAGGTCCCACCGTCCGGCGAACCGGGCCGCCTGCGCCACCTCCCGGCCCGTTCCGCCACGGCCCCATCGCCAACGGACGAACTCGGGGGCGAGACAGACGCCCAGGAAGTTCCAGACGCGCGTGTCCGACGCCTCCGCGCGCGTGAGCCTCAGCGTGTAGTGCAGCCTCGGCGCCAACCACGCGTCGCTCGCCGTGGGCGAACCGTCGAAGCGGCGGCGCGCCTCCGTCAGCAGCTCACCGACGGGCTCCGCGTCCCAACGCGCGGAGTCGTCCTCCCGATACTCGACGTTCTCGCGCAGGCGGGCGAACGAGGGCGTCTCGTACCCTTCGAGGACCCGGGGAGTGATCGCCCGCGCGGCGACGGCCTCGGGCAGCATGCCGATGCGCGACGGCACGGCCTCTCCGTCCGTCGGTGTCATATCTCCTGTCCTCCGTCCGCCGCGCGGGCCAACGCCCGCACGGCACCGGCCACAGTCTTCTGCTTCTTCGAGTGGATCGACGCGGAGTGCATGAGCCGCGCGTGGAGGTCCGACCCGTTCTCGCCCCGACTCCGTCGATCGACGAGCTCGGTCAACGCCTCCTCCGGCGAGAGTCCGGGAAAGAAGTCCGGGAGCATCCTTCTGAGGACCTCCTCCTGCCACCCTCCCGGCCACTGCAGTTCGTCGTCCTCCGTCCCCGCGGCGTAGAGAGCCGTGTTGAAGAGCGAGGTCCACGCCTCGGAGGCGATCTGCGAGGCCATCACCTCGCGCACCAGTTTGTGCTCGACCCCCTGCCCACCTTCGAGGAGCGAACGGAAACCGTCCAGGGAGGCGTTGAGGTAGAGGACCGGCTCGCCGGCCTCCGCGTCGAGAAGCCAGGGATCGTCCCGGAACTCCTTGAGGAAGGCGTCCTCGGCGAACTCCCTCCACTGCATGCGGAGAGTGCGCTGCCGCTTCGGCTGCTTCGCCTCGAAATCGGCGCTCCAGTTCTCCTCGGTTCGGCCGATCAACCGGCCGTCGACCCCTCCGACCTCGGCGACGACGACGGCTTCGAGTTCGGTCCGGCCGACGTGGTCGCCGCGGTGGAGCTCCACCTCTCCGGTCCAGCGTCCCGCACCCTCGTAGTGCAGGGCGAAGGAGTGTCGTACGTTGGTCGCCCTGTTCCTGGCGAAGACCAGACAACGCGGAGACGTCCACACACCGGACCCGAGCTCCTCGGGGTCCGCGGTGACGGACACCTTGACGCGTATCTCGTCCCAGTCCCTGCGGATCGCGTGCAGGGCGACCACCCGTTCCTTGTCCGACACGAGGTTCAGGGAGAGCGGAATGTTGTCCACGCGCACCTCGTCGGCCGTGAGGATCACCTCCCCCGCGAGAATCCGATAGGGGAATGCCGTCTTCACTCCGCGCTCTCCTTGGCTCTCGGCACGTCTATCTCGAGGCACGACATCGCGGCAGCCACGGGATGACTGGACACGTCCGTGACCGCCTTGAACACGCCGCGTCGCGCCCCCTCCCTGAACCGCAGATTGCCCTCGCGGGTCAGCTCGCAGTCGCGCTCGGGCACCAGCGACCCCGCCCACCGGACGGGAATCCCCCCGCCCGAGCGGACGACGAAGCGCGCCGCCGGGGCGAGGATCCAGGCGCCGTCCCGCTCCGGCAGTTTCACCGTCACCCGGACGTGCCACGCCCCGCTCGACAGCACGTCGCCCTCGACCGCGTGCACGACCGGAAAGCTCTGCGTCCGGGACTTCCTCGGTGACTCGAACGTCAACAGGTCACGGAGGACCTGGGGGCCCTCGTCCGGGTCGCTCTCCTCCTCCTGGCCGCGCAGCAGGTCACGAACGGCCTGCTCGGCGGCCTTCTTGAAGTTGAGCACGCACTGTCGTGCGCCGCGGACGTACGTGGCGGTGAGGTCCTCGGTCCCGCCCCAGTCGTTGTGGTCCGGCGGTTCCGCGGCACGCAGCAGCTGCTCGGCCGCGTGCGCGTCCGGTGTCTCCCTGCCCGTGGCCAGGCCGGCGAGCAGTACGGCCTGGAAGGACCGGTGTCCCAACGGAAGATCGCCCACCCGCTTGCTGCGCACGACCATGCGCGTGGCGCGCATGAACGAGATCTGGTCGGGTTTCTCCTCGTCCTCGGCCGTCGGCGTCACGAGCAGTACGGCGTCGTGGGACTTCGGTGCGGAGGCGCCCGCGGGCCCCTTGCGAGCGGGCAGCACGAGCGGGACCGAGGTCTGCAACACGTCCTCGCGGGACGTCAGCTCGGAGGAGGTGCGGCCGTCGAGAAACGCCTGCACCGCACGCGATCTGGCGGGTTCGTGGCGGTGCGGGTCGATCGCCTCCTCCGGCTTCACCACCTTGCCGTTCCGCCACGACGCCACCGTGGTGCGCAGCAGCGGTCCGCTGTGCTGTCCGCCGACCATGGAGGCCCAGAAGTTCCTCGCCACACCGACGGCGAGCTTGTCGTGCATCTCCTCGACGTCCTCGGCGTCGCCGGATCCGTCGTACGCGCCGACGATCAGGAACGAGGTGCCCGGATCGCTGTCGCCGCGCTCGAGGTGGAGGCTCTCGGCCGTCGCCCGGTCGGCCCACCAGGACCGCGCCGCGTTGCCGCGCTCCTTGTCCGGCGCTCCGAGCCATGCCGGTCCCGCGTACTCCTCGCCCCCCAAGGCGTGCCACGGCAGCTCGAGCCGGCCCGCCATGCGCCGTTCGTGGCGCCCGGCCTGCTGCTCGGACAGCGTGCTGTTGACCAGCACGAGGCCGAACCGGCTGGCCGACCAGAGGGCCGCCTTGCCCAGGCCGTAGGAGCCGCCCTGAGACCCTTCCTTGCCGCTGTCCAGGGTACGGCGCACCACCCGCGCGAATCGCCCGTCGCCGTACTCCGGGCCGGTAAGGCCGTTCGCGTTGTAGTCGTCGATCCTCAGCAGGACGAGTCGGCCGGTCCGCTCGAACTCGTTGAGCCCGTCGGCCAGCACACGGCCCGCCTTCTGGCCGGGGTCCGCCGCTTGCCGCAGGTGTCGCTCGATCTCCTGCCAACGGAGGGCGTCGAGGAACCTGCCGAGGTGGTCCCCCGTCAGCTCGTGCAGTACGAAGCGCGTGGTCACGGGTCGGGTCATGTCGAAGCGTTCGTCGAGGCTGTTCTGCGTCGCCTCCCGGGCCAGGACGTCCAGGTTCGCCGAGAAGGCGTACGCGGCCGCGTTGCCGCCGCTACGACTGCCGTCCTCGGGAGCCCTCTGGAACACCCACGCCAGCTCCGCGCGGTCGGACTCCGGCGGCCGGCGGCTGACGGCGTCCTCCACGGCGACGCCCAGTGCCGAGGCGACGGCCTGGATCTTCTCGTACCGCGGGACGGCCCGTCCGCGCGCCCATGCGTTCACGGCCGCCGGAGTCACCCCGACGAGTTGAGCCAACTCCTTCTGCGGCATCTCCCGTTGACGCAGCACGTCGCTGAGCCACTCGGCGAAATCCTGTGACACTCACCCACCCCTTTCCCCTTCGTCGGCGACCTTACAGGAGTTCGTTTCATTCGATCAAGGAAATGAAAAAGCCGTCTATCGAGACGGCCTCAAAAGGGACTTACCGCATAAATTTTTCCGACGGCTTGACCTCAAGAGTCGTTGTGTCGATCATCGACGCTGTGCCGCTGCGGACAGGTGTGCGATCGACGGTGCCCTTCGGGTCGCCGCGCGAGGTGATACTCGCACAGGTGGCGGCAGACAGGAACACCACGGGGGCCGCGCCTTGACGTTCTCGCGGCCGAACGTTCGAGCACCAACAATAATTCCAAATGCACCTTTTGCCCTTTTTCCATGAAACGGAGAAAGGGTGCACGGTGCGCTCCGACGCTCAGAGAGGACGAGCGAATGGCCGCGAAGAAGAGGGTGGAGTACAGCTTGTCCGTGCCCGCCGACAGCACCGCCTCCATCGCCATCAACCACACGCCGCACGGAGCCTCGGCCTCCATCGAGACGGAGAACGGCCGCTACGACTGGGGACGCCTCGAGTTCGAGGCGTCGGACGAGGACTGAGCGAAGAAGGCGGGGCCCGTCCGCCGACGACGACGGGCCCCCGCCCCTGCTCGGCAGCACCCCACCACTCCACGAACGGAAGGACCCCCCTCATGCCCCGCCCCCTCTCCCCCCTCGTCGCCGCGGCCGGTCTCGTGGGCGGTTACGCCGTGGCCCGGTGGACCGGGAAGCGGCCCCTCGGGGGCGTCGTGCTCGCCGTGGCCGGTGGGGTGGCCGCTCGGGAGTGGCAGCGGGTGGGCGGGGGGAAGGCGGCCGCCGGGCTCGGGACCGCCTATGTGGCCGCGTTCGCCGGGTCCCATCCGCTGGCGAAGAAGATCGGGGCGTGGCCCGCCGTGTTCTCGGTGGCCGGCGGGGTGGCCGCGGCCTCCTGGGTCGTCACCCGGCGCAGGGGCTGAGCCCTCCCGCCCCGGGAGCCGGCCCCGCGGCCCGAGCACGCCCCGCGGCCCGATCCCACCTAGCAAGCAACCGTCGCCCTCACGCCCCCGCCGCGTGGCTCACCGTGTGGATCAGGAGGCCCGCCAGGGCGCCGACCACCGTGCCGTTGATGCGGATGAACTGGAGGTCGCGGCCGATGTTGGCTTCGATCTTGCGGGAGGTCTGGGTGGCGTCCCAGCCGGCGACCGTGTCCGTGATCAGCGAGGTGATCTCCGTGCGGTACGTCGTGACCAGGTGCGTGGCCGCCGATTCGAGCCAGCCGTCGACCTTCGCCTGGAGGCGCGCGTCCGAGGAGAGGCGCTCGCCCAGGGAGATCAGGGAGGCGCGGGCCCGCAGGCGGAGCTGACTGCGGTCGTCGTCGGCGGCCGCGAGGATCAAGGAGCGGACCGAGGACCAGGCGGAGGCGATGATGTCCTGGACCTCGGGCCGGTCGAGGAGCTCGCCCTTGAGGCGCTCCACCCGGGCCCGGGTGTCCGTGTCGGCCTGGAGGTCGGCGGCGAAGTCGGTGAGGAAGCGGTCGATGGCGCCGCGCGCCGGGTGCGAGGGCATGTCCCGCATCTCCGTGACGAAGCGGAGGAGCTCGCGGTAGACGCGCTCGCCCACCTTGCGGTCGACGAAGCGGGGGGTCCAGCCCGGGGCGCCGCCCTGGACGGCGTCCATCACGGAGTCGCCGTGGGTGACGAGCCAGTCGTGGGCGCGGGTGCAGACGAGGTCGACGGCCCTGCGGTGGGCGCCGTCGGTCACCATCCGCTCCAGGGTCTTGCCGAGGCCGGGGGCGATCTCGGCGGACTCGGCCCGGCGGGTGATCGCCTCGCCCACCACCGCCTGCACGTCGGCGTCGCGCAGGACGGTGAGCGCGCCGCGCAGCGCCGTGGACAGCTCGGACGTGACCCGGTCGGCGTGGTCGGGGTCGGCGAGCCAGGCGCCGACGCGCCGGCCGACGCCGAGGGCGCGGAGTCTGCCCCGTACGACGTCGGCGGAGAGGAAGTTCTCGCCGACGAACGAGCCGAGCGAGGCGCCCAGCTGGTCCTTCTTCGTCGGGATGATCGCCGTGTGCGGGACGGGCAGGCCCAGTGGGCGCCGGAAGAGCGCCGTCACGGCGAACCAGTCGGCGAGCGCGCCCACCATGCCGGCCTCCGCCGCCGCGGCGACGTAGCCCGCCCAGGCGCCCGCGCCCGCGTTCTCGGCCCAGGTCGCCAGGGCGTACACGACCGCGACCAGCGCCAGCAGACCCGTGGCCAGCGCCTTCATCCGGCGCACGCCGCGGCTCTTCTCCTCGTCGGCCGCCGTGTACGAGAAACTCACCATCCCGCCCACCTCCTCACATCAAGGACTCCCGGCGCTCGTCCCGAGTTCCCCCGTACATCTTCGCGATCACGGTCTCGATGTCCGGTTCCCGCACCGAGAGGTCGACGAGGGGATAGGCCGCGGCCACCGCCGACACCAGCGGCGCCGCCGACGCGGATGCCGGGAAGGCGAGCCACTGGCGCGGCCCCTCGGCCCGTACGAAGCGGGCCCCCGGCACGTCGGTGATCGGCGGGAGCTCCCTCGCCAGGTCGACGACGAGGAGCCGTTCGCCGTCGCCCGCCTCGTGCAGGCCGGGGAGGTGCCCGTCGTACATCAGGCGCCCGTGGTCGATCACCATCACCCGCGAGCACAGCTGCTCGATGTCGGTCAGGTCGTGCGTGGTCAGCAGCACCGTGGTGCCGCGCGTGGCGTTCAGCTCCCGCAGGAACTCCCGGACCCGCGCCTTCGACACGACGTCCAGGCCGATCGTCGGCTCGTCCAGGTACAGCACCTCGGGGTCGTGCAGCAGGGCCGCCGCGATGTCGCCGCGCATCCGCTGGCCGAGGGAGAGCTGCCGTACGGGCACGTCGAGCAGGTCGCCGAGGTCAAGGAGCTCCACGCAGCGGTCGAGGTTCTCCCGGTAGCGGGCGTCCGGGATGCGGTACATGCGGTGCACGAGCCGGTACGAGTCCCGCAGCGGCAGGTCCCACCAGAGCGTCGTCCGCTGGCCGAAGACCACGCCGATGCGCTGGGCGAGGCGCGTCCGCTCGCGCGCCGGGTCGATGCCCGCGACCCGCAGCCGGCCGCCGCTCGGGGTGAGGATGCCGGTCAGCATCTTGATGGTGGTCGACTTCCCGGCGCCGTTCGGGCCGATGTAGCCGACCATCTCGCCGCGGTCCACCGTGAAGGAGATGCCGTCGACGGCCCTGACCTCCCTCCTCTCGCGGCGGAACGGCCCGGTCTTCCGGCGGACCGTGAACGTCTTCTCCAGGCCGTCCAGTTCGATGAAGGGTGCGGGGGCGGGGGGCGCGGTGGGCACGGACATGCGGCTCAGCTTCCTGTCGATCGGTACGAACGGACGCCGGCCCGCCAGGCGAGACCGGCCGCCCCGCAGCAGACGAGCGCGACGACCGGCGCCGCGAAGGCGGCCCAGTCCGGCACGCCGGGCGGAGCGGGGCGCCCGAGCACGTACAGCGCGGGCAGCCAGCTCACGAACGCCAGCGGTACGACGTAGACGACGCCCCGCACCAGCTCCTGGGCGAAGATCGTCGGCGGGTACTGGAGGAGCGTGTTCCCGCCGTACGTGAAGGAGTTGGTGACCTCGGCGGCGTCCTGGAGCCAGAACAGCGCCGACGCGCCGAGCACCATCAGCGCGCCGAAGATCACCGCCCCGCACACCACCGTCACCGGCAGCAGCAGCACCTTCAGCGGCGTCCAGGCCACGTCCAGCAGGAGCAGCCCCCACACCAGGACGAGCAGCCCCTGGGCGACCCGGCCGAACCGGCGCAGCGCGAACCGGTCCGCCGCGACCTGCGCGAGCAGCGGCGCGGGCCGCAGCAGGAAGGTGTCGAGCGAGCCGTCCCGCACCCGCTTCCCCATCCGCTGGAGCGAGCCCATCGTCAGGTCGGCGATGCCGAAGGAGGTGCCGGCGGTGCCGTAGAGGAGGGCGACCTCCGCGAAGGAGAAGCCGCCGAGGCCCCTGACCTGACCGAACATCAGGAGGATGACGACGAAGTCGAAGAAGGTGACGCAGAAGCTGGTGAGGAGGGTGAGGGCGAAGGACGCGCGGTACGCCATCGTGGAGCGGATCCACATGCCCGCCACCATCCGGTACGTACGCCACGCGCCCGCGGCACCGTCCGGCGCCTCCCCGTCGTGCGCACGCCACGCGCCCGCGCCGCCACCCGACTCGTCCCGGTCCCCGTCCCCGCCACCCGCGCGCGCCGCCGCCGCTCCGGTCACGGCCGCCTCGCTAGCCACCCTGCACCACCACCTTCCGCGTCGCGGCGTACTGCGCCGCCCGGCCCGCCGCCAGCAGCACCAGGGCCCAGCAGCCCTGGAAGGCGTACGCCCCCGCCAGCGCCCAGCCCTCGTACCGCCCCAGGTACACGTCCGCCGGCACCTGGAGCAGCGAGGCCCACGGCAGGATCCGGGCCACCTCGCCGAGCGCGCCCGGGAAGACGTTCAGGGGGAGCAGCATCCCGGAGAAGAACAGGCCGCCCAGCCAGGCGGCCTGGGCCACGCCCTGGCCGTCGAGGAGCCAGAACGCGCTCATCGCCACCAGGTACCAGAGGGCGAAGCCGACCAGCGAGCCGAGCGCCACGGCGAGCAGGAAGGCGAGCCAGCCGCCGGGCCCGGCGGGCAGCGTGAAGTCGAAGACGAGCGCGCCGACGAGCAGCGGTCCGGCGCCGCGGCCGAGGAGCTGGAAGGCCGACCGGCCGGCGTTGGCCGCGCACCACCAGGCCTGGAGGTCGGCGGGGCGGTAGAGGTCGACCGCGATGTCGCCGGTCCTGATCCGCTCCATCAGCTCGTCCTCGAAGCCGCCGCCCATCAGCCCGCAGACGGTGATCAGGGCCTGCCCGATCCAGACGTAGGCGAGGGCGTCGTCCATCGAGTAGCCGCCGAGGTGCGGGCGTTCGTCCCAGAGGGCGATGTACGTGTACGACAGGATCAGGCCGAAGACGGAGTTGGTGAAGACGCCGGCCGCCGTGGCGACCCGGTACGTGGCGTGGCGCCGGAAGCCGCCCGCGGCCACCGTCGCGTACAGCCGCAGCATGACGCTCCTTTCGGGAAGAGGAGACGAGGGGGCAAGGGGGAAGGGCACGAGGGCGGGGGACGGCTACCAGGGCGGGGGAAGGCCACGAGGGCGAAGCGCACGACCCTATGGGGGCGGGGGGCCTTCCCGCGACCCGTTTTCCGTCACCCTCGGGTCGCTTTCAGGACTTTCGCCGCCTTCCGGGCAGTATGTGGTGGCATGTCCCCTTCCTCCGCCACGAGCGACACCCCCCGGCCAACCCGTCCGGGCTGGGAGCCGCGGGACCCCACCCTCACCCCGCCCCCTCCGCCGCCCCCGCGCCGCAGCCGCCCCCGCCGCGTCCTGCGCGCCCTCCTCGGCACCCTCCTGCTCGGCGCCCTGCTCCTCACCGGCGCCCTCGTCGCCGGCTACCTCCTCGTCGAGATCCCGCCCGCCAACGCCACCGCCGTCGCCCAGTCCAACCTCTACCTCTACCGGGACGGCACCCCGCTCGCCCGCGACGGCGAGATCAACCGCGAGAACGTACGCCTGGAGCAGATCCCCCTCCCCGTACGCAGGGCCGTCCTCGCCGCCGAGGACCGCGACTTCCACACCTCCCGCGCCGTCGACCCCAAGGCCATGCTCCGCGCCGCCTGGAACACCGTCACCGGCAAGGGCCGCCAGTCCGGCTCCACCATCACCCAGCAGTACGTCAAGAACTACTACCTGGGACAGGAACAGACCCTCACCCGCAAGGCGAAGGAGTTCTTCATCGCGCTCAGGCTGGGCCGCGAGAAGAGCAAGGAGGAGATCCTCCAGGGCTACCTCAACACCAGCTACTTCGGCCGCAACGCCTACGGCCTCCAGGCCGCCGCCCGCGCCTACTACGGCAAGGACGTCGAACAGCTCGACACCGCCGAGGGCGCCTACCTCGCCGCCCTCCTCAAGGCCCCCAGCGCCTACGACGTCACCGCCCACCCCGAGAACCGCGCCACCGCCGTCGCCCGCTGGAACTACGTCCTCGACGGCATGGTCGGCGAGGGCTGGCTCGACCGCGCCGAGCGCGCCGCCACCCGCTTCCCCGACCCGCGGACCGCCCGCCCCGCCACCGGCCTCTCCGGCCAGCGCGGCTACCTCGTGCAGGCCGTCGAGGAGTACCTCACCGACCACGGCGTCGTCGACGAGAAGACCCTCGCCGCCGGCGGCCTCCGCATCACCACCACCCTCGACCCAGCCCGCCAGGACGCCCTCGTCCAGGCCGTCGAGGAGCTGGTCGTCGACCGCCTCGACCCGGCGACGAACCCCGTCGACCAGTACGTACGCGTCGGGGCCGCCGCCGTCGACCCCGCCACCGGAGACGTCCTCGCCCTCTACGGCGGCATCGACTACACCCGGCAGTACGTCAACAACGCCACCCGCCGCGACTACCAGGTCGGCTCCACCTTCAAACCGTTCGTCCTCACCGCCGCCGTTCAGAGCGGCGCCCGGACGCAGCACGGCGAGCCCATCACCCCGAACACCCTCTACGACGGCACCAACCGGCGCCCCGTCGAGGGCTGGACGGGCGCGCCCTACGACCCGGCCAACGAGGACGACGCCAGCTACGGCGAGATCCCCGTCGGCACCGCGACCGACCTCTCCGTCAACGCCGTCTACGCCCAGATGGCCGTCGACGTCGGCCCCGACCGCGTCCGGAACACCGCCGTCGCCCTCGGCGTCCCCCGCGGCACGCCCGACCTCACCGCCTCCCCCTCCATCGCCCTCGGACCCGCCACCGCCAGCGTCCTCGACATGGCGCGGGCGTACGCGACGCTCGCCGCGCACGGCCGGGCGCACGGCTCGTACGGCCTCGTCGACTCCGTCTCCCGCGACGGCCGGGCCATCCCCCTGCCGACCGCCCCGCCCCGGCAGGCCGTCACCCGCGAGGCCGCCGACACCACCACCGCCGTCCTGCGGAGCGTCGTCGAGACGGGTACGGGCACGGCGGCGCGGGCCGCGGGACGCCCGGCGGCCGGCAAGACGGGCACGGCCGAGGACGACAAGGCGGCCTGGTTCGCGGGCTACACCCCGGACCTCGCCACCGTCGTCGCCCTCATGGGCCAGGACCCCGAGACGGGCCACCAGAAGCCGCTGTACGGGGCGCTCGGGCTGCCCCGCGTCAACGGGGGCGGCGTCCCCGCCGAGATCTGGGCCCGGTTCACCCGCGAGGCGCTCGCCGGGACCGCTCCCCGCGACTTCGACCTCATGGTCATGCCGGGAGCGGAGGAACCGCCCGTACCACCCGTACCGGACGGGGGGCCAAACGGACCGGACGGCACAGGGCCGGCGGAGGCGCCCGACGGGCCCCGGGGGGAGGAGTACGAGACGGGCGAGGCCGGCCCCGGCGCGGTGATCACCCGCAGACCGGCCGCTCCCCCGGCTCCCCCTGCCCCCTCCGCTCCCCCGGCTCCCTCAGAGCCGAAGCGTCAGTGACCGGAGGTCGCCTTCAGTCCCACGACGGCGACCAGCAGCAGACAGACGAAGAAGATCCGGGCGGCGGTCGCCGGCTCACCGAGCACCACCATGCCGAGCACCGCCGCACCGGCCGCGCCGATGCCGACCCACACGCCGTAGGCCGTACCGATCGGCAGGGTCTTGGCGGCCTGCGAGAGCAGCACCATCGAGGCCACGATCCCGGCGGCGGTGAACACGCTCGGCCAGAGACGGGTGAAACCGTCCGTGTACTTCATCCCGATGGACCAGCCGACCTCGAGCAGACCGGCGACGATCAGAAGAACCCAGGCCATGACGACGACACCTCCGCAAGACGGACAACAGGGGTGCGTCGTCTTTGCGGAATCCCGGTACGGCGCGTCTCGTCGGGTGTCTCCAGCCTAGCAAGGAACAGCCAAAGGCCCTGGTGACAGCCGTCACCAGGGCCTCGGGTCCTCTGCGGGTCCGCTCGCGGTCCGCTACAGGTACAGGCCGGTGTCGGAGCTGCCCTGGAACCGGTCGGCCGCCACCGCGTGCAGGTCGCGCTCGCGCATCAGGACGTACGCCACCCCCCGGACCTCGACCTCGGCGCGGTCCTCGGGGTCGTACAGGACGCGGTCGCCGATCTCGACCGTACGGACGTTCTGGCCGACCGCGACGACCTCGGCCCAGGCCAGCCTGCGGCCGACGGCGGCGGTCGCCGGAATCAGGATGCCGCCGCCCGAACGCCGCTCCCCCTCCGGGGAGTCGGTGCGGACCAGGACCCGGTCGTGGAGCATCCGGATGGGCAGCTTGTCGTGGGTGTTCTCGCTCACGGCACGAACCTACCTGGCCGGACGCGGCGCCCGTGGCCGGGAGGGGTCATCCCCGGCCCTTGCGGGCGGAGGCGGCGATCAGCCCGACGAGGGCGACGGCCACGAGGGCCACCGGGACGACGCGCTCCAGGCGGGGGGCGCCGTCCTCGTCGGTGAAACGTGCCTTCACGTCCGACACGACGCGGTTGACGGCGACGAAGGCGCGCCCCGCGGTCTGGTCGACCGCCGATGCGACCTTGGCCTTCGCGTCCCCGATGATCGTCTTCGGGTGCACCCGAATGCCGATCTCGTCGAGCGTGACGGCGAGCTGCTCGCGCCGGCGGACGATGTCCGCCTCGATCTGCGCAGGGGTCCTGGCGTCCGACACCGCGCTGCCTCCGTAGTCGTGATCCGGTCGTTGATGGACAGTCTGTCAGTTCCGCCGCCGATGGGTCGTCCCCGACCCCCATTAGGCTCTGGAGGCGTACGCGAACTTTCCCGAGGAGAGCCATGAGCGAGCGACTGCAGCCCGGCGACACCGCCCCCGCCTTCACCCTTCCCGACGCGGACGGCAACGAGGTCTCCCTCGCGGACCACAAGGGCCGCAAGGTCATCGTCTACTTCTACCCCGCCGCCCTCACCCCGGGTTGCACCAAGCAGGCGTGCGACTTCACCGACAACCTCGACCTCCTCGCCGGCGCGGGCTACGACGTCATCGGCGTGTCGCCCGACAAGCCGGAGAAGCTGGCCAAGTTCCGCGACAAGGAGAACCTGAAGGTCACGCTGGTCGGCGACCCGGACAAGACGGTCCTGGAGGCGTACGGCGCATTCGGCGAGAAGAAGCTGTACGGCAAGACGGTGACGGGCGTGATCCGCTCGACGGTCGTCGTCGACGAGGACGGCAAGGTCGAACGCGCCCTCTACAACGTCAAGGCCACGGGCCACGTCGCCAAGATCATCCGCGACCTGGGCCTCTGACCCCGCCTCCGGCCGCCTCGGCCGCCCGGGAGCGCCGGACGGCCAGGACTGATCTGCCCCCGGACCGCGGCCTGCCGCTACGATGACAGGCGGTCGGCGGCCGTGGTGGAACGGCAGTCACGCTGGGTTTAGGTCCCAGTGGGAGAAATCCCGTGAGGG
This sequence comes from Streptomyces sp. NPDC003327, assembly GCF_053589515.1. Lineage (NCBI taxonomy): Bacteria > Bacillati > Actinomycetota > Actinomycetes > Kitasatosporales > Streptomycetaceae > Streptomyces > Streptomyces sp. NPDC003327. The sequence goes on along the minus strand of NZ_JBSFSA010000012.1, from coordinate 117,263 downwards.
TTCGAATCCCTCCGGCCGCACAGTGAAGGGCGCACCGCCGCGGGGCGGGGCGCCCTTCCGGTTTCCGTTCAGCCCAGGAGGTCCCGGACCACCGGGGCCAGGGCGCGGAAGGCCTTGCCGCGGTGGCTGATCGCGTTCTTCTCGGCCGGGGTCAGTTCCGCGCAGGTCACGTCGAGGCCGACGGGCTGGAGGATCGGGTCGTAGCCGAAGCCGTTCGTGCCGGTGGGGGTGTGGCGCAGGGTGCCCTCCAGGCGGCCTTCGACCACGCGTTCCGTGCCGTCGGGGAGGGCGAGGGCCGCGGCGCAGGCGAAGTGGGCGGCGCGGTGGGGGGCGTCGATGTCGGAGAGCTGGGCCAGGAGCAGGTCGAGGTTGGCGCGGTCGTCGCCGTGGGTGCCGGCCCAGCGGGCGGAGAAGATGCCGGGGGCGCCGCCGAGGACGTCGACGCAGAGGCCGGAGTCGTCGGCGACGGCGGGGAGGCCGGTGGCGCGGGCGAGGGCGTGGGCCTTGAGGAGGGCGTTCTCGGCGAAGGTGACGCCGGTTTCCTTGACGTCGGGGACGTCGGGGTACGCGTCCGCGCCGACGAGTTCGAGGTCGAGCCCGGCGTCGGCGAGGATCGCGTGGAGTTCGGTGATCTTGCCCGCGTTGCGGGTGGCGAGGATCAGACGGGTCATGCCCCGATTATCCGGGAGTGCAGACCTTGCCGATCTCGGTGGCCGCGTCGGTGACGGGGGTGATGTCCGGATTGGTCTCGCCGTTCTTGACGGCGGTGCGGACGGACTCGACGCCCTTGGTGAGGTCGTCGACGGCCTTGGAGAGGTCGGCGTTGTCGGTGGTGTTCCTGAGGTTGCCGAGCTCGGTGGAGATGGAGTTGAGGGACTCCTCGATCTGGGTCACGTCGTTGGAGGCGTTGGAGACGGCCTGCTGGAGCTTGCTCACCGAGGTGGCGATGGCATCGGCGGTCTTGACGCAGTCCATGGCCTTGTCGAGGGCCCCACAGCCGCTGAGGACGGTGGTGAGCGCGGCGGCCGTGGCCACCGCCAGAGCTATTCGGCGCTTCAAGGCGGGTCCTCCCCCTGTACGTGACGTCGTGCGGGCGCACGGATCGTATCGGTCTGTCACCGGTACGCGTCCGTGCGCCCGTTGTCCTTCATGACGCCGCGGGGGCCTCAGAGGGTTGCGTCGAGGGCCTTGCGCTGGAGTTCTGCCAGGTCGGCGCAGCCGGCGGAGGCGAGGTCGAGGAGGGCGTCGAGCTCGGCCCGGTCGAAGGGCTCGGCCTCGGCGGTGCCCTGGACCTCGACGAAGCGGCCGTCGCCGGTGCAGACGACGTTCATGTCGGTGTCGGCGCGGACGTCCTCCTCGTAGCAGAGGTCGAGGAGGGGGACGCCGCCGACGATGCCGACGGAGACGGCGGAGACGGTGCCGGTGAGCGGCTTGCGGCCGGGCTTGACGAGCTTCTTGGCCTGGGCCCAGGAGATGGCGTCGGCGAGGGCGACGTACGCGCCGGTGATGGCGGCGGTGCGGGTGCCGCCGTCGGCCTGGAGGACGTCGCAGTCGAGGACGATCGTGTTCTCGCCGAGTGCCTTGTAGTCGATGACGGCGCGGAGCGAGCGGCCGATGAGCCGGGAGATCTCGTGGGTGCGGCCGCCGATCTTGCCGCGGACGGACTCGCGGTCGCCGCGGGTGTTGGTGGAGCGGGGCAGCATGGAGTATTCGCCGGTGACCCAGCCCTCGCCGCTGCCCTTGCGCCAGCGGGGGACGCCCTCGGTGACGGAGGCGGTGCAGAAGACCTTGGTGTCGCCGAAGGAGATGAGGACGGAGCCCTCGGCGTGCTTGCTCCAGCCGCGTTCGATGGTGACGGGGCGGAGCTGTTCGGGGGTACGGCCGTCGATGCGAGACATGGGAGGAGCGTAGCCGTACGGGAGGGAGGGGCCGGACGCGCGGAAGGGCCCGTTCCCCTGCCGGAACGGGCCCTGCCGACGCGGGTCAGCGGCTCACATCATGTCTTCGATCTCGGCGGCGATGGGGTCGGCGTCGGTGCCGATGACGACCTGGATGGCCGTGCCCATCTTGACGACACCGTGGGCGCCGGCGGCCTTGAGGGCGGCCTCGTCGACGAGGCCGGCGTCGTTCACCTCGGTACGGAGGCGGGTGATGCAGCCCTCGACCTCTTCGATGTTCTCGATGCCGCCGAGCCCGGCGACGATCTTCTCAGCCTTGCTGGCCATGTGTTTCTCCCTGTCCGTTCCGTCCGAAGAACGTGAGTCTGGGCGCACCGGTGGTCCGCTTCGTCACGTTAACCCACGGTTGGCCCAACTTCGCGAGCGAGTGCAGCCGTTCTGCCGAATGATGACGATCACCGGCGGCCTGTCCCCTGCGGGCTCCCGGAGCCTACCGCAACTGGTCTACACCAGTGTGCAACGTGACGCGGGCCCCGCGTGTTCCGGGGCCGGGAGAGGGAGGACGCCGATGAGCGCCGCAAGCGCCACCGCCGCGAGCGGGAAGAACTGGCGGAGCAGCCTCTTCCAAGGCCTCCAGAAGGTGGGCCGCAGCCTGCAGCTCCCGGTGGCCGTGCTGCCGGCGGCGGGTCTCCTGGTCAGCCTCGGCAACCTCTTCGACGCCTATCTGCACGGGGACTTCTGGGAGAAGGTCACCAAGGTCCTGCTCCTGGGCGGCACGGCGATCCTGGACGGGGCCTTCGGGCTGCCGCTCCTCTTCTGCATCGGCGTGGCGATCGGCTTCGCGAAGAAGGCGGACGGCTCCACGGCGTTGGCCGCGGTCGTCGGCTTCCTCGTCTACTTCAACGTACTGAAGGCGTTCCCGCGCGAGGGGACGGTGACGGAGGAGGTCCCGGACGGGGTGGCGCAGAACCCCGGGGTGCTCGGCGGCATCATCATCGGTCTGCTGACGGCCGTCATCTGGCAGCGGTTCCACCGCACCAAGCTGGTGGACTGGCTGGGGTTCTTCAACGGCCGCCGACTCGTGCCGATCATGATGGCGTTCCTGTGCGTGGTGCTGGGCGTGCTGTTCGGGCTGCTGTGGGAGCCGGTCGGTGACGGTCTGACGTGGTTCGCCAAGCAGCTGATCGATCTCGGCGCGTGGGGCGCGGCCATCTTCGGCATCGCGAACCGGCTGCTCATCCCGATCGGCATGCACCAGTTCCTGAACACCTTCTTCTGGTTCCAGGCGGGTGAGTACACGGAGGCGGACGGCACGACGGTGCAGGGTGACCTGACGCGGTTCTTCGCGGGTGACCCGACGGCCGGCCAGTTCATGTCGGGCTTCTTCCCGATCATGATGTTCGGTCTGCCGGCGGCGGCCCTGGCGATCGCGCACTGCGCGCGGCCGGAGCGCCGCAAGGAGGTGACGGGCCTGATGATCTCGGTGGGCCTCACCTCGTTCGTGACGGGCGTGACGGAGCCGCTGGAGTTCTCCTTCATGTTCGCGGCGCCGCTGCTCTACGGTCTGCACGCGCTGCTGACGGGTGCCTCGATGGCGATCACCTGGGCGCTGGGGGTGCACGCGGGCTTCAGCTTCTCGGCGGGCCTGATCGACTACGTCGTGAACTGGCACCTCGACACCAAGCCGTGGCTGATCATTCCGATCGGTCTGGGGTTCGCGGTCGTGTACTACGTGCTGTTCCGGCTGGTGATCACGAAGTTCGACATCCCGACGCCGGGGCGCGAGCCCCTGGAGGTGGGCGAGGAGCTGGACCGGGACGCCACCAAGCCGTGAGACCCCGCCGAGCCGTGAGACCCGCCGAGCCGTGAGACCCCTTCCCCGAGGCCCCTGGACCTGACCGTCCGGGGGCCTTTCGTCGCCCCCACGGGCCTATGGCTGAGTCCACAGAATTCACAGGTTCCTTATCTAAGTCTCACGTGCTACAACTGGTCTACACCACTCATTGGTGTAGACCACGCGGTCCAGACCACCGCGTTCCACGAGACGCCGCCGTCACCCCCTTTCACTGTCCTCTGGCGGCGCCTTGCCTTACTGGAGGAAGTTGATGAGTACGGCCACCGCCCAGGCCGCCGCTCCCGCGAAGAAGCGCGGATCCGGCCTGTTCCAGGGCCTGCAGAAGGTCGGTCGCAGCCTGCAGCTGCCGATCGCCGTGCTGCCGGCCGCGGGTATCTTGCTCCGTCTCGGCCAGCCCGACGTCCAGGAGAAGCTCAGCCTGCCCGACAAGGTCACGGCAGTGTTCGCCACCGCGGGTGGCGCGATCTTCGACAACCTTCCCCTGCTCTTCTGCATCGGCGTCGCCATCGGCTTCGCCAAGAAGGCGGACGGCTCCACCGCGCTGGCCGCGCTCGTCGGCTTCCTGGTCTACAGCAACGTGCTGAAGGCGTTCCCCGTCGCCGAGGCGCAGATCCAGGCCGGCGCGGACGTCGCCGCCAAGTACAACAACCCGGGTGTCCTCGGCGGCATCCTGATGGGTCTGCTCTCCGCCGTCCTGTGGCAGAGGTTCCACCGCACCAAGCTGGTGGACTGGCTGGGCTTCTTCAACGGCCGCCGGCTCGTCCCGATCATCATGGCCTTCGTCGGCACCGCCGTCGGCGTCGTCTTCGGCCTGGTCTGGGAGCCGATCGGCGAGGGCATCTCCAGCTTCGGCGAGTGGATGACCGGCCTCGGTGCCGGTGGCGCCGGTCTCTTCGGTCTCATCAACCGCGCGCTGATCCCGGTCGGCATGCACCAGTTCGTGAACACCGTCTCGTGGTTCCAGATCGGCGACTTCACCAACGCCGCGGGCGAGGTCGTCCACGGTGACCTGAACCGGTTCTTCGCCGGTGACCCGAGCGCCGGAATCTTCATGTCGGGCTTCTTCCCGATCATGATGTTCGGCCTCCCGGCCGCCGCGATCGCCATCGCGCACTCCGCCCGCCCGGAGCGCCGCAAGGCCGTCATGGGCATGATGATCTCCCTCGCGCTGACCTCCTTCGTCACCGGCATCACGGAGCCGATCGAGTTCACCTTCATGTTCATCGCGCCGGTCCTGTACGCGATCCACGCGGTCCTGACCGCCGTCTCGATGGCCGTCACCTGGGCCTTCGGCGTCCACGCCGGCTTCACCTTCTCCGCGGGCGGCATCGACTACCTGCTCAACTGGAACCTGGCGACCAAGCCGTGGCTGATCATCCCGATCGGTCTCGTCTTCGCGGCGGTCTACTACGCGGTCTTCCGCTTCGCGATCACCAAGTTCAACCTGCCGACCCCGGGCCGCGAGCCCGAGGAGGAGGTCGAGGACCTCACCAAGGCGTGAGCCTCGCCCGTACGCGCGAGAAGGCCCCGGAACCGTCCAGGTTCCGGGGCCTTCCCCGTCCGTGCTCAGACCTCGTAGACCGCGCCCGGCCGGGCCAGCTCCGCCGGGCCCCGGTAGACCGCGCGGGCGTCCGCCAGGTTCCGCTCCCCGTCCGTCCACGGCGGGATGTGGGTGAGGACGAGCCGGCCGACCCCGGCGCGGCTCGCGTGCGCGCCCGCCTCCCGGCCGTTGAGGTGGAGTTCGGGGACGTCCTCCTTGCCGTGGGTGAAGGAGGCCTCGCAGAGGAAGAGGTCGACGCCGTCGGCCAGGTCGTGGAGCGCGTCGCAGACCCCGGTGTCCCCGGAGTACGCCATCGAACGGCCGCCGTGCTCGATCCGGATGCCGTACGCGTCGACCGGATGGGTGACCTTCTCCGTACGGACCGAGAAGGGGCCGAGCTCGAAGGAGCCCGGCTTCAGCGTGCGGAAGTCGAAGACCTCGCTCATCGCGGTGGGCGAGGGCGTGTCCGCGTACGCCGTGGTCAGCCGGTGCTCGGCGCCCTCGGGGGCGTAGACGGGGAGCGCGTCGCAGCGTCCGCCCTCGTGCCGGTAGTAGCGGGCCACGAAGTAGCCGCACATGTCGATGCAGTGGTCGGCGTGGAGGTGGCTGAGGAAGATCGCGTCCAGGTCGTACAGACCGATGTGGCGCTGCAGCTCGCCCAGGGCGCCGTTGCCCATGTCGAGGAGCAGCCGGAAGCCGTCGGCCTCGACGAGGTAGCTCGAACAGGCCGAGTCCGCGGACGGGAACGACCCGGAGCAGCCGACGACGGTGAGCTTCATGGAGCGTGAACCTCCGTGGACGGGTGCGGAAATGACGCGCTGCGGGGAGGGGAGGCTGTGCGGTCTGTCGAGCGTAAGGCGCACGGGGGTCCGTAGCTCCTTCGTGACGGCCCGTTGTGGGCGAACTCACGGGCTCTGTCACCGGTTCGGATGGATGGCGGAGCGCCACGGCGGAGTGGGCCGTCGGCCGGTACCGTCATGAGGTATGGACACGTCGTGGTGGCCCGCGTTGGCCGGGGTGGTGGTGATCGCGCTGGTGGTGGCGCTCGCCGACGGGCGGAAGCGCGCGTCCCGGGGGCCGCGGCGGCCCGGGGGGCGGGGTCCGGAGGGGCGGGGTCCGGAGGGGCGGACGCGGCCGCCCGGCCGCCCGCCGCGTGCTCCGGCGGGTCCGCGGAGGGCTCCGGCGTCACCACCGGGCCGGCTGCCGCGGCCGGGTGAGATCTGGTGGGCGGACGTGCCCTTCGAGGACGGGCCGGGTTCGAAGGACCGGCCGTGTCTGGTCCTGTCGGTACGGGGGGACCGCGCGCGCGTCGCGAAGATCACCAGCAGGTACCACGCCGAGCGGCCCGGGGTGATCGCGCTGCCTCCGGGGGCGGTGGGCGACGCGCAGGGGCGGCCGAGCTTCCTGGAGACGGACGAGCTGCGGGACGTGCCGGTGGTGGAGTTCCGCCGCAGAGCGGGAACGGCGGACCCGGTCGTGTGGGACCGGGTCCGCCATCTCGCGGGGTAGGGAGGGGCCGTGGGCGGCCCGGGGCCCAGGCCCGAAGGGGGGCCGGGCCCGGACCGGGGGCTCGGGCCCGGAGAGGGCTCAGGCCCAGAGCTGTCCCTGGAGGGTCTCGATCGCCTCTTCGGTGGTCGCCGCCGTGTAGACGCCGGTCGAGAGGTACTTCCAGCCGCCGTCGGCGACGACGAAGGCGATGTCGGCGCTCTCGCCCGCCTTGACCGCCTTGTTGCCCATGCCGATGGCGGCGTGGAGGGCCGCACCGGTGGAGACGCCCGCGAAGATGCCCTCCAGCTGGAGGAGTTCGCGGGTGCGGGTGACCGCGTCGGCGGAGCCCACGGAGAAGCGGGTGGTGAGGACGGAGGCGTCGTACAGCTCCGGTACGAAGCCCTCGTCGAGGTTGCGCAGGCCGTAGACGAGGTCGTCGTAGCGCGGCTCGGCGGCGACGATCTTCACGTCGGGCTTCTGCTCGCGCAGGTAGCGGCCGACGCCCATCAGGGTGCCGGTCGTGCCGAGCCCGGCGACGAAGTGGGTGATGGAGGGCAGGTCCTCGAGGATCTCGGGGCCCGTGGTGGCGTAGTGGGCGCCCGCGTTGTCGGCGTTGCCGTACTGGTAGAGCATCACCCACGAGGGGTTCTCCGCGGCGATCTCCTTGGCGACCCGTACGGCCGTGTTGGAGCCGCCCGCCGCCGGGGAGGAGATGATCTCCGCGCCCCACATGGCGAGCAGCTGGCGCCGCTCCTCGCTGGTGTTCTCGGGCATGACGCAGACGATGCGGTAGCCCTTGAGCTTGGCGGCCATGGCCAGCGAGATGCCGGTGTTGCCGCTGGTCGGCTCCAGGATGGTGCAGCCGGGGGTGAGCCGGCCGTCCTTCTCCGCCTGCTCGATCATGTGGAGCGCGGGGCGGTCCTTGACCGAGCCGGTGGGGTTGCGGTCCTCCAGCTTCGCCCAGATGCGGACGTCGTCCGACGGGGAGAGCCGGGGGAGGCGGACCAGGGGCGTGTGGCCGACCGCCGCCAGCGGGGAGTCGTAACGCATACGGATCAGACCATGCCACCGGCGACGGCCGGCAGGATCGTGACGTTGTCGCCGTCGGCGAGCTTGGTGTCGATGCCGTCGAGGAAGCGGACGTCCTCGTCGTTCAGGTAGACGTTGACGAAGCGGCGGAGCTTGCCGCCGTCGACGATGCGGGCCTCGATCCCGGTGTGGCGGGACTCCAGGTCGGCGAAGAGGTGCGCGAGGGTCTCGCCGCTGCCCTCGACGGCCTTGGCGCCGTCGGTGTAGGTGCGGAGGATGGTCGGGATGCGGACCTCGATGGCCATGGCATGGGCTCCTGTCGAATGTGGCGTGCGGGGCGTGGTGGCGCGGGTGACGTCGTGGGCGCGCGGCCGGGGCCCCGCGCGAGGGGGTCGTGCCGGGGGTGCGCCCGGGCCGGCGGGTCGTGCCGGTGGTGCGTGGCGGCGGGTCGTGCCGGTGGTGCGTGCCGGTGGTTCAGAGCGCGGCGCGGGTCGTACACATCGCGCTGGCGAGGCGGCACAGGTCGACGTGCAGGCGTGCCACAAGCAGCGTGCTCGGCATCTCTTCGCTCACGTCGTGGGAAACCATGGGCTCATCGTATCGATTCCCGGTCCGGGTTCCGGAATGTGATCTCACATGCTGGAAGGCTTCCGCCCGCCCCTCGGACGGCGGTCTCCCGGCTCGCGGCCGGATCAGCGCGTGGCGTCCTCGTACGCCTCCACGACCTTGACGTCCTCCTCGGTCACCACGCCGTCGACGATCGTGTACGAGCGGAACTGGAAGGGCCCGGCGCCGTCGGTGTCGGCGGTGGAGACCAGGACGTAGTGGGCGTTCGGCTCGTTCGCGTACGAGATGTCCGTGCGGGACGGGTAGGCCTCGGTCGCGGTGTGCGAGTGGTAGACGATCACGGGCTCCTCGTCCCGGTCGTCCATCTCGCGGTAGAGCTTCAGGAGGTCGGCGGAGTCGAACTCGTAGAAGGTGGGCGAACGGGCCGCGTTCAGCATGGGGATGAAGCGCTCGGGGCGGCCGCTGCCGACGGGGCCGGCGACCACGCCGCAGGCCTCGTCCGGGTGGTCCGCGCGGGAGTGCTCCACGATCTGGTCGTACAGGGCCCGGGTGATGGTCAGCATGACGACAGGATAAGCAGACGGGCCGTGCCGTACCGGTGTTTGGTACGGAACGGCCCGCATGCTGAGACCTTGCAGGTCAGGCGGTGGGGACGGGTGCCCCGGAGGTCCTAGGACCGCTTGGCGAAGGCGGCGCCCTCGGGGTTGCGGGCCTTCAGGACCAGGTAGGAGACGGCCAGGATCAGGCCCCAGACGGGAGCGCCGTACAGCGCGACCCGGTTGCCCGCGTCCATGGCCATCGTCACGACGACCAGGGTGATGAAGGCGAGCGAGAAGACGCTCAGCCAGATGCCGCCCGGCGCCTTGAAGGAGGACTGCGGCAGCTCGCCCCGGTCGGCCTTGAGCCGGTAGCGGATCTGGCAGATCAGGATGACGATCCAGGCCCACATGCCGGAGATGGTGGCGAAGGAGACGACGTAGTTGAACGCCTCGCCCGGCCACTGGTAGTTGATCCAGACGCCGACCATCATCAGCGCGGCCGAGAAGGTGGTGCCGACCAACGGCGTGCCGGACCCGGTGAGGCGGGTGAAGACCTTCGGGCCCTGGCCGTTCAGCGCGAGGTCGCGCAGCATGCGGCCGGTGGAGTACATGCCCGAGTTGCAGGAGGAGAGGGCGGCGGTCAGCACCACGAAGTTGACGATGGCGGCGCCGACGCCGAGGCCCATCTTCTCGAAGGCGGCGACGAACGGGGAGACGCCCGGCTTGAACTCGGTCCACGGGACGACCGACAGGATCATGATCAGCGCGCCGACGTAGAAGACGGCGATGCGCCACGGCACGGTGTTGATGGCCTTCGGCAGGACCGTCTTCGGGTCCTTCGACTCGCCCGCCGTGACGCCGACCAGCTCGACCGCGAGGAACGCGAACATGACCATCTGGAGGGTCATCAGGGTCGAGGCGATGCCGTTCTCGCCGGCGAAGAAGCCGCCGAGGTCCCACAGGTGGGTGACGGAGGCGGTGTCACCGGCGTCGGAGAAGCCGAGCGTGAGGATGCCGGCGCAGATCAGGATCATGCCGACGATGGCGGTGACCTTGACCATGGAGAACCAGAACTCCAGCTCGCCGAAGAGCTTGACGGAGATCAGGTTGGCGCCGTAGAGGATCACGGTGAAGACGAGGGCGGACAGCCACTGCGGGATGTCCCACCAGTACGTCATGTAGGTCGCCGCGGCGGTGACCTCGGTGATGCCGGTGACGACCCAGAAGAGCCAGTACGTCCAGCCGGTCGCGAAGCCCGCGAACGGGCCGATGAACTCCCGCGCGTACTCCGAGAAGGAGCCCGAGACCGGGCGGTACATGAGGAGCTCGCCGAGCGCCCGCATGATGAAGAAGATGACGAGGCCGGCGGCGGCGTACGCCAGGATCAGGCTCGGTCCCGCGATGGAGATGCCCTTGCCCGCGCCGAGGAAGAGCCCGGTGCCGATGGCGCCGCCGATCGCGATCATCTGGATCTGGCGGGCGCCGAGTGCCCGGTGGTAGCCCTCGCCCGAGGCGGAGTCCTCGGCCTCATTGCCGTCGTGCTGCTTGTCGACCTGCACTGAGGTCATGGTGGTGCGCCTTTCTCCATGCTGATCCGCGCGGCAGCTGGGCTGCTCCGCCGCGGATCAGGTCCTGATCCCCCCGGATGTGGATGGAGTGCCACCGGCGGTCAGCCGGTCCAAGCGCCCTCGGGTACAGGGGTGGCGTGCCCGAGTGGTCGTGAAGATTTATCACGGCGTTCACGGTGATCGACGGCCGTCGACGTGACCCACACCACACGAAAAGGCGGACAAATAGGACTCAATAGAGCAAGGCGGGGCTCTTTGATAACGCATTCGTTATGCGGATTTGAGCGTCCGCTGAGCGAACACACGACCGCTCGGGCGCGGACCCCGGGAGGCACCCCGGGGCGCCCGTCAGCCCAGCAGCCCGTCAGCCCATCAGGGTCTCGACGAGGGACTCCTGGAGCGCGCCCAGCCAGAGGTACGCCATCACCATCGGCTTGCGCGGATCGCTGTCCGGCAGCCGGTAGAGCAGCTCGCTCTCCTCGTCGTCGGAGACCTCCAGGCGGGTGCCGATGGTCAGCCGCAGGTCGTTGAGCGCGCCGAGCCAGGCCCGCGACTCGTCCGCGGTCAGCTTGAGGACGGCGCCGCCCTCGCCCGCCGCCTCCGAGGTCAGCGCGTCCAGGGCGCGCACGACGACGAGGGCGTCCTCGCGCTTGCGGGCCCGCAGGTCGTTCTCGGTGTAGCGGCGGAAGTCGGCGGCGGCCGCCCGCAGCTCCTCGCTGTCGTCCCCGTACGCGTCCGGGAAGAGGCGCCGGAGCGCCGGGTCGGACGGCGGCTCGCTCGGGCCCTCGGCGAAGAGGGCGGCGAGCGGGTCCTCGTCCTCGGCGGGTTCGTCACCGGGGCCGATCAGCTCCATGAGCTGGACGGCGAGGGAGCGCAGGATGGAGATCTCGACCTCGTCGAGGGCGACGGCGGCGCCACCGCCGGCCAGGGCCTCGAAGTGCCCGGCCATCAGCCGCGGTCCTGGGAGAGGGTCGCCCACAGGCCGTAGCCGTGCATGGCCTGCACGTCGCGTTCCATCTCCTCGCGGGTGCCGCTGGAGACCACCGCGCGGCCCTTGTGGTGCACGTCGAGCATCAGTTTGTGCGCCTTGTCCTTGGAGTAGCCGAAGTACGTCTGGAAGACGTAGGTCACATAGCTCATCAGGTTGACCGGATCGTTGTGCACGAGGGTCACCCACGGCACGTCCGGCTCGACGACGGCGGAGACCTCCTCGGCCGATTCCGTACGTTCGATCTCAATAGGCGCGACGCTCACTCACCCCATGCTGCCACTCCGGGGGGCCCGTCGCACAAACGGGGCGCCTCGGCGGCGGCGGCCGCGGCGCGCCCCGGACGAGAAATCGTCACTTTGACGATTTCTGCGCTAGCATCGCTGACATGAACGCTGCGGACCTTGGGCTCCCGGTGGACGTGCCGTCGACCGCGCTCTTCACCGACCAGTACGAGCTGACCATGCTCCAGGCGGCCCTCAGGGCCGGCACCGCCGACCGTCGCTCCGTCTTCGAGGTCTTCACCCGCCGGCTGCCCGAGGGGCGCCGCTACGGGGTCCTCGCGGGCGTCGGACGCGTCCTGGACGCCGTCGAGAACTTCCGCTTCGACGCCGACGTGCTCGGCTTCCTGCGCGAGAACGCCATCGTCGACGAGCCGACCCTCCAGTGGCTCGCCCGCTACCGCTTCTCCGGCTCCATCTGGGGCTACCCGGAGGGCGAGGTGTACTTCCCCGGCTCCCCGCTGCTGCGCGTCGAGGGCTCGTTCGCCGAGTGCGTGCTCCTGGAGACGGTGATCCTGTCGATCCTCAACCACGACTCGGCCATCGCGGCCGCCGCCTCCCGCATGTCGGCCGCGGCCGGCGGCCGACGCCTGATCGAGATGGGCGCCCGGCGCACCCACGAGCTGGGCGCCGTGGCCGCCGCCCGCGCCGCCTACGTCGGCGGCTTCGGTGCCACCTCCGACCTGGCCGCCGGCTTCCGCTACGGCATCCCGACCGTCGGGACCTCGGCGCACGCCTTCACCCTGCTCCACGACAGCGAGCGCGACGCCTTCCGGGCCCAGGTCGACTCCCTGGGCCGGGGCACCACCCTGCTCGTCGACACCTACGACGTGGCCGAGGCCGTCCGGACGGCCGTGGAGGTGGCCGGGCCCGAGCTCGGCGCCGTACGGATCGACTCGGGCGACCTGCTGCTCGTCGCGCACCGGGTGCGGGCGCAGCTGGACGAGCTGGGCGCCCGCGACACCAAGATCGTGGTCACCTCGGACCTCGACGAGTACGCCATCGCCTCCCTGGCGGCGGCGCCGGTCGACGCGTACGGGGTCGGCACCCAGCTCGTCACCGGCAGCGGCCACCCGACCTGCTCCATGGTCTACAAGCTGGTCGCCCGCGCCGCCTCGGCCGACCCGAAGGCGCGGCTCGTGCCCGTCGCGAAGAAGTCGCTCGGCGGCAAGGCGTCCGTCGGCGGCCGCAAGTGGGCGGCCCGGCGCCTCGACGCGCACGGCGTCGCGGAGGCGGAGGTCGTGGGCACCGGCCCCGTACCGGCGGACCTCGTCGACCGGCAGCTCCTGGTGGAGCTGGTGAAGGACGGCGACGTGGTGGCCCGCGAGCCGCTGGACGCGGCCCGCTCCCGGCACATCGCGGCCCGCGCCGGGCTGCCGATGTCCGCCATCCAGCTGTCCCGGGGCGAGCCCGTCCTGCCGACGGTGTATGTGGAGGAGCACCACTGAGCCCGCCCGAGTCCGTGGGGACGCCCCCTCCCTAAGGGAGGGGGAAGTCTCTAGGCTCGTTTCCGACCCCCCACCGATTCGCTAAGGACACCCGCCATGCACCGCGCATTGATCGTTGTGGACGTTCAGAACGACTTCTGCGAGGGCGGCAGCCTCGCGGTGACGGGGGGCGCGGACGTCGCCGCCGCGGTCACCGAGTTGATCGGCCAGGCGGCGGGCGCCGCGTACCAGCACGTGGTGGCCACCCGCGACCACCACATCGACCCGGGGGCGCACTTCGCCCCGGCGGGCGAGCAGCCCGACTTCGTCTCCTCCTGGCCGGTGCACTGCGTGGCCGGCACGGAGGGCGTCGGCTTCCACCCGAACTTCGCCCCCGCCGTCGCCAGCGGTGCCATCCAGGCGGTCTTCGACAAGGGCGCGTACGAGGCCGCCTACAGCGGCTTCGAGGGGTTCGACGAGAACGGGGACACGCTCGCCGCCTGGCTGCGCGCCCGGAACGTCAGCGAGGTCGACGTGGTCGGCATCGCCACCGACCACTGCGTGCGGGCCACGGCCCTGGACGCGGCCCGCGAGGGCTTCCGGACACGGGTCCTCCTGGAGCTGACCGCGGGCGTGGCCAAGGAGACGACGGACCGGGCGCTGGAGGAGCTGCGCGCGGCGGGCGTGGAACTCACGGGCCGCCCGGTGGTGGCCTGAGGCCGCCCGGGGCGGCCGGTCAGGCCGCGGGGGCCTTCGGGAGGGTGCGGACGGGGTGCCAGAGCTCCTGGCAGGTCGCGCGCCACAGCAGGCCCTCGGGGTGGTGGAGGACGGCCGTGATCTCGTCGGGGGTCGGCGGCTCGGTGTTGCCGCGCAGGTAGACGGCCCGCAGCCCGAGGTTCCGCAGCCTGGTCAGGGCGCGGGCGCGGTTCGCGGCGTGCACGAGGAAGCGGACGGTGGCGCCGTCGCCGGCCGGGCTCGGCAGGCCTATCGCGACGACGACGCTGCCTCCCGGCAGCTTGCAGAACCCTCCTGCGGGCATGCGGAATCACTCCCCCGTGAGTCGGTTGTCAATAAGGTGTCGGTCAGAGGCACCTAAACACGATCGGCCGCCGCCCGCTAGGGGGCGACGGCCGATCATGGTTTGACCTGTGGTGTTACCGATTACTTGGTCGACGGACCCACGCGGACCGTGATCGTCTGGCCGTTCAGCGGCTCCTTGACGACCTCGATCTTGGTGTTGGTGTCAGTTACCTGGACACCGGCGCGCTTCGTCTCCTCGAACCAGTACGTGCCCTTGCGGTCGTCGAAGACCGGGTTGCCGCGCTGCGACTTCACCCAGGCCGGGACGTCGGCCTTGTGGAGCTGGAAGGCGTCGGTCCGGTAGGTGCCGAAGGGCGCGTCGTACGACTGGACGCGGTTGCGCATCAGCGTGCCGTCGGTCCACTTCAGCGGGGTGGGGTGGGCGTCGATCGGAAGGATCAGCCCCTGGCCCGGGTGGACCGAGGTGTTGTTGTCCTTCTGGGACAGGTCCCACTTCCAGATGAGCAGACCGTTCTGGTACGGGTAGTGCTCGACCCAGCTGGACTTCTCGCCCGTGAAGCCGAAGTTGTACGGGCCGACCTTGAGGGTCGCGTCGTACGAGACGTACTGGCGGTTCTCCGCGATGTAGTACTGCTCGTACTCCTTCGTGAAGCCCTTGCCGACGCGCGAGAAGCCCTTCTTCACCCAGCCGTTGTCACCGTTCTCGGCGTTGTCCGAGAAGACGGCGGCACCGTCGGCGGTCAGCGTGATGGCGTCGGCGGTGAAGCCCTTGCCGCCCGCGCCGCCGTCCGTCTGGTAGCGGAAGCGGAGGTCGAACTTCTTGCCCGCGTACGCGTCCAGGTTGTAGACGAGCTTCTTGTGGGCGCCGGAGACGTCGGTCAGCGCCGGGGCGCCGGCCGCGTCGCGCGGGAGGGCCACGCCGTCGGCGGTTCCGTCCACGGCGGTCCAGTTGGCGCCGCCGTCGGTCGAGACCTCGGTGTACAGGTAGTCGTACTCGGCCTCGATGTCGTACCAGCCCTGGAGCTCCAGGGAGGCGGACGCCTTGCCGGTGAGGTCGACCGAGCGGGTCAGGGTGTTCTTGAGGTCGTCACCCATGTCGCTCCACCACTGGGTGGCGCCCTCGGCGGGCGCGACGATCTCGGTGGTGACGGCCTTCTTCGGCAGCTCGACGACGAGCGCCTGCGGGTTCTTGGTGTTGTACGCCGCGACGCCCAGCTTGTGGGTGGAGTTCCACTTGCGGGACTCGTTGCTCACCTTGGTGTAGTTGAGCCAGCCCAGCTGGAGCTTGTCCCAGGCGGTCATGTCGCCGGGCATGTCACCGATGGAGTCCTTGCCGAGGCCCAGCCAGGAGCCCGAGGACATCAGCGACCAGTAGCCGGTCGAGTTCTCGCCGCCCGCGGTGTCGTACAGGTCCGGCAGGCCGAGGTCGTGGCCGTACTCGTGGGCGAAGACGCCGAGGCCGCCGTTCTCGGGCTGCATCGTGTAGTCGCCGACCCAGATGCCGGTGTCGCCGATCGGGGTGCCGCCGGCCTTGTTGTTCGCGGGGCCGGTCTTGCCCGCGTTGGTGCCGTACGCGTACCAGCGGTGGGCCCACAGCGCGTCGCTGCCCTGGGCGCCGCCGCCCGCCGACTCGTCCTCGCCCGCGTGGACGATCTGGAAGTGGTCGATGTAGCCGTCGGCCTCGTTGAAGTTGCCGTCGGCGTCGAAGTCGTAGCGGTCCCACTGGTCGTACGCGGCCAGCTCGGACTTGATCTCGGCGTCGGTCTTGCCCTTGGCCTTCTGGTCGGCGACCCAGGCGTTCAGACCGTCGCGGACGGTGTCCCACACGTTGGCGCAGTTGCTCTGGCCGCAGTAGTTGGAGCCGTAACGGGCCTCGTTGTACGGGACCTTGACCCAGTCGGAGACGGTGCCTTCGACCGAGTAGCGGCCGGACGAGGTCTTCTCGTAGTAGGTCTTCAGCGAGTGCTTGGGCTGCCCCTTGGCGTCCTTGCCGGTGCCGAAGTACAGGTCCTGGAAGTGCTGCCGGTTGTAGTCCGCCTGCCAGGCCGTGGAGTTGTCCTTGGCGCGGTCGGGCTGGGCTATGCGGTTGTGCAGCGGGCCGGGCTCGCCGCCGAACTTCGGCTTGAGCTCGGTGGTGTCGTCGTCCTTGCGGTCGACCAGGGTCGTGGTGTCGACCTGGTCACCGAACTCGACGAGGATGGTGAAGATCTTGTCGGTCTTCTCGCGGCCGAGCTCGACGTACTTCTTGCTGTCGAGCTTGACGACCTGGGAGCCGCCGCGGCGCTCGACCGTCGCCTCGCCGCTGAGCACCTGCTCCAGAGCGGCCTTGCGCTGCTGCGCCTGCTGCTCGCTGAAGGGGCCCTCGAGGTCGTGGTCGACCGTGGTCTTCTCGGCTCCGTTGCCCGGGGCCGGGTCCTGGCGGACCTCCACGGGCGAGACGATCCCGTGGTCGTCGTCGGCCCAGGCGGTGGTGAAGGTCGAGGCGGTGGCGGCGGTGGCCGCGAGCGCCACGACGACTGCGGACGCTCGAATCGCCCGTCGTCTGTTGGTCACTTGATGTTGTCCTCCCCGGCGCCTCGCCCTCGGACCGAAGGTGGGGTGTCCGTCCGGCGGGGTCGCGCGTCACAAGTGACGACATTTGACCGGAGAGCGCCAAGAAAAGACAGATCTTGACTTGGGCCCACCAACTGCACTATGCGGGTTCGGATTTCCGACTATCGAACGCCCGGCGGGCGCACGACGACGGCCGGTCGAAGGTTCGGTGACTCCGTGCGCCCCTTGTGCTCCGGCACCGTGGGTAAGGTCACGCTTACCGGTCGTTCCCCCCGGGCATCCCCCGTCGTAGAGTCGACCGGGATGTCTTGAGGGGCGGTACGTGTCATGCAGCGTCCGAACGCCGCACAGCTCACCTGCGGTTCGGGGACCGTCGCGCTCGCGACCGTCGCCCTGCTGCTGCTCTCGGGTGCGACGACGACCCTCGGCATCGCCGCGATCTGCGTCGCCGGGCTGCTGCTCGGCGTCCTCGTGGCGGTGACGATGCCCGCACGGGCCCACTCCGTCAAGACCTCGGCCCCGGTCGCCTCATCCGCCTCCGGCTCCGGATCCGCCTGCGAATCCGCATCCGCCTCCGGAAACGACGAGATCCGGGTGCCGGGCCCGCGCGTGGGCGCGCGGGCCGGGTCCCGGACCGGTTCGTGACGGTCCGTCCCCCTCACTGGGGCACGGTCACCACCACGGTCTTCGCCGCCTTGTCGTGCAGACCCTGCTTGTAG
Organism: Streptomyces sp. NPDC003327; assembly: GCF_053589515.1. Lineage (NCBI taxonomy): Bacteria > Bacillati > Actinomycetota > Actinomycetes > Kitasatosporales > Streptomycetaceae > Streptomyces > Streptomyces sp. NPDC003327. Next base: position 99,770 of record NZ_JBSFSA010000012.1, on the reverse strand, counting down.
GGCTTGTCGACCAGGATCAGGATGAGCAGGAGCAGCGGCCACAGACAGGCGCAGCAGATCAGCGCGGGCAGCCACAGCACGACGGCCCGCAGCAGCGACTGGCTCATCGGGGGCGTCGAGCCGTCGTTGAGCATCGCGACGCGCAGCTTCATCAGCTTCTTGCCGAGGGTCTGGCCGTTCTTCGCCGTCATCACCGTGTCGTACGCCACGTACGCGACGATCGTGAGGAGCTGGAAGACCAGCTGACTGCCGCCGTTGAGGCTGTTGACCGTGTCGCCGAAGTCGTTGCCGGTCTCCGTCGCCCGGTCGTAGACGTCGAACGGGATGCCGATGATCGCCAGCGGCACCGCGATGATCAGCCAGTCGATCAGCCGCGCCAGGACGCGTCGCCCGGAGTCCGCGAGCGGCGGCATCCCGGCGAGCGGATCGGCCCCGCCGTACCCGCCGCCGTAGCCGCTCCCGTACGGAGGCGGGGGCGGGGGCATGTTGTCGTACGGGTTGCCGCCCCCGGGCGTGGACCCCGGCGGCGTGCCGTACGGGGAGCCGTAGGGGCTCCCGGGCGGCGGGCCCCCGGGCGGCGGCTGGCCGCCCGACGGGGGCGGGGGCTCCTGCGGCCTCTTCCGGAACGGGTCGTCGTCGGGACGGTCGGGCGGCGGCTGGTCGGTGCTCATGGGGGCAGTGCATCCCGGGCCCGGTGCGCCCGCAAGGAATCACCGCCCGTTCGGGTGACCCCCCGTCAGGACTCCTGCGTACGGTGCCGCGGGGGATCCGGCGGGCGGTCCCGTCGGGGGGTGGGGCGGGCGGTCGGTCAGCGGGCCACGAAGGTCCGCGCCGCCTTGTCGTGCCAGCACTGGCGCCAGGGGCGGTCGAAGACGCACCAGAGGACGTTCAGGACCCCGATGACCAGCAGGCCGAGGAAGGTGTACGCCAGCCAGCGGCGCAGGGACCTGCCGAACGTCGGCGGCTCGTGCGCCTCGATGTCCCGCACCTGGACCCCGCACAGCTTCTTGCCGAGCGTCCGGCCCCACTTGGCCGTCGGCAGCGCCTCGTAGAGGAGGCCGAGGACGAGGAAGGCGGCCAGCGCGAGGCCGAACTGGACCGAGGTCGTCGAGTCCACCAGCCACACCTGGACGGTGACGCCGGACTGCCTGGCCGCCTCGATCTTGCCGTCGATGTGCTCCAGGGCGGCGGTCACGAAGGGGAAGGAGGCGCCGCCGACCAGCGCGCCCAGGACGAGCGTGTCGATCAGCCGGGCCACCAGCCGGCGCCCGAGCCCCGCGGGGCGGGCGGAGGCCTGCTCGCGGGCCGCGGCGAGGAACGGGTCGTCGACCGGCGGCTTCCACGGCACCACCGGCTGCTGCTCCTGCTCCTGCGGCGCGGGCCGCTGGGCCCAGGAGGGCCCGGGGGCGGGGGTCGGGGCCGGGGCGGGTGCGGGCTGGACCGGGGCGGGGACCGGGGCGGGCGCGGGCTGGGCCTGCTGCGGCTGGACCGGGGCCGGCGCGGGGGCGGGGGCGGGGGTCGGGACGGGCGGCGCGGGGGCCGGGGTCGGGGCCGGGGTGGCGATCGGGGTGACCGGCATGCCGCCGAGGCGGGCGGCTCCGGCCGTGCCCCGGGGGTCCGCCGGGGCCGCGGGCGCGGGGGCCGGTTCGCTGCCGCCCGCGACCGGCCACTCCGCCGGGGTTCGGGGGTCGGGGACGGCCGGCGCGGTGCGCACCGGGGCCTCGGGCGCGGGCGCCGCCTGCGGGGCCCGGGACGGGGCCGCCGCGGCCTCGGCCCTGGGCTCCGGGGCGCCCCAGGAGACCTTCTGGTCCCGCTCGCCGCCGAAGCCGCCCTGCCGGGAGGTGTCGGCCTGCCACGCGGAGGCGGGTTCCTGGGCCGCGGCCTCCTCCTCGTCGAAGAAGACGGGCCCGGTCTCCTCGACGGCCGCGGCGGCCACGGCCGGGTCCCGGCGCAGGGAGAGCGGCGCGAACGCCCCGGCGGCGGCCGACGGCCCGGGAGCCGGGGCGGAGGCCTGGGCCTGGGCGGGAGCGGGAGCGGGAGTAGGTGCGGGAGCGGGCGCCGGGGCCGGGCTCGGAGTCGGCATCGGTCCCGCGGGCGTCGCGGAGGCGGGCGGGTTCGGCGTCGCCTCGCCCTCCTTGGGCGCGGGCCGGCTCGTGCCGGGCACCCAGGCGGCCCCGTTCCAGAACCGGATGTATCCGGGAATGGACGGGTCCGGGTAGTACCCCGCCTGCGGTACCTCTTCGCCGCCTCCAGGAGGAGTAGCCACTGCCCCGACTCCGTTCAGTCACAACGCCGTTGAAACGCCTTCGATCCGCACGGCCGCGCGCCGGGCGTGCCGCGCCCAAGGAGGACAGTAACGAAGAACGTCCCCGAGGGATGAAAGAGCCCGCGAGAAAGCCCGCCTTCGAGCGACACGCCCCGGAATCGATCACTCCCCGTGATGTTCGGGCCGGGACTCGGGCCGGACATCGGGCCGGGGCAGCGGGCCGGATCTCGCGCCGGGAAAAACTTCCCGAAAAAAACTTCCCGAAGTCGCGTCATGAACGGCGTGGACCCCGCTCTCTCCAGGTGAAGGCCCGCACGGGGCCCGACCGCGAGAGGACGACACGAGATGCCGAACACCGACAACACCGCCAACGCCGCCAACACCTCCCACACCTCCCACACCGCCGTCGAGCGCGAGCTGGAACTGAAGCTGGTGCTCTCCCCCGAGCGCTCCGTCCCCGTCCCGGCCAGGCTCGCCTACCGCACCGACGACCCGTACGCCGTCCACGTCACCTTCCACATCGGCTCCGACCACCCGGTCCACTGGACCTTCGCGCGCGAGCTGCTCGTCGAGGGCGTCTTCCGGGCCTGCGGCCACGGCGACGTCCGGATCTGGCCGACGAAGCTCGACGGCCACGGCGTCGTCCTGATGGCGCTCTCCTCGCCCGACGGCGACGCGCTGCTCGAAGCCCCCTCGGCGCAGGTGTCCGCCTGGCTGGAGCGGACCCTGCGCGCGGTCCCGCCGGGCACCGAGACCGAGCGGCTCGGCATCGACGACGGGCTGGCCGAGCTGCTCGCCACCACCGTGGCCGCCGACGACCTGTGGCTGCGGGACCCGTGGCCGTCGGACGAGTCGCAGGACGGCGAGCTGTGAGCCGCGTCGTACGGCACCTCACCCTCGTACGGGACGGGTCAGAAGACCTTGCCGGGGTTGAGCAGGCCCAGCGGGTCGAAGGTCCGCTTGATCCCGCGCTGCAGTTCGAGGCCGACCGGGCCCAACTCCCGCGCGAGCCACTCCTTCTTGAGGACCCCCACCCCGTGTTCGCCGGTGATCGTGCCACCGAGGGCGAGGCCGAGCGCCATGATCTCGTCGAACGACTCCCGCGCCCGCCGCGACTCGTCCTCGTCGGTGTGGTCGAAGCAGACCACGGGATGGGTGTTGCCGTCCCCGGCGTGCGCGCAGACGCCGATGGTCAGGTGGTACTTCTCCGCTATCGCCGCCGTGCCGTCGAGCATCTCGGCGAGCCGCGTCCGGGGCACGCAGACGTCGTCGATCATCGTCGCCGACGCGATCGACTCCAGGGCGGTGAGGGAGAGCCTGCGGGCCTGCAGGAGGAGTTCGGACTCGGCGGCGTCGGCGGCCGGGACGACCTCCGTGGCGCCCGCGGCCGAGCACAGCTCCCCGACGGCCGCCAGCTCGGCGGCCGGGTCCGGGGTGTCGAAGGCGCACAGGAGCAGCGCCTCGGTGGTGTCGGGGAGGCCCATGTGGGCCAGGGCGTTGACCGCCCGGACCGTGGTGCGGTCCATCAGTTCGAGCAGCGAAGGGGTGTGTCCGGCCTCGATGATCGCGCAGACGGCGGCGCAGGCCGCGGCCGCGGACGGGAACTCGGCGGCGAGCACGAGCTGGGCCGGCGGCTGCGGCCGGAGCGCGAGCACGGCGCCGACGACGATGCCGAGGCTGCCCTCGGAGCCCACGAACAGCCGCGTCAGGTCATATCCGGCGACGCCCTTGGCCGTGCGGCGTCCGGTGCGCAGCAGCCGGCCGTCGGCGAGGACGACGTCGAGGCCGAGGACGTACTCGGCGGTGACCCCGTACTTGACGCAGCACAGGCCTCCGGAGGCGGTGCCGATGTTCCCGCCGATGGTGCACGTCTCCCAGCTGGACGGGTCCGGCGGGTAGTACAGGCCCCGCTCGGCGACGGCCCGTGACAGGACGGCGTTGACGACGCCCGGTTCGACGACGGCGACGCGGTCGACGGTGTCGATCTCCAGGATGCGGTCCATCTTGACGAGGGAGAGCACGACGCAGCCGTCGGAGGCGTTGGCGCCGCCGGACAGACCGGTGCGGGCGCCCTGCGGGACGACCGGGACGCGCAGCGCGGTGGCGGTCCGCATGACGTGCTGGACCTGTTCGACGGTGCGCGGGAGCACGACGGCCGCGGGGGTGCCGGCCGTGCAGAAGCTCGCCATGTCGTGGGCGTAGGAGGCCGTCACGTCGGGGTCGGTGAGGACGGCGTGGTCGGGGAGCCCGGCGCGCAGCCGCTCCACGAGGTCGTTCCGCTGAAGATCGTCCATGGTCCCAGCGTGACACCCGGGGCCATCGGTGTGAACCCGCCGGGGCGGGCGCTTCGTGTGCTCTTCGTACGGGCGCGGGCGGGGCCACAGTGAGCGCCATGAAGACCCAGAACGTGTCGAGGGCGGTGCTCCTCTCCGGCGTGGGCGCGGTGCTCGCGGCCACCGCGCTGGTGTACGCCCCCCACTTCGTCGACCAGGGGCCGCCGCCCCCGCCGGGACCGGCCGAGCGGGCCGTGATCGCGGCGCACGCCGGGGCGCAGGCCGCGCTGCCCGACCTGGTGGCGCTCATCGGGGGCCGGGAGAAGTGGCTGCGGGCCCATCCGGGGGACGACGCGTCCTGGGCCGTGCTCGGCGCGGCCTACACGGAGCGGGGCACCCGCCTCGGAGACGTACGGGACTACCCGAGGGCGGAGCGGGCCCTGCGGCGCTCCCTGGCCGAACGCCCCGCCGCCGAGGGGAACGTGGACGCGCAGCTCGGCCTCGGGGCGCTCGCGGGGGCGCGCGGCGACTGGAACGCGGCCAAGCGGTGGGGGGAGCAGGTCCGGAAGGCCGCGCCGAAGCGGTGGACGGCGTACCCGGTGCTCATCGACGCCTACAACGGGCTGGGCGACTACCCGGCCGCCCGCAAGGCGATGGAGTCGCTGGAGGAGCTGCACGACGGCTCCGCCGTGCGGGCGCGGGCCGCGCAGACCTACCGCGACCGCGGCTGGCGGGAGGACGCGGGTGCGGCCGCCCTCGACGCGGCGGCGCTCGCCGAGAACGGCGCCGCCAAGGCGGCGGCGCTGGCCCGGCTCGGCGACCTGGCCTGGGAGCGGGGCGAACCGGCCGAGGCCCTCGCCCAGTACGGGACGGCGCTGCGGCTCGTACGCGACCACGGGCCGTCCCTGGCCGGCCGGGCCCGGGCGCTCGCCGCGCTCGGCCGCACGGACGACGCGCTGCGGGACTGGCGGGCGGCGATCGGGCGGCTGCCGCTGCCCGAGTACCTCCTGGAGGCCGGCGAACTCGCCGAGTCCCTGGGCCTCGACGCGGACGCGGAGGCCTGGTATGAGCGGCTGCGGACGGGCACCTGGGTCCGGGCCGAGGTCCCGCTCGCCCTCCTCGACGCGGATCACGGCGACCCGGCGGCGGCGGTGGTCCGGCTGCGCGCCGAGTGGGCGCGGGGGCACCGGTCGGTGCAGGTGGCGGACGCGCTGGGGTGGGCGCTGTTCCGCGCGGGCGAGCCGAAGGAGGGCCTGGAGTACGCGAAGCGGGCCACGGACGAGGGGCTGCGCAGCGCGCTGTTCGCCTACCACCGCGGCGAGATCGAGCGGGCCCTGTCGCTGGCGGGCCCGGCGCGCCGCCACCTCGCGGAGGCGCTGCGCGTCAACCCGGCGTTCTCGCCGCTGCTGGCCCCGCGGGCCGAGAAGGCCCTCGCGGCCCTGGGCGACCTCCCGACGGACCTCCCGACGGACCTTCCCCCGGAGCTCCGCCCGGGGCGGTCCGGTGCGGCGGTGGCTCCCGCCTCGGCTCCGGACCGTCCGACGGCGGCTCCAGCGGCGGCTCCGGCGGCGCGGGGACCGGCGCCCGCGGCCGGGGACGACCGTCCGGCCACGGACGACCGTCCGACCGCCGACGACCGTCCGACCGCGCCGGGGGCCTCGCCGAACCCGGGGGCCGAGCCGGCCCCGTAACGCACGCCTCGGTCCCGCGCACCCCCGTGCGGGCGCGGGACCGAGGACGGGATCAGGCGGTCTAGAGGTTGCCGCGCTTCTCCTGCTCGCGCTCGATCGCCTCGAAGAGGGCCTTGAAGTTGCCCTTGCCGAAGCCCATCGAGCCGTGGCGCTCGATCATCTCGAAGAAGACGGTCGGACGGTCCTGCACCGGCTTGGTGAAGATCTGCAGCAGGTAGCCGTCCTCGTCGCGGTCGACGAGGATCTTCAGCTCGCGCAGGGTCTCCACGGGCACGCGGGTCTCGCCGGCCCACTCGCCGAGGGTGTCGTAGTACGAGTCGGGGGTGTCGAGGAACTGGACGCCCGCCGCGCGCATGGAGCGCACGGTGGCGACGATGTCGTTGGTGGCGAGGGCGATGTGCTGGACGCCGGCGCCGCCGTAGAACTCCAGGTACTCGTCGATCTGCGACTTCTTCTTCGCGATCGCCGGCTCGTTGATCGGGAACTTCACCTTGAGGGTGCCGTCCGCGACGACCTTCGACATGAGCGCCGAGTACTCGGTCGCGATGTCGTCGCCCACGAACTCCTTCATGTTCGTGAAGCCCATGACCTTGTTGTAGAAGCCGACCCACTCGTTCATCTTGCCGAGCTCGACGTTGCCGACGCAGTGGTCGATGGCCTGGAAGGTGCGCTTGGCCGGCGGCTCGACGATCGGGTTCGCGGAGACGAAGCCCGGCAGGTAGGGGCCGGTGTAGCCGGAGCGCTCGACGAGGGTGTGGCGGGTCTTGCCGTACGTCGCGATGGCGGCGAGGACGACAGTGCCGTGCTCGTCCTTGACCTCGTACGGCTCGTCGAGGCCGGTGGCGCCGTGTTCGACGGCGTAGGCGTACGCGGCACGGGCGTCCGGGACCTCGATCGCCAGGTCGACGACGCCGTCACCGTGCTCGGCGACGTGCTCGGCGAGGAAGCGGCCCCGGTCGGTGGAGGCCTTGATGACGGAGGTGAACACGAAGCGGGCGGCGCCGTTGGTGAGGACGTAACTGGCGGTCTCGCGGCTGCCGTTCTCCGGTCCGGAGTACGCGACGAGCTTCATGCCGAAGGCCGTGGAGTAGTAGTGCGCGGCCTGCTTGGCGTTGCCGACGGCGAAGACGACCGCGTCCATGCCCTTCACCGGGAAGGGATCGGCCTCGCGCGCGGTGGTCGGGGTGGTGTGGATGGTCTCAGTCATGGAAGCAATGTCGCTCCGCTCGGCAAGGTGCGCAATAGTTTGCTGCGGGGCTGGTCAATCTGTACAGCGCAGGGGCAGGATCGGCGGACGACTTGCACATCCTGACCATCGGGAGGCCCTCGTGGCGATCGATCATTTGGACGGCCGGCTGCTCGCGCTCCTGGCGCGCGAGCCGCGGATAGGCGTCCTGGAGGCCTCGCGGCGCCTCGGCGTGGCGCGCGGGACGGTCCAGGCGCGACTGGACCGGCTCCAGGCGAGCGGCGTGATCAGGGGGTTCGGCCCTCAGGTGGACCCGGCGGCGCTCGGGTATCCCGTGACGGCGTTCGCGACGCTGGAGATCAAACAGGGACAGGGCGCGGACGTCCGGGGTCACCTCGCGACGGTGCCGGAGGTCCTGGAACTGCACACGACCACGGGCCACGGGGACATGCTCTGCCGACTGGTGGCCCGGTCGAACGCGGACCTGCAACGGGTGATCGACAAGGTGGTGGCGTTCGAGGGGATCGTGCGGGCCTCGACGGCGATCGTGATGGAGAACCCGGTGCCGCTGCGGATCATCCCGCTGGTGGAGCAGGCGGCGAGCGGGGAGCCGCTCTCGTAGCCCCGCAGGCGCTGCGGCGACTCCGCAAAGAACCTATTGCAAAGAACTCCTTGCACAACCTTCTTTGCAACTCTACGCTTGCGACATGCCCGAGCCGGAGGAACTCCCGAGCCACACCCTGGACCCGCGCTCCCTGCGCGGGCTCGCCCACCCGCTGCGCATCCAGCTCCTGCGCGCCCTGCGGCGCAGCGGTTCCGCCACCGCCTCCCAACTCGCCGAGCGCCTCGGGGAGTCCAGCGGCGCCACCAGCTACCACCTGCGCCAGCTCGCCGCGCACGGCTTCGTCGAGGACGACCCCACGCGCGGCAAGGGCCGGGAGCGCTGGTGGAAGGCGACCCTGCAGAGCACGACGGTCGACGAGTCGCTCTACAAGGACGCGGACCCCGAACTCCGGGGCGCCATCGCGGTCTACAGCCACGAGATCGCCACCATTCACGCCCAGGAGCTGAACACCTACCTCGGCACCCGGCACGACTGGCACGAGAGCTGGCTCGGCGCCTCCGACATGAGCGACTTCACCCTGCGGCTGCCGCCCGAGAAGCTGCGCGAGCTCGACCGGCGCATCCACGCGCTCATCGACTCCTACCGGGACGTCCCCGAGCAGGACGCCCCCGACGCCGCGCGCGTACGGATCCACCTCCACGCGTTCCCGCAGCACGAGGAGTGAGCACCGGGCGGCGCCCCGGCGCCCCCACCGCAGGGAAACCCCGCATCCCGCACGGAAGGAACCCCGCACCATGCATGCCGACATCCACCTGACGCTGCACGCCCTGACCGCCGCCGAACTCCACCGCGCCGCGGACCACTCGGCCGGGGCCCCGTCCCCCTCCCCCGCCGCGTCCTCCCTCCGCGTCCAGCTGGGCTGGCGGCTCGTCGAACTGGGCCTGCGCCTGGCCACCCCCGTCGACCGCCCCGTGGGCCTCGCGGCATGACAGGGCCGCACCCGGCTGCTGCCCGGTGTCACCCTGATGGTGAGGGTGACCAACGGCCTCGACCAGAGCTGGACCGCGGTGCTGCTCCCGCTCCACGCCCGCGAGGAGCTCGGCGGCCCCGCCGCGCGGGGCCTGCTCGTCTCGGTCTTCGGCGGCTGCGCCCTCGTCGGCGCCCTCCTCTACGGCGCGGTGGGCAGCCGCTTCCCGCGCCGGGCGGGGCTCACGGCGTCGCTGCTCGCGGGCGGGACGCTCTACCTGCTCGCCACGCTCTCTCCGCTCGTCTTCCCGTCCCCACTGACGGCATCGGCGGCACTGACGGCAGCGACGGCCCTGACGACAGCAGGAAGCTCAGCAGGACGGAACCTTCGACTCCTGCCCCTGCTCCAGGGCCCGCAGGGACGACACCGCGTCGCTGAGGGCCGTCACGGGGACGAGCCGCATCCCCTTCGGCAGCTCCGCCTCCGCCTCCGAGCACTCCGCCTTCGGCACGAGGAAGACCGTGGCCCCGTCCCGGGCGGCGGCCTGCGTCTTCAGCGACACGCCGCCGACCGCGCCGACCGTCCCGTCGGCCTCGATGGTGCCCGTACCGGCGACGGTCCGGCCGCCGGTGAGGTCACCGCCGTCGCCGTCGCCGACGAGCTTGTCGACGATGCCGAGGGAGAAGAGCAGCCCGGCGCTGGGCCCGCCGACGTCGGCGAGGTGCAGGGTGACCTTCACCTGCTCCGGGTCCTTCTTCAGGTAGCCGAGGGCGGCGAGGGTGGCCGCGTCCTGCGACTGCTTCATCTGGCCGAGGTTGTGCTTCTCGATCTCGGCGTCGGACTTCCCCGGCGGGAAGACGGAGTCGCGCGGCAGGACGGCCCGGTCCGTGCGGAACCAGGCGTCGGCGACGTCGCCGAGGTCCACGTCCGTCGAGGGCCCGGTGGCGATGATCGTCGTCATCAGCATCTTGCCCTCGGGCTGCCGGACCGGGGCGCCGCTGATCGTGATGACCTCCTGCCCCTTGTCCTCACCGAGCACGTCGGCGGTCGTACCGGGCTGTGCGATCGAGTACGGCAACGGCGCCAGCCCGACGACGGCGAAGAGCGCGGCGACGGGCAGGGCGCAGAGCGCGAGCGCACGGGGACGGGAGAGACTGGAGAGCACGCACCCAATCTACTGGGGCGCACGCCGAGGGCGGCGCCCCAGGGGCGGCCGCGGGCGGGTGCCGCGGGCGGATGCCGGGCGACGCACGAGCCCGCAGCGGCACGAGCGCGCGCCGCACGCCGGCGACAGCCGCGCAGCCGCACGACCGCGCAGCCGAACGACCGCGCGCCCCACGAGCCCGTGCCCGCGCCCCCTACGTCGTCCCCGCGCCGGCCGCCCCGGCGTCAGCGCAGGGCGTCGGAGACCTCGCGGGCGGCGTCGAGCACGCGCGGGCCGACCCGTTCCGGCACCGCGTCCGCGAGCATCACCACACCGACGCTGCCCTCTATGCCGGTCACCCCGACGAGCGGCGCGGCGGCGCCGCTGGCGCCCGCCTCCAGCTCCCCGTGGGTGAGCGTGTACGTGGGCTCGGCCAGGCCGCCCTGCCGGGCGGAGAGGATCGCGCGCCCCGCGGCGCCCCGGTCGAGCGGGTGCCGGAAGCCCGCCCGGTAGGCGACGTGGTAGTCGGTCCAGGTCGGCTCGACGACGGCGACGGCGAGCGCCTCCGCCCCGTCGACGAGCGTCAGGTGGGCCGTCGCGCCGATGTCCTCGGCGAGCGAGCGCAGCGCGGGCAGCGCCGCCTCCCGCACCAGGGGGTGGACCTGGCGGCCGAGCCGGAGCACGCCGAGGCCGACGCGGGCACGTCCGCCGAGGTCGCGGCGGACGAGCGCATGCTGTTCGAGGGTGGCGAGCAGTCGGTAGACGACCGTCCGGTTCACCCCGAGTCGGTTGGACAACTCGGTCACGGTCAGCCCGTGATCGGTGTCGGCGAGCAGTTTGAGGACTCTGAGTCCCCGGTCGAGCGTCTGGGAGGTCTCCGCGGTCACGACGCCCTCTCCTTCGGAGTGAGTGGCGGCGGGCTCCCACGGGGTTGCGACGCCGGTCCCGTCGGCGACGCACGTCAGAGGCCGCCGGCAGGAAGGGGTACACCGGCTGCGCTCCGCGGCGGCGCTGCCACGGGGCGTTTGCTTTGAGCCGGGACAGTAGCGACCCGCTCCGCTCAGCGGAAGACCTCGTCCAGAATCCGGGCGTCGGCGACCGGATAGAGACGGTTCGGGACCTAAGTCGGCCTGACGAGGGACTTTGGCCGACAAGATCGCCTTTTTCGACCCCGTACGTGGGGGGTGTGCGGGGACCGACCGTGGGAGCCGGTCCCCGGCACGGCGTCCGCGCGCGGGACCGGTGGACGTCCGCGGGGGCGGCACGCCCGAGGCCCGTACGAACGTCGTCGTACGGGCCTCGTCGCCGTCTCTCGGGCCCTGGGGTCCCTTCGGGTCCCTGCAGCGGGTCCCCGGGGGTCACCGCATGCGGGTGGCCCACTCCTGCACCTTCTTGATCCGCTCGCGGATCTGCCCGGCGGTGGCCTCGGCGCTCGGCGGGCCGCCGCAGACGCGCCGCAGCTCGGTGTGGATGACCCCGTGCGGCTTGCCGCTCTGGTGGACGTACGCGCCGACCATCGTGTTGAGCTGCTTGCGCAGTTCGAGCAGCTCCTTGTGGGAAACGACGGGCCGCCGCTCGGCCGGAAGCTCCAGGAGGTCGGCCTCGCTGTCGGGCCGCTTGCGGCTGTGCGCGATCTGCCGGGCCTGGCGCTTCTGGAGGAGCAGCTGCACCTGGTCGGGTTCGAGGAGGCCGGGAATGCCGAGGTAGTCCTGCTCCTCCTCGCTGCCGGGGTGCGCCTGCATGCCGAACTCGGCGGCGTTGTAGAGGACGCGGTCGAAGACGGCGTCGGACTCCAGGGCCTCGAAGGGCAGCATGTCCTGCTCGCCGGTGTCCTCGTCCTGCTGCTTCTCCGCCTCCGCGAGCTCCTTCTCGGACTCGGCGTACGGGTCCTCCTCGCCCTCCTTCTTGGGCTTGTCGAGGACGTGGTCGCGCTCGACCTCCATCTCGTTGGCGAAGCCGAGGAGGCTGGGGATCGTCGGAAGGAACACGGAGGCGGTCTCGCCGCGCCTGCGCGATCGCACGAAGCGACCGACGGCCTGGGCGAAGAAGAGGGGCGTGGAGATGGTCGTCGCGTACACGCCGACGGCGAGACGGGGAACGTCGACGCCCTCGGACACCATGCGGACGGCGACCATCCAGCGGTCGTTGTTCTCGCTGAACTCGTCGATGCGGTTCGAGGCGCCGGCGTCGTCGGAGAGGACGACGGTGGCCTTGGTGCCGGTGATCTCGCGGATCAGCTTGGCGTACGCGCGGGCCGAGTCCTGGTCGGAGGCGATGACGAGGCCGCCCGCGTCCGGGATGGACTTCCTGACCTCGGTGAGCCGCTGGTCGGCGGCGCGCAGCACGTTCGGCATCCAGTCGCCGCGCGGGTCGAGGGCGGTGCGCCAGGCCTGCGAGACGGCGTCCTTCGTCATCGGCTCGCCGAGGCGGGCGGCGATCTCGTCGCCGGCCTTGGTGCGCCAGCGCATGTTGCCGCTGTAGGAGAGGAAGATGACGGGGCGGACGACGCCGTCGCCGAGGGCGTTGCCGTAGCCGTACGTGTAGTCGGCCGAGGAGCGCCGGATGCCGTCGTTGCCCTCCTCGTACGTCACGAAGGGGATGGGGTTGGTGTCGGAACGGAACGGGGTGCCGGTGAGGGCGAGGCGCCGGGTGGCGGGCTCGAAGGCCTCCAGGCAGGCCTCGCCCCAGGACTTGGAGTCTCCGGCGTGGTGGATCTCGTCGAGGATGACGAGGGTCTTGCGCTGTTCGGAACGGTTGCGGTGGAGCATGGGCCGCACGCCGACACCCGCGTAGGTGATGGCGACCCCGTCGTACTCCTTGCTCAGCGGCCCGGCGCTGTAGTCCGGGTCCAGCTTGATCCCTATCCGCGCCGCGGCGGCCGCCCACTGCTTCTTCAGGTGCTCGGTGGGGGCGACGACGGTGACCTGCTGCACGACGTGGTGGTGCAGCAGCCAGGAGGCGAGGGTCAGCGCGAAGGTGGTCTTGCCGGCGCCGGGCGTGGCGACCGCGAGGAAGTCACGAGGCTGCTCCTGGATGTACTTCTCCATGGCCCCCTGCTGCCAGGCGCGCAGCTTGTTGGCGGTGCCCCAGGGGGCGCGGCCGGGGAAGGCGGGAGAGAGGTGGTGTGAGGAGGTGGCGGTGGTAGTCACGATCTCCGGTTCGACGCTCGTCCAGATATGACAACCGGGCCACCCTACCGGTGGGCTCGCCCCGGCCGCCCCCGCGCGAGGGTGTGGCGGGGCGTCTTGAGAGAGTCCTCACAGCTTCCGCCGCCCGGCACGGACGGCTTCCGCCGGGCGGCGCGGACGGCTTCCGCCGGGCGGCGCGGACGGCTTCTACCAGGCGGACCCGTCAGGCGGCGGGGCGCCCGTCAGGCGGCCGGGCGGACCCGTCAGGCGGCGGGGCGGGAGGGGGCGTGGAGCCGGGTGGCGACCCAGGCGCCGCCCGCCGCCACGGCCGCCATCGGCAGGAACACCGCCGCGAAGGCGACCGGGTGGGAGCCGGTGGTGGCGGCGGCCGACTCCGCGTGGGAGGCCACCCCGTGGCCGACCGCGCCGCCGCCGAGGGCGGCGAAGGCGGCGCCGCCCGCGGCGAGGAGCAGCACGTTCGAAAGGCCGTCCGAGATCTGGAGGGCGGCCGAGTTGGCGCCGGCCTCCTCCGGGGCGGAGAGCTTCATCAGGAGCACGCTCGTCGAGGCGATCACGACGCCCATGCCGAGGCAGCCGAAGGCCCAGGCGACCGCGACCACCCACACCGGCACGGCCGTGACGAGCACGCTCGGCGCCGCGGCGATGGAGAGGGCGACGAGGACCATGGCGAGGACGACGAGCCGCTCGCGGTACGGCTCCGTCCACGGCCGGGACTGGATCCAGGAGCCGAGCGCCCAGGTGAGGCCGCCGACGGCGAGCGAGAGCCCGGCGAGGGTCACGCTCAGGCCGCGCTGGGTGACCAGCATCAGCGGCACGAACGACTCCGCGGCGATGAAGGACCCGGCGGCGACGCCGCGCAGCAGGACGACCGAGGGCAGCCCGCGGGCGGCCCGTGCGGTGCCGCGCGGCAGGAGCCCGCGGACGGCCGGGACGAGGAGCGCGGCGCCCCCGAGGGCGGGGGCCAGCGAGAGCCAGCGCAGCTCCTGCCCCGCGTACTGGAGCAGTCCGGCGCCGGCCGAGATGCCGAGCGCGAGCCGGATGCGGCGCCGGTCCCAGGGGGCGACGGGCGCCTCGGGGTCGGCGGGCCCCGAGGCGGTGCGGCGGATCGCGGGGAGGGCGAGGGCGAGCGGCAGGACGACCAGGGCGGGTATGCCGACGAAGACCCAGCGCCAGCCGAGGTGCTCGGTGATCGTCCCGGCGGCCAGCGGCCCGACGACCGAGGGCACGACCCAGCCCGCGGCGAAGGCGGCCATGATCGCGGGCCGCAGGTGTTCGTCGTAGGCGCGGCTGACGACGACGTACAGGGCGACGATGACGAGTCCGCCGCCGAGGCCCTGCACGGCCCGCCCCAGGATGAAGAGCCACATGGCGCCGGCGGTCCCGGAGAGGAGCAGTCCCGCGGCGAAGGCGCTGATGCCGGCGGTGAGGGGCGCGAGGGGCCCGCTGCGGTCGGACCACTGCCCGGCGAGGACCATGGCGAAGAGGCTGGTGGTGAAGTACGCGGAGAAGGCGAAGGCGTAGAGGGGGATGCCGTCCAGCTCGCGGGCGGCGACGGGCATGGCGGTGCCGACGGCGGTCGCCTCGAAGGCGATGAGCAGGACGACGGAGACGATGCCGATGCTGAGCGCCCGGTGCGCCGGATCGAGGACGGACCCCTTGGTGCCGATGTCGTCCTGCCGTACGGATCGGGGGGCTGCGGCAGGGTCCGGGGCGTCGGCATCGACGTCGGCGTCGGCGTCGGCGTCGGCGTCGCGGGGTTCGAGGGCGCTCATCCCCCCAGGGTAAGAGGTGAAGCGCGGGATGACCCCTGTCAGGAGTCCCGGCCGCTCTCGGCCCTTCGACGTACGACCATGAACGCGCTGTTGCGGCGGTGTGGCAGTCGCGTGGCACGGCCCCCGGAACCCTTGAGCCCCTTCCGCCCCCGCCCTACGGTCGTCACCGAAGCACCAACACCCGACCGTGTGCCCGAGTGGTTGAGGGGCTCGCCTGCAAAGCGAGTGACGTGGGTTCGATTCCCGCCACGGTCTCCAAGCGTCCGGAACGATCTCCCGCCCGGGACTCACGGAACCTTCACATCCGCCCTGCGGCTGTGCCACAGTCCGCCCATGAGCGATCAAGGCAGACGGAAGCTGGCCACCCTCGCCGGCGTGGCCCTCGCCGCGGGGCTGCTGCCGGGGATCACCCTGGGCACGGGCACGGCCGAGGTCATCCTCTCCGTCCTCGTCCCCACCCTCGTCCTGGTGGTCCTCAACCAGCTGGTCCACGTCGGCCCCTCCGGCCGCGTTCCGCTGCCCGCGCTGGGCGTCTTCGGCCTGATCGGATACGCCCAGGACGCCCTGATCTGGTGGCTGATCTCCTGGCTCGGCCCCAAGATCGCCCCGCTCCACGTCGAGGGCGTCGCGACGATCCTCCTGGCGGCCCTGATCACCCGCACGACGCTCCTGCTCGCCTCCCAGCTCGCCCCGGCCCCGGAGACGGCCGAGGACTGAACGCTCCCGGGCAGCGAGCCCCCCGGCCCGGCTACTTCTCGCCCTTCCACTTCTTCACCTGGAAGACCGGCTCCTCGGGCAGCCCGGCGTTGTCCTCGCAGCCCAGCTCCTTCACGACCGCCAGGGTCACGGAGTGCAGGACGGTGAGGTACGCCTCGCGGGTGGCGGGGGTGTTGGCGGGATAGCTGCCCTTGGTCGACTTGTCGAACCTGAGCACGCTCCCGATGGGAGTCGGCTGCTTGTCCGACCCCTGCAGTCGCGGGCTGGTGCACCCGACGAAAAGGTGGGCCGACTTGTTGTCCGTGCTCGATTCCTGGCCCATGCCGTAGAGGTATCGCCCTTGGGCCGTCCACTTGGTGCCGTCGTCGTACAGGTCGCCGTCCCGGTACAGCGTGAAGTTGATCCGGACCTCGTTCTTCGGGGTGGCGTCGGCAGTGACCTCGCACATCGCGCGATGGCCAGGCGGCCTGCCTTCCCTCGACCAATCCTCGATGACCTCGTTGACCGTCCGCTCCAGACCGCCACTCCCGTCCTCCGAGAACTTCTTCGTGGCGAGCACGGACTCAAGCGCTCCAGCCGCCGCGGGCGAGAGCGTGCCGTCGCACTGCTGGGCCGCGGTGACGCGAGGCGGCTGCTCCTCGTCGCCCCCACAGGCCGTGAGCAGGCCGAGCGCGAGCACGGTCGACACGGACGCGGACGCTCTTCTCATGAAGTCCATCGGGTTCCTCAGGGCGAGAGCCTCTCCGGCACGGTGATCTTCTCGGCACACCCGAGCAGCGTCCTGGTGTTCTCCGCGAGCGACTTCAGCAACTGGTCCGTGGACACGGACCGGCTCCTTCGGTCCTTGTCGGCCACGGAGACCTGGAGGGGCAGCGCCTCGCCCTGCCCGGATCGGGTGCCGGGGACCGTACACGGCGTGATCAGGGGGTGGCCGTCGACCCCCTCGCGGCGGTCGAGGTAAACCCCCTTCGCGACCTCGCGGAAGTCACGCGCGTACTTGCCTTCGCGCACGAAGTCCACGCCGTACGTCGACCAGCCGACCGTGGCGTTGACCCAGGCTTCCTTCCCGTCGACCCGCCCCTTGATCTGGCAGGGGCGGAACGTCGTACGCGAGAGCCTGTCCGTGTCGGGGTTCCAAGCCTGCGCTTCCGCGAGCATCCGCTCCTTCATCTCGGTGAGCGAGCGGTCGTGCGGCTGGAAACCGTCCCCGAGGTCGACCCGAAGCGCCTCGACGTGGGCCGCCCCGAACACCTGCCCGCAGTTCTTCAGGGCAGCCGGTGACACGGCCTCGGCGTCCTTCCCCGGGCCACCGTCGCCGTCCCCGTCGCCGGAGCACCCGGTCAGCAGCAGGACGGCTGCCAGACCGCCCCCAGCGATCCTCCACAGCCCGCGCGTATCGCTCACTGTCCGCCGCCTCGCTCGGTGCTCCGTCGAGTCGCTCGGCCCGGCTACTTCTCGCCCTTCCACTTCTTCACCTGGAAGACCGGCTTCTCGGGCAGCCCGGCGTTGTTCTCGCAGCCCAGCTCCTTCACGACCCGCAGTGCTACGGAGTGCAGGACGGTGAGGTACGCCTCGCGGGTGGCGGGGGTGTTGGCGGGCAAGGCGCCCTTGGACGGCTTGTCGAACTCAAGGAAGACCTGGATGGGTGCCGGCTCCTCGTCCGACCCCTTCATGCGGGGGCTGGAGCACCCCAGGAAGAGGTGTGCGCTCTTGTTGTCCGCGCTTGCTTCCCGGCCCATCCCGAAGAGATACCGGCCATTGGCCGCCCAGTCCGTGCCGTCGTCGTAGCGGTCGTCCTGCTCGTACAGCCGGACCTCGACGCTGACACCGCGCCGCGGACTCTCGGCGGTTTCGACCTCACACATCGGAGGAACCCCCGGCCCCCTGCCCGGTTCGGCCTGATCGGCGATCAGGTCCGCGACCGCCCGCTCCAATCCGGTGCCACTCCACTGGACCGCCTCAGTGCCCAGCACCGACTCCACTGCCCCGACCGCCCCGGGCGACAGCGTCCCGTCGCACTTCTGCGCGACCTGCGGTTCGTCCTCGCCTCCTCCGCAGGCGGTGAGGAGCAGCAGCCCGAAGGCCAGTGCCGTCGAAACGGAGGCGGACGCTCTTCTCATCGTGTTCCTCAGGATCCTCGTGGAGTCGGGCTGCCGGCGGCGGATCAGCCGGTCTCGGGGGCGTTGCCGGTCTGCCTGGCGTGGGCGTTGCCATTCATATAGCCGTTGCTCACGGACTCGATCATGTCCTGACGGAAGTCGCTGCTCACCTGGGTGCCGTGCAAGGTCAGGAACCGCTCCATCGGCGACTCTGCGCTGTACCGGCCGGCCGTGTACATCGCCTTGTTGCTCTCGTGGATCTCGTCCTCGGTCTTGTCCTTGTGGTCCTCGATCGACTTGTCCGACCAGTCGCCGATGACCTGCCCGGCGAGCTGCTCCATGACGCCCGAGCCGGTGTCGACCGCGAGCGGTACGAGGACGGCCGCGGTACCGACCGCGGCGGTGGCCGGCAGGAAGGCGACACCAGCCGCGATGCCCACCGTCGCACCGAGCTCCACCCAGCCGGCCTTCGCCTGCGCCGCCTTCTCGTACTCCTCGTGCTTCTTCATGCCCTCGGCCTCGACCTGAGCGCCCCGGGACTCGTCGAGGAGGCCCTGCAGGGTGGCCCCGGTGAATACGGTGGCCCGCGCGCGCCCCTCGTCGATCTTGCCGTCCGGGCCGACCTGCGCCTCGAGCACGCTGGTGGTGTGCAGACGTTCGGCGGTGGAGACCGTGGCATAGGCGTCCGGGTGCTGGCCCAGAGTGCTCAGGAAGTCGACCGTCGCCTGCCGTCCGAACTGGGCGTGGGCCGCATTGTCCTTCGTCGGCGAGAAGGGACTGTCCGTGGCGTTCTTGTCCAAAGCCCAGTTGAGGTCGTCGATGTACCCGGCGCCCATGTTGCCGAGGCTGTCCGCCAGCGGTGACTGCCACTTCTTGAGCAGCTCGGCGTCACCGCCGTACTTCGAGACGACCTCCGTCATGATCTTCGCCGAGTCCGCGTCGCGCTTCAGCTCCGGCGTCGGGTCGTCCCACGCGTGGCCGAGCGTCGCTGCCTCCAGGGCGTGGCCGAGGGCGTCCGGCATGTAGTCCGCCGACTTCTTGGCGTCGTCGGGGTCGTGACCGTCGATGTCGGGGAAGAAGGTGTAGTCCTTGTTGGCGAAGTAGTCCAGGTAGCTGACCTGGTTCTCCTCCTTCTTGGGGTCCAGGTCCACCGTCCCACCGACGCTGCCGTCCTTGTTGTAGGACGTCGGCTCCTTCGAGAAGAATTCCTTCGCCGCCTCCGGGCTGTGCCCCAGCGCCTCCAGCATCGAGACCATCGGGTCGAAGCCGGCGCCGTTCACGCCCGACGGGTTGTACTGGTTCTGGAGCCCGCCGGCGATCATCGGCTTGCTGTTGGCGAAGAGGTACGGGTCCTTGGCGTGGAGCTGGGTGACGTGCTCCGCGATCGGGACCAGGAACTTCTTGTCGTACTCGCCGTAGCGCATGATGCCGCCGAGCAACTGGTAGCCGAACGCCGGGTTGTTGTCGTACTTCACCAGCGGGATGCGCTCCGTGCCGAGCTTGCGCATGTCCGCGGACCACTTGTCCGTCCACGCGTCGCCGCCCTGCGTGGCGGTGGCGAGGTTGAGGCCCAGGTTCTTCTGGAGGGCCTGGACGTCGGCGAGGCGTTCCTTGTCGACCTTCGTGTAGTCGTACGTGTCGGTCGACAGCTGGCCGAAGAACTCCAGGGACCCCTTGGGGCCGAGACCGTCGTAGAAGGTCCGGGAGAACTCCTTGGAGCCGCTGTTGTCCTTCAGCAGCTCGTTGAGGCGCACCAGCTCCTCGTGCGAGATGTCCCGGCCCTTCTTGGCCAGGTCGACGGCGCGCTGCGCCTCCTCGGCGTCGAGGCTCGTGTACTTCGGGCCGCTGAAGTTGTGCTTGTCGGCGGTGTTGTTGGCGCGCAGCGCGTTGGAGCAGGCCACGTCGGCCTCGTCGCAGACCTCGATGATGGCCTTGATCCGCTGCTCCATCGCCTGGATCGCGGCGCGCTCCCGGCGGACGGCGTCCTGGAAGTCGGGGTCGTGCCGGGCGCCCTGGTCCTTGGTCTCGGAGAGGGGCTCCTTGGCGGCGACGGTGCCGTCCGACTTCACGAAGAAGCCTTGTTCGGGGGCCTCGGTGTCGACGATCCTCTTGAGGTCGTCCTGCGCCTTCTTGAAGTTCTTGTAGCCGTCCTCGAGGACCTTGTGGATGCCGTCGGCGGCCTTGGCGGCGTCCTCGAACTCCTTCGCCGTCTTGTCCACGAAGGGCTTGGTCACCTCGGCGTTCACGCCGCGCCAGTACTCGTCCTTGGCCTTCGCGGCCATCGTCGTACGGGCGTCCTCGGCGAGCCTGTCGAGCTTGCCCTTCATCTCGGACCAGTCGTCGGCCGCGGCCTTCAGCTTGCCGAGCGGCGCGTGGTAGACGTTGTCGTAGGTCAACACAGCTGGTCCCCCGCCTACTTCAGGTATTCGTTGATCTTGGACGCGGCGAGGGCCGCCCGGATGTCTTCCTCTTCCTTGGCGTGGGAGGCCGCGCTGTAGTCGAGGTGGTTGGAGATGTTGGCGCAGGCGTCGAGGAGCGTGTTCAGCTGGGACGCCCAGGTCTCCTGGACGGCGGACATCGCGGAGCCGGTGCGGAAGCCGTTGCTGGACATCGTCGTCGCCGATTCGGAGGTGGCGGTACGGGCGTGGTTGCCGTCCTTGGCGAGCCGGCCGTGCAGGGCGTAGGCGGCGCTGCCGATGGCGCCGAGCTTGTCCTGGTCGACGCTGAGGTCCGCGTTGCCGCCGCCACCGCCGGAGTCGGGGGCGACCTGGTTGAGCCTCATGCTCACGCTGGTCGCGGACGTGGACCGGACGGACGCCCACTCCTCTTCGAACGACATGCTCTCCCCCGTGGCGGTGTGGCGGTGTGGCGGTAGTTCCGAGTGTCTCTGATCGTTCCGGCTTCGCCTCCGCAAGTTTCGCGCTCGCGGAATCACCGCGATCGTAGTCCCCTGGGCGGTTGTTCGAGCACTCACCACCGGGAAATCCCGGCCACCTCCGAGATCTTCACGACCGCACGGCCCGCTTCACCTTCGCAACCCGGACAGCCCGGACTTTCCGCTTCCCTTCCCCTTCCCTTCCCCGCCAGCCCGTCGGCGCCCGGCAACGGCCGTCCCCCCGCGCCTCGATAGGCTCGTACCGCCCCCGTCGTCACGGGGCGCCTGAACGGACGGGGGACGGACACGTGGAGCACGCGCGCACACGGGAGGAACGGCCGGGGCGGGAGCGAAGGCCGGCCCGGGAGGAACGGCCGGCCCGGGAGGAACGGCCGGAAGCGGCCTCGGCCCGGCGCATCGGCCCATACCGCCTGATCACCCGTCTCGACCCGCCGGCCCCCGGCGCCGCGTCCTCCCCGGCTTCCCCGACGGCCGCGTCCTCCCCGACGGCCGCGCCCCCCGTCCCCTGCCGCCGGTTCGTGGCCCGCTCCGCGGACGGCGAGCGCACCGTCCTGCTCTCCGCGCCGCTCCCCGGCACCGACCCCGTCCGCTTCGCCGCCGAGGCCGACGCCGCCCGCCGTCTCATCGGCCCGTGGATCGCTCCGGTGACGGAGGTCGCCGCCCCCGGCGACACCCCCTGGTACGCCACGCCCTACGTGCCCGCCCTGCCGCTCCCCGTGGCCCTCGCCGTCCACGGCGGCCCGCTGCCCGAGGTGACCGTACGGGCCGTGGGCACCGCCCTCGCCGAGGCCCTCGCCGCCGCGCACGCCCAGGACCTCACCCACGCCGGGGTCTCCCCCGCCGCCGTCCTGCTCACCGCCGACGGCCCCCGGCTGAGCTGCTACGGCGCCGCCCGGGCCGCCGCCCCCGACGGCGAGCCGCGCACCGGCCTGCCCGGCCTCGACCCGGGCGCGCTCGCCCCCGAGCAGGCCACGGGCGGCCGCCCCCGCCCGGCCTGCGACGTCTTCGCGCTCGGCGCGGTCCTCGCGTACGCCGCCACCGGCCACACCGTGCCCGAACGCGACGAGCTCCCGGCCGCCCTGCGCCCGCTCGTCTCCGCCTGCCTGGCCCGCGACCCCGCCGACCGCCCCACCGCGGCCGACCTGATGGCGGCGCTGGCCCCGCCGACCCCGCACCGGACCGTGCTGAACTCCGCGGCCACGCTCCTCGCCCCCGGCTGGCTGCCCGGCCGCGTCGTCGCCGTCCTCGCCCGTCAGTCGGCCGCGCTCCTCGCCGCCGAACTCCCGCCCCTCCCCTCGCACTGACGCACCCGAGCCCTCACGAACACGGATCCGAAGCCGAAGCTGACGCCATGCTGTCCCCCCTGACCCACGACGACCCGACCGCCGTCGCCGCGTACGCCCTCCTCGCCCGCCTCGGTTCCGGCGGCATGGGCACCGTCTACCTGGCCCGCACCCCCGGCGGCCGTACCGTCGCGCTCAAGACGATGCACGCCCGGCTCGGCGCCGACCCGGCGTTCCGCAGCCGTTTCCGGCTGGAGACCGACGCGGCCCGGATCATCGGCGCCCGGCACGGCGCCGCCGTCGTCGACGCCGACCCGCTCGCCGAGACGCCCTGGCTGGCCACCGAGTACGTCCTCGGCCCGCCGCTCGACGACGCCGTCGCCCTCGGCGGCCCCCTCCCCGAACCGACCGTCCGCGCCCTCGGCGCCGCCCTCGCCGGGGCGCTCGCCCAGCTGCACTCCTCGGACGTCGTCCACCGGGACCTGAAGCCCTCCAACGTCCTGGTCACCGCCGACGGGCCGAAGATCATCGACTTCGGCATCGCGCGCGCGGCGGGCGACGACCACCTGACCCGTACGGGAGCGGCGGCCGGCACCCCCGCCTTCATGTCGCCCGAGCAGGCGAGCGGCGAGGAACACACCCCGGCCGGGGACGTGTTCGCCCTCGCCGGGGTCCTGGTCTTCGCCGCCACCGGCCACGGCCCCTTCGGCACCGGCTCCCCCGCGGACCTCCTCTACCGGGTCCGTTACGCCGAACCGGACCTCACCGGCCTGCCGCCCGCACTGCGCCCGCTCCTGGCGGCCTGCCTCGCGAAGGACCCGGCCGCCCGCCCCGGTACCGCCGCCCTGGTACACGGACTCCACGACGGGCACGGCGAGTTCGCCGACCACCTCCCGCCCCTGGTCCTCGCCGACATCGCCCGCCGCGCCACCGACGTGTGGCTCCACTCCCCGCACCGCCTCCCGGCCCCGGCGGCCACCGCGACGGCCCCCACCGCCCCCGCCACCCCGCTCTCCCGGCGCCGCCTCCTCACCTCCGGCGCGGGGGCCGTCCTCGGCGTCTCGGCGGCGGGCGGCGGCCTCTGGGCCTGGCTCTCCTCCCGCCCCTCCGCCCCACCCTCCGCCTCCGGCGCCACGGCGCCCACCGGGCCCACCGCCGTCCCGGCCACGACGGCCTCGGACGGCGCTCCGGCGGCCCTGTGGACGGGCCCGGCCGAGGACCGCGAGGAGAACGTCACGCCGCTGGTCGCGGGGGACGTGGTGGGGTTCCCGGCGAGGGGGACGTTCCGGGCGCTGAGCACCGGCGACGGCGCCGAACTGTGGACCGCGTCCGCGGACCCCCGGCAGGTCGTGACCGACGGCACGCGCTTCTACGTCTCCGACGGCGACTTCGACGGGCCCGGCGTCCTGCGCGTCCGCACCCTGGCGCCCGCCACCGGCCAGGAGGCCGCCCGGACGATCGAGCTCAAGGGCTTCGAGGGGACCAGCTTCGGCACGGAACTCCTGACCGCGGCGGGCGGTCTGCTCTTCGCCGCGTCCCGCCGGGGCAGCCGGGACGACGAGGACGACGAACGGGGCTGGCACCTGCTCGCCGTCGACCTGCGCACGGGCAAGGAGGCCTGGCGCCGGCCGTACGAGTGGGACGGCGTCCGGCCCTGGCTCTCCCGGGTCGTCGGCGACCGGCTGGTCCTCGGCAAGAACAGCGGCGACCTGGAGTCCTTCGTCCTCCAGGTGAGGGACGTACGGACCGGGCGACAACTGTGGCGGCGGAGCGTCCGCCTGACCTCATCGGCTCACTTCAAGCCGGGACAGCTGGCGACCGACGACCAGCACGTGTACCTCGGCGGCGACCGGCTGCGGGCGCTGCGTCTCACCGACGGCGAGATCGCCTGGGAGTACGGCACCGGCTCCACCTCGTTCGGACTGCCCGCCGCGGCGGGCGGCATCGTCTACGCCCAGGAAAAGAGGGAACGCGCGGGGATGGTGGCGGTCAGGGCCGCGATCGGAACACGCCACTGGACCGAGACGCCCACGGAACGCACCTTGTATCCGGACTACTTCACCGTGCCCGTGATCGGCGACCGGTACGTCTACGCCCCCGTCCACGGTGGTCTCAGCGCGATCGACCTCACCGGCACGCGTCGCTCGGCCTGGGTGTTCCCCACGCGGACGACCCGGCACGTCGTGGACAAGGACCGGACCCGGATCTTCGGGGCCGGGCCGACCTCCGTCCTCGCCCTGCCTCTCGCCTGACCTCCCGACCCCACCCCTACTCCCGACGACCCGGAAGATCCCGTGACCCCACAGCCCCTCACCACCGGCGACCCGCTCCGCCTCGGCCCGTACCGACTCCTCGGCATCCTCGGCGAGGGCGGCATGGGCAAGGTGTACGTGGGCCGGGACGGTTCCGGGGCCCCGGCCGCCGTCAAGGTCCTGCGCCCGGAGCTCGCCCACGACCAGCACCTCGCCCAGCGGTTCGTCCGCGAGGCCGACATGGCGCGGGCCGTCACGAGCACGGGCGTCGCGCGGGTCCTCGGCGCGCAGACCGAGGGCGGACGGCCCTGGATCGCGGCCGAGTTCCTCGCGGGACCGACGCTCGACGAGGCGATCCGCGCGTACGGGCCGATGGACGTATCCACGGTCCGCGCGCTCGCCGCCCGCCTCGCCCGCACCCTCCACGACATCCACGCCGTCGGCCTGGTCCACCGCGACCTCAAGCCCGCGAACATCGTGCTCACCTCCACCGGCCCCCGCGTCATCGACTTCGGCATCGCCCGCCCCGAGCACGGGCTGACGCTCACCACCACGGGCCAGATCCCGGTCACGCCCGGATACGGCGCGCCGGAACAGGTCCTCGGGCAGCGCGTCGGCCCCGCCTCGGACGTCTTCTCGCTCGGCGCGGTCCTCGCGTACGCGGCGAGCGGGCGGCGCACCTTCGACGGCGCCCATGTGGCGGCGGTCCAGTACGAGGTCGTGCACGGCGCCCCGGACCTGAGCGCGGTCCCGGCGGAGCTGGCGCAGCTCATCGGGCCGTGCCTGGCGAAGGACCCCGCGCTGCGTCCCGTTCCGCCGCGCATCGCGGAGGCCTTCGCGCCGCCGAAGGGCGCGGACCGTGTGTGGCGCAGGGGCGGTCCGCTCGCTGAGGACATCAGGCGACGCGAGGCGGCCACGAAGCGGCTGGCCGCGCCCGAGGACACGGCCGTACCGACCGCCGGGCCGTCCCGGCGCCGTTTCCTGACCGCGGCGGCGGTCGGCGCGGCCGTGCTCGGCACGGCCGGCGGGGCCGGAGCCTGGTGGCTGAACCGGGACGGGGACGCGTCACCGACGGCCGACGTGCCGCCCGCGGTCGCCGCACCGGAGGCGGCCTTCGCCTCGACCGCCGACAACGAGCAGGGGCAGACCCCCAAAGCCCTCTGGGGCCCCCTCGACGTCGTCGCCCCGAACGGCGAACTCCCCCTTCCCGTGCGGGACGTGCTGATCGTCCACGCGAAGACGGGAGGGCTGCTCGCCTTGGCGGTCACCGACGGCAGGGAGCGCTGGCGGGCCAGGGAGATCGACGCCGACGCCGGTTTCGTCTCGGTCGCCGACCGGCTCGTCGTCGGCTCCGACAAGGACGGCGTCCTGCACGCCTACGTCCCCTCCACCGGCCGCCACGTCTGGCGGACGGATGCGGACGCCGACGACCTCCTCGCCGCCGACGACACCCACGTCTTCTTCGTCACCCGGGACAACCAGCTACGGGCCCTCGACGCCTGGACCCTCGCCACCGCGTGGACCCGCCCCATGACATTGCCGCGCTCGCCGCACGGCCCCGCGAAGGCGGCCGTCGGCCGGAAGCGGCTCGTCATCCACGGCAGGGACGGGCACGTGGAGGCCCTCCACACGGACACGGGCGAGACGGACTGGGAGGGCAAGGGTCTGGGCACCGAGGGCCACGCGCCCGCGATCAGCGGCAACTTCGTCTACTTCGGCGGCCCGAAGCTGGTCGCCCGCAGGCTCGACCGCGGCGACCACCTGTGGGAAGGCGAGTCCGACAACCTCGACGGCCCCGGCATCGGCTGGGGAAGCCCTGCGGCGGAAGCCGACCTCGTCTTCGCCATGGACGGCACCTCCGCCCACAACTACCGCACGGTGCCGGACTCCCGCTGGCCCGAAACGGAGTGGATCGCCTACATGGACACCATGGGGGCGACCGTCACCGCCCCCGTCGTCGCGGGCGCGACGGTCTGGTTCCCGGAACCGGACGACAGCGCCGTCCGCGTCCTGCACAAGGCCACCCAGGACCTCCTCTTCGGCGTGAAGATGCAGCGCCAGGGCCCCTACCAGCTCGTCAGCGACGCCAACCGCGTCTTCGTCGCGCGGGGCGGCAGGATCGCGGCGATGCCCGTTTTCGGCGTCTGAGTGTCCGGACGGTGTCAGCCGCGCCGTGAACGGAGTACGGGCACGGCGACCGCGGCACCGATCAGCACGGCCGCGCCGATCCCCAGGCCGATCCACAGACCGGAGTCGCCGCCCTCGTCCGCCGCCGCCTGCGGGGCGGGGGCCGGCGCCGGGGCGGAGGCGGGCGCGGAGGACTCGGCGGGCTCCGGCTCTCCGGCGGTGGGCGCCGCGGACGAGGTCTCCGGGGCGGCCTCGGTGAGGTCGTCGATCGGCCGGACGTCGGCCGGACCGGGGTCACCGGGCGTCTTGAGCGTACGCAGCGGCCGGATGGCGCCGTAACCGATGTAGTCGCTGCGCTTCTCGCCGCCCGTGGGCTTCGCGATGGTGTTGAGCATGACCTTGAGGACCTGGTTGTTGGTCCACTCGGGGTGCTCCGCCCAGAGCAGCGCGGCGGCGGCGGAGGCGAGGGCGGTGGCGTGGCTCGTACCGCTGCCGCGGCAGAGTCCGGTGCCACCTCCACAGGCGTGGACGACGTCCTTGCCGGGGGCGACGATGTCCACCTGGGCACCGTACTGGGACATCGGGATGCGCTTCAGCTTGGAGTCGATGGCGCCGACGCCGACGACGCCGGGGGTTGCCGCCGGGTATGCGATGTGGTTGCCCTTGTCGCCGGAGTTTCCGACACCCGCGAAAACGAGAGCTCCCTTGTCGAGCGCGTACTTCACGGCGTCGGTGAGCGCCTGGGAGCCGGCGGTGGAAGCGACGGAGAGGTTGATGACCTTGGCACCGGAGTCAGCCGCGTACCTGATGGCCGGGGGGATGACCCGGTTGAAGTCCTTCTCGCTGTCCGCCATGCTGCCGTCGCCCGCCTGCAGGCCGGGGACGCGCACCGGAAGGATCTTGGCTCCGGGAGCCAGGCCGAAAGCCCCGTTCCCGCCGTCCTTGGCACCGGTACCGGCGATCAGACCGGCCATGCCGGTGCCATGACCGTCGTAGTCGGTGAACTGGTCGCCCGACTCTTGACCGGCGGCGAAGTCCTTGCCGTCCAGCACCTGCCCGCGGAGGTCCGGGTTGGTCTTGTCCACGCCGGTGTCGATCACCGCGACGGTGACGCCCTCACCCGTGCTGAGCTGCCAGATCTTCTCCGCGCCCATCGCGGTCAACTGCCACTGCTGGTCGCGGATTCCTTCCGCGTGGGCGGGCACGGAAGCGATGCCCACCAGCAGCATCCCCAAGGCGGCCGAGGCGGTGACCCGGGCACGGCTCCGACGAATACTGCTGGTACGCATCTGCTTCCTCGCGCTGATCAGTCGATGACGGGCGGCGCCGTGCGGCGGTTGCCCTGCTGCCAGGTCTCCTCGTCCTCGACCAGGTAGTCGGGACGCTCTCCGTTCTTCTCCTCGCGCCGCTCGCCCGCCGGGGTGGAGGCGCCGCGCACGAGGCCGGTGCCGCCCGGCGTGAACGGTCGGGCGCCGCCCGTCGCGGCGGCGCGCTGCGCCGTGCCGCCGACGACACCGCCGGTCTCGCCGGCGAGGCGGCGGCCGCCGCTGATGCCGTTGTTCCCGGCGCCCATGCCGCCGCCCATGCCGGTGCCCATGCCGCCGCCCAGGGGGGCGCGGCCCATGCCCGTGCCGTTGCGGCCGCCCTGCTCCGTACCGATCACGGTGCTGCGCGGGATGCCCGTCGAGGTCCGCCCCTGTGTGGTGGGGACGGGCCGGCCGCCGCTGATGCCGTCGCGGGCGCCGGACACCGGGCCGGTGCCGTACGGCAGGCCGCGCGTACCGCCACCGGGCAGCGTGTTCCGCGTGCCGCCGGTGACCGGGCCGGTGGGCGGCAGGGTCGTCGGGCCGCCCTTGCCGGTGAAGGGCGGGATGCCGGTGGTCGTGGTCAGGAGCGGAGGCGTGCCGCCCTCCGGCTTGGTCATCGGCGGCGGGCCGCCGGGGGTCTGCGTCGTGGGGCCGGTCGTGGTCGGCGGCAGCGTGCCCACGCTGTCGATGCCGAGGTCGACGGGCGCGTCGGGACGCACCTCGGGCCGGACCTCCGGGCGGACGACCTGGGTCGGCCCGTCGGTGTCACCCTTGGGCGGGATCACGTTCGTGTCCGGCGTGGACGGGATGTCGTGCTGCTGACGCGGGGTCTGCTTCGTCGTCCCCGTGTCCGTACCGGTGGAGTACCTCTCCCCCTGAGAGGACCCGATGTACGAGGAGTCGCCTCCGACCGTGCCGGCGTTCTCCGGCACGAACGCGCCCGGCGGCGGCGGGAACGTCGGCGGCTGCTCGTTCCCCATCTGGAAGCTGGACCACTTGTACGCCTGCGAGAGGCGCACCATCTCGTCCGCGGCCGCCTCCCGGTTGGCGTCCTCCCTGGCCTCCATCGCAGCGAGCTGCTGGCTGGCCTTGCGGGCGATCGTCTCCGAGTCGGGGTCGTTGCGGTACTTCTGCGCGGCTTCCAGGTTCGCCTTGGCCGCCGTGGTGTCCGTGTAGCGGGGGATCGCGCTCTGTGCGTGGGAGATGGCGGCCGCGTTCTCCGTCATCCAGACGGAGCCGCGCGCGCTGTACATCGCGAGGGCGGTGGTCGAGTTCGCCACGTTGGTGGCCCACTCCACGAAGGCCTTCTCGGCCTCGCCCTCCCAGTCCATCCGGCTCATGCTGGTGCGCAGTTGGTCGGCGATGATCTCCAACTGGTCCGCGACGGTCTTCAGCCGCCGGGCCGCGCTGCCCACGTTGAAGCTGCTCGCTTCGTCGAGCCACGCCAACATCTGCTGATGGGACATGCCGCGGAAGTTGGTACCGCCGCCTCCGCCGCCCTCTGCAGGCCTCATCTCTCGCCTCTTCCCCGTGTCCCCGAAATTCCGTCCGCGCGCCCGCCTACTGGAGGGAGGTGTCGCCCTCGGTCGTGTCGCTCTGTCCGCTCGCTCCCGGTCCGCGGCCCGCTTCCTTGTCCGCCTTCTCCTTGGCGTCATAGGTGCGCTGGTGGATCTGGATCATCTTGCGCTTGATGTCGTCGTCCATCTCTTCGATGCTGTTCTGGGAGGCGACGACGGCGATGCCGAGCCCCTCCAGGCAGTCGTTGAGCAGACCCGAGAGCTGTACGAGCTTGCCGAGGACCTCGTCGTAGGCCTGGTAGGCGCCCTGCGCCTCGCCCCAGGCCGCGCCGCCCCCGCCGAACTGGGAGCGCGTCACCGGGTCGGCCTTCAGGTTCCCGGCGCCTGCCTCGGAGCCGTCGAGCTGCGCGATGAGCTTCTCGACGCCCTTCTTGAACGTCTCCATGGAGTCGGCGCTGTACTTCACGGCCTGCGTCCGCATCCCGGACGCCATTCCGCCCACGTAGGCTTCCATGCCCCCGCTCCTCCCCCGTGTGAACAACCGTGCGTCTACTACCCAGTCCGGAAGTCCACTGTAGTCAAGGACGACGACAGTGCGCACCTCCGGGTTGCACAAGCAACGGACATCGCGTGGTTACGAATTGGGCACGGCGACGGCCGCCTGCGGGCGGATCGGGAGGCGGTTGACGGGGCGTCCGGTGGCCGCGCGGACTGCTGAGGCCACCGCGGCGGGGGAGGTGACGACCGGAACCGCGCTCGCCGCTTTCGCGCCGAAGGGGGCGACGACGTCGCGTTCCTCGACGAGTTTCACGATGCGAATGTCCGGGGCATCCAGGGATGTCGGGAGTGCGTAGCCGGTGAGGTCCGGGTGGCGGACCAGGCCGCGGGCCGTGCGGAGGTTCTCCGTGAGGGCCGCGCCGACGCCCTGGGTGACGCCGGCCTCGATGCGGGCGGCGAGCTGGGCGGGGTTGAGGACGCGGCCGACGTCCTGGGCGACGGCCATCTCCACGACCCGTACGGCGCCGAGTTCGATGTCGACGTCGACGACCGCGCGGATCGCGCAGAAGGCGAGGCCGACGAACGCGTCGCCCTGGCCCGCCTCGTCGAGGGGCTCGGTGGGGTGGGGGCGGCACTGGGCGGTGGCCCAGAGTTCCTTGCCGTCCATCGCCTCGGTGACGGTGGTCGAGAGGACCCCGTCGTACGAGGTGATCTTGCCGTCGGTGATCTGGAGCAGCTCGGTCGACATGCCGAACTTGTGGGCCAGCGGCTGGAGGAGCTGGGTGCGGACCATCTTCGCGGCCCGTTCCACGGCGCCGCCCGAGACCCAGGTGTGCCGGCCGTGGGCGGCCGGGCCCGCCGGGGGCTGGTCGGTGTCGACGGGGGCGACGTGGACCTCGTCGATGCCCAGGGTCTCCTGGACGATCTGGCGGGCGAGGGTCGAGAAGCCCGAACCGGTGTCGACGGCCGAGCAGATGACCGTGGCCACCCCGTCCTGGACGCGTACGGTCGCGGTCGACACCTCGTCCGTGCCCTCGGCCCCCAGCATGTGGACCATGCCGAGCGCGTAGCCGACGCCCCGGCGCACCGCGCCCGGCTCGCCCGCTCCCTCGGGGCCGCCGGGCAGCAGCCAGTCGTCCTCGGGGGTGTCCTTGGGCAGCGCGGGCAGCGGGAAGTCCCGTACAGCGCTGAGGAGTTCGGCGACCGGTGCCGGGCATGTGACGGTCTGGCCGGTGGGCAGCAGGTCGCCGGTGGCCAGGACGTTCCGCATCCGCAACTCGGCCGGGTCGACGCCGAGTTTGGCGGCGAGCTTGTCCATCTGGGCCTCGTAGGCCGCGCACACCTGCATCGCGCCCTCGCCCCGCACGTGGCCGGACGGCGGGTTGTTGGTGCGGACCGCCCAGCCCTCGACGAAGGCGTGCGGGACGACGTACGGACCGCAGGCGAAGGCCACGGCGGCGGCGAGGGACTCGGAGGAGGAGTCCGCGTACGCGCCCGCGTCGAGCAGCACCTGTGCCTCCACCTTCACCAGGCGGCCCTCGGCGTCCGCGTGGTGGCGGTAGCGCAGGAGGGTGGGGTGGCGGTGGGCGTGGCCGAGGAAGGACTCCTCGCGGGTGGCGGTGAGCTTGACCGGGCAGCCGGTGCGCAGCGCGAGCAGGCCCAGCGGGATCTGGAAGCCGGGGTCCTCGCGGTCGCCGGTGGCGCCGGGGACGCCGGTGACGACGAGCTTGACCTGCTCGGGCGGCAGGCCGAAGCAGGCGGCGGCGAGGTCGCGGTCGGTGTGCGGGTCGGTCGAGGCGGTGTAGATCTCGACGCCGCCGTCGGGGCGCGGTACGGCGAGGCCCGCCTCGGCGCCGATGGGGGCCGGGTCCTGGCGGCCGATGCGGTAGAGGCCCTCGACGACGACCTCGCCGGTGGCCTCCGGGTCGCCGAACCGGAGCGGGATGTGGCGGATGAGGTTGCCGTCGGGGTGGAGCGGCTCGGCGGCGAAGGCCTTCTCCGGGTCGGTGACCGGTTCGAGGACCTCGTACTCGACGCTGATGGCGGCGGCGGCGAGCCGGGCGGTGTCGGGGTGGTCGGCGGCGACGGCGGCGATGGCCTCGCCGTGGTGGCGGACGAGGCCGTCGGCGAAGACGGGCCGGTCGGCGACCGTGCGGCCGTAGGTGGCGGCGCCGGGCACGTCGGCGGCGGTCACCACCGCCCGTACGCCGGGCATGGCGGCGGCCGCGCTCGTGTCGACGGCGACGATCCGGGCGTGCGGGTGCGGGGAGCGCAGGAGCGCGGCCCAGAGCAGCCCCTCGGCCCACAGGTCGGAGGCGTACGGGAAGGTGCCCTCGGTCTTCGCCCGCGCGTCCGCCTGCGGGAGCGAGGCGCCGATGCCGTGGGCCGCCGTCTCCTGGCCGGGGGCCGGGGCGGCGGCGGTGTCCGGAGCCGCGGTGGTCGCGTCGCTGCTCACGCCATGCCTCCGTCGTGCGGGTGGGGGATCTGGTGCGGGACCCGGGGCGCGTCGGCGCCCTCGGGCGTGGTGGCGGCCGCGGCGGCCTCGCGCTCGGCGACGACGTCCCGTACGGCTTCGAGGACGCCGCGGTAGCCGGAGCAGCGGCAGAGGTTGCCGGCGAGGGCCTGGCGGGTCTCCAGTTCGGTGGGGGCGTGGTTGCCCTCCAGGAGGTCGTGCACGGTCATGCACATGCCCGGGATGCAGAAGCCGCACTGGACGGTGCCGCACCTGGCCATGGCCCGCTGCACGTCCGACGGCTCGCCGTTGGTCGCCAGGCCCTCGACCGTCCGCACCTCGCACCCGGCGGCGGTGGCCGCGGGCACCAGGCAGGAGGCGACGAGCCGGCCGTCGACCTGCACGTTGCAGGCGCCGCACTCGCCTTGCGAGCAGCCGTCCTTGGCCCCGGCGAGGCCGAGGCGCTCGCGCAGGACGTAGAGCAGCGACTCGCCGATCCAGGAGCCCGTGACGGGGCGGTCGGTGCCGTTGACCCGCAGGGTGTACGAGGTGTGGGGGTGCTCGTCGCTGTCGGTGGACGCGACGACGGGCGCGGCGGGGGCAGCGGGGGCGGCGGCCTGGACCGGGGCCTCGGCCGGGGCCGGGTCCTCGACCGGTGCCGGGTCCTCGACCGGTGCCGGGTCCTCGGGCGCCTCCGCCGGCGACGCGTCGGCCGCCACCTCGGGCACGCCCTCGTCCCCGGCCTCCGCCTCGACGGCGGCGGCAGGCTCGGCCACCGGCTCCGGCTTCGGCTCCGGCTCCCGTTCCTGCTCCGGCTCCGGGCCGCCGCTCGCGGTCTCGTCCAGCGCCCAGGGCGCCGTCGCGCCGCCCGGCAGCGTGGCCGGTACCTCGGCGTACGACGGCACGGCCGGCGCCACCGCGGGCTCCGCGGGCCTCTCGGGCTGCGTCCCGGGCTGCTCCGCCGACGAATCCGGGACCGACGGGTCCGGCACCACCCACTGGCCCGTGGAGCCGTCGAACCGCCACTCCGCCGTCGCGTGCGGGTCCTGCCCGCCGTACCCGCCCGACTGCTCACCGGCCGCGAACGGCTCGGCCGCCCCGAAGGGTTCAGCCGCCTGGTACCCGTCGTACCCCTCGTACCCCTGATACGCCTCGGGCGCCCCGTAGGACTCGGCCGTCCCGTACGCCTCCGTCGTACCGAAAACCTCGCCCGTCTCGAATGTCTCGAAACCGACCGGCTGCTCGGCCTCCGTCGGCGGGTGCACCGCCCACTGGCCCGTCGCCGACGGGTCCGTCGAGGGCGGCGGCGACAGCGGCTGGAGCGGGGTGATCATCGGCGGTACGTAGCCGTGGCCCGGCGCCTCCAGGGGCACGCCGTCCAGCATGAAGTCGGGCGGCAGCTGCACGAAGGCCGTGGCGTCCCCGTCGTACCCCTCGCTCTGCGGGATCGGCTCCCATGCCCCCGGGTTGCCCGGGTTCCGCTGCTCTTCCGTGCTCACGACAGTGCCCTCCCCAGTGCCCGTCGGGCCAGCGCGGCGACCGTGCGCCGCAGGTGCAGTACGGCCGGGGGCAACTGCTCGTCGCCCTGCGGGTCCGGGATGCAGGCGGCGGCGACGTACTCGCCGAACGCCGTCAGCGCCTCCGGGGCCAGCCCGCGGTCGTTGTCCCAGTCCACCAGCGAGGCGATCCAGCGCTCCGCCTCCAGGGGGCGCAGCGGCATCGGCGCGACGGCGCCGACGGCGCAGCGCACCCCGCGCCGAGCCGGGTCGAGGACGACGGCGACGGAGGCGGTGGCGCGGGCCGGGCCGGTGCGGCCGGTGGCCTTGAGGAAGACCTGGGGGGCGTGGAGCAGCGGTACGCGGACGAACGCGACCAGCTCGCCCGGGGCCAGCAGGTCGCGGCCCGCGAGGAGGTGCGAGACGGGGATCTCGCGGCTGCCGAGCGGGCCCATGACGACGAGGTCGGCCTCCAGGGCGGCGAGGACGGGCAGCGAGTCGCCGGTGGGCGCGGCGGTGACGACGTTGCCGCCGAGGGTGCCCGCGTTGCGGATCTGCGGCGGTCCGGCGGCGCGGGCGGCGGCGGCGAGCGCCGGGATGAGCGCGGCGAAGTCGGGGCGGCCCATGCGGGCGTGGGTGAGGCCGGCGCCGAGGAGGGCGTGGCCGTCCTGGTACTGCCAGCCGCGGATCTCGTTGATGCGGTTCAGGCCGACGAGCCCGGCGGGGCGGAGACGGCCCCGGTTGACGGCGGTCATGAGGTCGGTGCCGCCCGCGACGGGCACGGCGGCGGGCATGGCGGTGAGTGCCGCCACGGCCTCGTCGAGCGAGACGGGCAGCGTCACGGACTGCGCCGTCTGTGGTGCGTGCGTGGTCAACCCGCTGCCCCTTCCCGGTGTCCCGGTGGTCCCCGATCGTGCCCGGCCGTCGCGCCTGCGTGTGGGCGTACCGTACGTGCTCACACGCCGGACGTGGCAACTCTGGCACATCTTCCGAGCCGTCCGGCGCGAGGGTCCACGAAGGACTGTTCCGTCCCGGACGTCCGAGGAGAGACGGTAACTTCCGTTTCGCCTCTCTTGGGTGACGCGGGGAAGCGAGGTCCCTCACATGTGCGGGGGCGGCCCCTCCAGCGGGCGGCCGGGCACTCCCGGGCGCTGCTGCCAGGGGTGCGGTCCGGTGGGCGGGCGGTAGGCGACGCCGAGGGCGTCCAGGCGCCGGTAGTGGGTCACCATGCGGCGCAGGAAGCCGTCGGTGTCGCGGTCGGCGGGGGTGGGGAGCGCGGACCAGGCGACCTCGGCGAAGGCGGCGAGGCGCGGGAAGACCTGGTAGTCGACGCGGTCGCGGTTCTCCATCACCTCGGTCCAGACGTTGGCCTGGGCGCCGATGACGTGGGCGGCCGCCTCGGCGGAGAGGCCGGGCGGTACGGGCTCGAAGCCGTACACGTCCGCCAGGGTGCGGACGTATCCGATGGGCATCGGCTCGTCGTCGCCCGGCGCCTGGCGGTGGTCGAGGTACACGTACTGCTCGGGGCACATGACGACGTCGTGCCCGGCCTCGGCGGCGGCGATCCCGCCCGCGTACCCCCGCCAGGAGGAGACGGCGGCGCCCTCGGCCAGGCCGCCCTCCAGGATCTCGTCCCAGCCGATGAGGCGGCGGCCGCGGTCGGCGAGCCAGCGGTCGAAGTGGCGGACGAACCACGCCTGGAGGCCGTCCTCGTCCCCGACCCCGAGCTCGGCGATGCGGGCCTGCGCGGTCGGCGAGGCCTTCCACTGGTCCTTGGGGCACTCGTCGCCGCCGATGTGGACGAAGGTGGACGGGAAGAGGTCGAGGACCTCCTCGAAGACGCCCTCGTAGAAGCGGAGGACGGCCTCGGTGGGGGCGAGGACGTTCGGGTTGACGCCCCAGGTGTCCCAGACGGCGAGGGCGGTGGTGTCGACGACGTCGGTGTTGCCGAGTTCGGGGTACGCGGCGATGGCGGCCTGCGAGTGGCCGGGGAGGTCGATCTCGGGGACGACGGTGATGTGCCGCTCGGCGGCGTGCGCGACGATCTCGCGGATGTCGTCCTGGGTGTAGAACCCGCCGTGCGGGGTCTCGTCCCAGTACGGCGAGGCCCGGTGCCCCCACTTGCTGCGGGCCCGCCGGGAGCCGACCTCGGTGAGCCGCGGGTGGCGCTTGATCTCGACGCGCCAGCCCTGGTCGTCGGTGAGGTGGAAGTGGAAGACGTTGAGCTTGTGGGCGGCCATGAGGTCGAGCAGGCGCAGCACGTCGTCCTTGGCCGTGAAGTGCCGCGCGACATCGAGGAGGAGCCCGCGCCAGCCGAAGCGGGGCGCGTCCTCGACGGACTGCGCCGTCACCCCGACGAAGGGGTCCTTCTGCGCGGGCGCGTCCAGGAAGGCGTCGGTGCCGAGGAGCTGACGGAGGGTCTGGGCGCCCCAGAAGACGCCGGCGGGACCGCCGCCGGTGATCTCGACGACGTCGGTGATGAGGGCGTCGAGCCGGTACGCCTCCGGGGCGAGGGTGTCGTCGAGGCGCAGCCGGACGCTTCGGGTGGCGTGCGCGTCGGTGGTGTCCGGCAGCGGGAGCCCGAACGCGGCGCCGACGGTGGCGCGCAGCCAGCGGGCGGTGGACTCGGTGCCGGGGGCGGCGTGCAGGGTCGTGCGCCGGTCGAGGCGGGTGACGCGGCGGTAGGGCCCTTCGACCTTCAGGGGCGCGGGGACGAGGTGCTGGGGGTGGTCGGTCACGGAGTGCCCGCCCAGGGGGTTCCCGGTCATCGTGTCGGTCCCGTCGGAAGCGTGACGTGCAAGCAAGCGTTGCGCCATGCGGACGTTGCATCATGCGCAACGCCCGTTTCGCGATGCGCACATCGGAGGGTAGACATGCCTCCGCCGCCCCCACAAGAGATCTCGCCCCTCTTCCGTCCGGGGCGGCACACAACGCGAAACGGTCCCCGTCCCGCGCACCTGCGTGCACGCGACGGGGACCGTTCCCCGCGGTCGGAGCCGGGTTACTTGCCCTTGCCGCCCTTGTCCTTGTCCTTGTCCCCACCGGAGCCCATGGACTCGTAGATCTCCTTGCACATGGGACAGACCGGGTACTTCTTGGGGTCGCGCCCCGGTACCCAGACCTTTCCGCACAGCGCCACGACGGGCGTGCCGTCGAGGGCGCTCGCCATGATCTTGTCCTTCTGGACGTAGTGGGCGTAGCGCTCGTGGTCGCCGTCACC
The DNA here is from genome assembly GCF_053589515.1 of Streptomyces sp. NPDC003327. Taxonomy (NCBI): domain Bacteria; kingdom Bacillati; phylum Actinomycetota; class Actinomycetes; order Kitasatosporales; family Streptomycetaceae; genus Streptomyces; species Streptomyces sp. NPDC003327. The sequence continues at coordinate 62,893 of NZ_JBSFSA010000012.1, read as the reverse complement.
GTGGGACACCTGCGGCGTCGGCTCGACGAGGGTTCCCGTTCCTGCCCCGCGCTCGGGCTCGAGAGTGCTCATGGGACCCAAGGGTACCCACGTCGGCCGCGGAGCCGGAGCGGTCACCGCTCCACCGGGGCGACGCGCTGCTCCACCGGGGCGGTGCGCTGCTCCACCGGGGCGGTGCGCCGCCAGCGGGCCGGGATGCGCTTGACCATCCAGCGGTTCGCCGGCTCCTCGACGAAGCGGTAGAGCGCCCAGGACATGACCAGGATGACCAGGCCCATGCCCAGCATGCTGAAGAGGGCGGAGTCCTTGTCGGCGATGCGGCCCCACTCGTAGGTGGCGTAGCGGCTCACCGCGTGGTGCAGCAGGTAGAAGCTGTACGACCAGACGCCGAGCAGGATCAGCGGCTTGGCGTTGAGCAGGCCGCGGTGTCCGGCGATCTCGCGCTGGACGAACGCGACGATGATCAGCGCGGCGACGACGGCGAGCGTCGGGCGCAGCGTGTACTCCAGCTGGGCGTCCCACCGGTCGGAGACGCGGGCCTGGAGCTGGAAGTAGGCGAAGACGTAGACGGCCAGCAGCGCCAGCGGCACGAAGGGGCGCAGCGGGACGCGGGCGCCGCGGCGGATCAGCAGGGCGACGGTCATGCCGAGGAGGAACTGCGGCAGGTAGACGGTCGGGTGGCGCATGATCCAGCGGGCGACCGCCGGGTCGTAGGCCTCGAAGGCCCACCAGTTGACCGCCCACATGCCGATGAGGCCGAGGACGGTGAGCGTGACGAGGAGCGGGGTGCGCATCCGGACGACGAAGCGGGCGAGCAGCGGGAAGAGCGCGTAGAAGAGGATCTCGACGCTCAGGGTCCAGGTCACCGGGTTGCCGGGGAGCGTCGGGGAGGCCTCGGGCAGCCAGTTCTGGAGGAGGAAGAGGGAGGCGATGAACGACTTCCACTCCATGACCTCGTTCGCCCGCACGTAGAAGACGTAGTAGGCGAGGACGGCGGCGACGAGGGTGGCCGGCCAGATGCGGGCGACCCGGCGCCAGTAGAAGGCGATCGGGTGCTCGTACGGCTTGTAGACCCAGGTCAGGAGGAAGCCCGAGAGGACGAAGAAGAAGGTGACACCGTGGGCGCCCATCTCCGAGTACGGGAAGATCGACGGGGCTCGGCCGTAGCCCGTCTTGCCGCCCACGCCGGTGAAGTGGTGGGCGAACACGGCGAACGCCGCGAAGAACCTCAGACTCGTGAGCGAGTCGAGGCGGGTGGGCAGTACGTTCCCGACGGATTCGACGGGCACCCGCTTCGAGACCCGGCCGTTCCGGGCGGCGGTTATGACAGGCACGTGGTCATCTCTTGATCGTCTGGGCGCGGCGACGCGCCTCGTGGGCTCGGGAGGGTCGGATCATCGTACGCATCGCGCCCGTCTTCGGACAGACACGTGCCTCCCCGGGCCCTCCCGCGCTCTCCCGCCCCACCCGCCTCAGTTGAGCGACGGGTCGTCCGGGTACGTCGCGACCATCGCGAGTTCGCCGCGCTGGCGGCGCAGCACCTGGCGCCACAGCGTCTCGGGGCGCGGCGACGAGACGTCGCCGGGCTCCGACTCGACCACGTACCAGGCGCCGTCGCCGAGCTCGGTCTCCAGCTGGCCCGGGCCCCAGCCGGCGTACCCGGCGAAGATCCGGAGCGAGCCGAGGGCGGGTCCGAGCAGCTCGGGCGGGGTCTCCAGGTCGACGAGGCCGATGGCGCCGTACACGCGCCGCCAGCCGAGGGGGCCCTCGTCGCCGGGGATCACGGCGACGCCGAGCGCGGCGTCGAGGGAGACGGGGCCGCCCTGGAAGACGACGCCGGGCTCGCCCGCGAGTTCCGCCCAGGGCGCGAGGATGTCGCCGACGGTGACGGGCGTCGGCCGGTTGAGGACCACGCCGAGGGAACCCTCGTCGTCGTGGTCGAGCAGCAGGACGACCGCGCGGTCGAAGTTCGGGTCCGCCAGCGCGGGGGTGGCCACGAGCAGCCGTCCTGTGAGCGAGGACACCTCGGTCATGCGACACATGATCCCGCATGCGCGGCGTTCGCGGGGGTTGTCGGCCGCATTGCGGGGCACGTGGGCCGGAAGACGACGAGCCGCGCAGTTCAGAAGGGGCGGGACGGTCGGGCGGGAACCGGACGGGCGGGACAACCGGACGGTGACACTCCGCAAGATCACGGAAGCAGAGGGTGTTGTGCCGAATTCATTACATCTGACGGGGCCCCCGACACGCCCGAAGGGGGTGTGATGGACCCTTACCCTTTTCTCTGGCCACCCGACCGACCTTCACCGGAACGCGAGATTCATGACCGGCACTGACGATGTCCTGCTTGTCCACGGCGGCACCCCGCTGGAGGGCGAGATCCGCGTCCGCGGCGCGAAGAACCTCGTGCCCAAGGCGATGGTCGCCGCCCTGCTGGGCAGCGGTCCGAGCCGACTGCGCAACGTGCCCGACATCCGTGATGTCCGGGTGGTCCGCGGCCTGCTCCAGCTGCACGGGGTGACGGTCCGTCCGGGCGAGGAGCCCGGCGAGCTCGTCCTCGACCCGACGCACGTCGAGTCCGCCAACGTGGCCGACATCGATGCCCACGCCGGTTCGTCCCGCATCCCGATCCTCTTCTGCGGCCCGCTGCTGCACCGCCTCGGCCACGCCTTCATCCCGGGCCTCGGCGGCTGCGACATCGGCGGCCGGCCGATCGACTTCCACTTCGACGTGCTGCGCCAGTTCGGCGCCACCATCGAGAAGCGGGCCGACGGCCAGTACCTGGAGGCCCCGCAGCGCCTTCGCGGTTGCAAGATCCGCCTCCCGTACCCCTCGGTCGGCTCGACCGAGCAGGTGCTGCTCACCGCCGTCCTCGCCGAGGGCGTCACCGAGCTCTCGAACGCGGCCGTGGAGCCGGAGATCGAGGACCTGATCTGCGTCCTGCAGAAGATGGGCGCCATCATCTCGATGGACACCGACCGGACCATCCGGATCACCGGTGTCGACCGGCTCGACGGCTACACCCACCGCGCGCTCCCGGACCGCCTGGAGGCGGCCTCCTGGGCGTCGGCGGCGCTCGCCACCGAGGGCAACATCTACGTGCGCGGCGCCCAGCAGCGCTCGATGATGACCTTCCTCAACACCTACCGGAAGGTCGGCGGCGCCTTCGAGATCGACGACGAGGGCATCCGCTTCTGGCACCCGGGCGGTTCCCTCAACGCGATCGCCCTGGAGACGGACGTCCATCCCGGCTTCCAGACGGACTGGCAGCAGCCCCTGGTCGTGGCCCTGACGCAGGCCTCCGGCCTCTCCATCGTCCACGAGACGGTGTACGAGTCGCGGCTCGGCTTCACCTCCGCGCTGAACCAGATGGGTGCTCACATCCAGCTGTACCGCGAGTGCCTGGGCGGTTCGGACTGCCGCTTCGGCCAGCGGAACTTCCTGCACTCGGCGGTCGTCAGCGGCCCGACGAAGCTCCAGGGCGCGGACCTCGTCATCCCGGACCTGCGCGGCGGCTTCTCGTACCTGATCGCGGCGCTCGCGGCGCAGGGCACCTCGCGGGTCCACGGCATCGACCTGATCAACCGCGGCTACGAGAACTTCATGGAGAAGCTGGTCGAGCTCGGCGCCAAGGTCGAGCTGCCGGGCAGCGCGCTGGTCTGACGGAAGCCCCCGGCAGGAGCCCGCCACGCGCCTGCCGGGCTTCTGACGGGCCTCTGACGGGCTTCTGGAGGACAGACGAGAGGGCGGCCACCCCGGAACAGGGTGGCCGCCCTCTTTGCGCCTACAGGCTGCCTTACTTGCCCTTGGCGGCTTCCTTGAGCTTCGAGCCCGCGGAGACCTTCACGCTGTAGCCGGCCGGGATGTCGATCGGGTCGCCGGTCTGCGGGTTACGAGCGGTGCGAGCGGCACGGTGGGTGCGCTCGAAGGTCAGGAAGCCGGGGATGGTGACCTTCTCGTCGCCCTTGGCAACGACCTCACCGACGGTCTCGGCGAGAGCGGCCAGCACGGCGTCGGCGTCCTTGCGGGTCACCTCGGCGCGGTCGGCCAGCGCGGCCACCAGCTCACTGCGGTTCATGTTGTTACTCCCGTGTTCTTCTTGCCTGTAAGGCGTGCCACGCGGCGGAAGCCGCGTGAGTAGGTACAGCGAAGCCGATGCTGCCAGGGCCCTCGGACAGTCCCCGGACCCGGGTCCATTGACGGACCCTCGCGCCCAAACACGCATCCTGCCCCCACCAGCGGCGGGAACGCCAATCCGGCACCCCCTGGGGTCACACGAAAAGCGCCTGAATCTCCAGGCGTGACGTCGCGCCGACTCCGCGAAATGCACGCGGAGCCGGACAACCACCCTAAAGGCGGGTTTAAGGTACGGCGACCCGCGACACGCTCAGGCGCCGGCGCCCGCCGCCTTCGCCGCCGTGCGGACCGCGCCGGCGACCGCGCCCGCGACCTTGTCGTTGAAGACCGACGGGATGATGTAGTTCGGGTTCAGCTCGTCCTCGGTGACGACGTCCGCGAGCGCCGTGGCGGCCGCGAGCATCATCTCGGTGTTGACCGTACGCGACTGGGCGTCGAGCAGGCCGCGGAAGACGCCTGGGAACACCAGCACGTTGTTGATCTGGTTCGGGAAGTCCGAGCGGCCGGTGGCCACCACGGCCGCGGTCTGCCGCGCGGCGGCCGGGTCGACCTCCGGGTCGGGGTTCGCGAGCGCGAAGACGATCGCGTCCTCGGCCATCGCGGCGACGTCCTCGGCGCCCAGCAGGTTCGGGGCGGAGACGCCGATGAAGACGTCCGCGCCGACAACGGCCTGCTTGAGGGTGCCGGTGACGCCCTCCGGGTTGGTGTTGTCGGCGATCCAGCGCAGCGGCGAGTCGGCGTGCGCGTCGACCAGGTCCGCGCGGTCCGCGTGGACGACGCCGTGGATGTCGGCGACGACGGCGTGCTTCACGCCGGCGGCCAGGAGCAGCTTGAGGATGGCCGTACCGGCCGCGCCCGCGCCGGACATGACGACCCGTACGTCCCCGATGCCCTTGCCGACGACGCGGAGCGCGTTGGTGAGGGCGGCGAGGACGACGATGGCGGTACCGTGCTGGTCGTCGTGGAAGACGGGGATGTCGAGGGCCTCGCGCAGCCGGGCCTCGATCTCGAAGCAGCGCGGCGCGGAGATGTCCTCCAGATTGATGCCCGCGAAGCCGGGGGCGATCGCCTTGACGATCTCGACGATCGCGTCGGTGTCCTGGGTGTCGAGGCAGATCGGCCAGGCGTCGATGCCGGCGAACCGCTTGAAGAGGGCGGCCTTGCCCTCCATGACGGGCAGCGCGGCCTTGGGGCCGATGTTGCCGAGGCCGAGCACGGCCGAGCCGTCGGTGACGACCGCGACGGAGTTGCGCTTGATGGTGAGGCGGCGGGCGTCCTCGGGGTTCTCGGCGATGGCCATGCACACCCGGGCGACGCCCGGGGTGTAGATCATCGAGAGGTCGTCACGATTGCGGATGGGGTGCTTGGACGCCATCTCGATCTTGCCGCCGAGGTGCATCAGGAACGTGCGGTCCGAGACCTTGCCGAGGACGACGCCCTCGATGGTGCGCAGCTGCGCGACGATCTCGTCGGCGTGCGCGGTGGAGGTCGCGGCGATGGTGACGTCGATGCGGAGCTTCTCGTGGCCGGAGGCGGTCACGTCGAGGCCGGTGACGGATCCGCCGTGGGACTCGACCGCGGTGGTGAGCTGTGAGACCGCGGTGCCGCTCGCGGGCACCTCCAGGCGGACCGTCATCGAGTACGAAACGCTGGGCGCCGTTGCCATGGCCGGGTTCCTCTGCTTTCCCTAGCTTCGTTGCTACGCCGCCCCGGCTGGTTGCCCGGCGACGCCCTCCGATGGTCGCACCTACCCGCCGGTAGCAGGTAATGCGGTCATTTTGTTTTCGGAAAGTAGTTTCCACCATACGAGAGACACCGGGGAAGCAGAAGAGGCCCCCGTCACCTGAGGTGACCTGGGGCCTCAACTTTGGATGTACGTCTAAGTGGCACCGACCCGCCATGCTCGCCTCGCGGCAAGTGGTCCCTCTGAGGGACGAAGGTTGGGCCCGGGGGCTTGGATCGAGCCGGTGCCACGACAAGGCTAACAAACCACCCTGCCCGGTGATTCCCGCCGCGCGAGTTGACCGGAAATCAGTCCCGCAGCAGGTCCGGCACCCCCGCCCCGTCCGGCAGGTCGCGCTCGCCCGACACCACCGTCAGGGCCTGCGTGGAGCGGGTGAGCGCCACGTACAGCACCCGGAGCCCCGCCGGCGACTCGTCGGCGATCTCCGCGGGCGAGACCACCACCGTGGCGTCGTACTCCAGGCCCTTCGCCTCCAGGGAGCCGAGCGCCACCACCCGGTCGCCGAGCCCGGCCAGCCAGCGGGCGGCCTGCTCGCGCCGGTTCATGGCGACGACCACGCCGACCGTGCCCTCGACCTCGGTGAGGAGCCGCTCCGCCTCGGACCGTACGGTTTCGGCCAGCTGGTCCTTGGCCGGAACCGCTACGAAGCGGGGCCGCACCCCCGTGGACCGGACCGCGCGCGGCGACTCCATGCCCGGCATGGCGAGGGCCAGGACCCGGGCGGCCAGCTCGGCGATCTCCGCCGGGTTCCGGTAGTTCACGGTGAGCTCGAAGCGGCGGCGGGGCCGGCTGCCCAGCGCCTCGTCGCGCGCAGCCGCGGCCTCGTCCGGGTCCGACCAGGAGGACTGGGCCGGGTCGCCGACGACCGTCCAGGTGGCGTGCCGGCCGCGGCGGCCGACCATCCGCCACTGCATGGGCGTGAGGTCCTGGGCCTCGTCGACGATGACGTGCGCGTACTCCGTGCGCTCCGCCGCGAGCCGCTCGGCCCGCTCCCGCTGCGTCTCCTCCCGTACCGGCATCAGCTCCTCCAGGCCGGTGAGCTGGTCCAGCGGGTCGTACTCCCGCTTCCGCTTCGGCCGGGCGGGCGCGCCGAGCAGCGTGTTCAGCTCGTCGAGCAGGGCCACGTCGTGCACGGAGAGCCCCGGGCGGCGCAGCGAACGGGCGACCCGGCGCACCTCGCCCGGGTTCAGGACGCGGCGGGCCCAGCGCCCCAGCCGCTTCTCGTCGCCCATGGCGTCGAGGACCCCGCGCGGGGTCAGCTCGGGCCACCAGGCGTCGAGGAACGAGAGGAAGGAGTCCTCGGTGGACACGTCCTCGTCGAAGGAGGACCGCAGCTCGGCGGCGAGCTCCGGGTCGCTGTGCCGGCCGACGGCGCCGGACTTCGCGTACAGCGCGTCCAGGAGGAGCCTGCGGGCGCGCGGCCGCAGCAGGTTGACCGGGGCGGTGCCGGACAGGACGTTCTGCCGGATGCGCCGCAGCTCGGCCTCCTCCAGCTCCAGACGGCGCCCGAAGGCGACGACGCGCAGCAGCCGGGGCGCCTCGGCGCCCTCCAGGGCGCCGCGGGCGGCCTTGCGGAGCACCGCGAGCATGCGGGAGGAGCCCTTGACGCGGGAGACGGCCGGCTCGTCGTACGCGTCCGCCTCCGCCCCGTCGACCAGGCTGCCGAGCGCCCGGATGGCGACCTGCCCCTCCTCGCCCAGCGAGGGCAGCACGCCCTCGGTGTACGAGACGAGGAGCGGGGTCGGCGAGACGATGAGGATGCCGCCCGCGTACCGCCGCCGGTCCTGGTAGAGCAGGTACGCGGCCCGGTGCAGCGCCACCGCGGTCTTGCCGGTGCCGGGCCCGCCCTCGACGTACGTGACGGAGGCGGCGGGCGCGCGGATGACGAGGTCCTGCTCGGCCTGGATGGAGGAGACGATGTCCCGCATCGAGTGGCCGCGGGCCTGGCCGAGGGCGGCCATCAGGGCGCCGTCGCCGATCGCGGGCAGCTCGCGCCCGTCGAGGGTGGCGGTCAGCTCGGGGCGCATCAGGTCGTCCTCGACGCCGAGGACCCTGCGGCCCTTGGAGCGGATGACGCGGCGGCGCACCACTCGGCCGGGGTCGACGGGGGTGGCGCGGTAGAACGGCGCGGCGGCGGGCGCCCGCCAGTCGATGACGAGCGGCGCGTAGTCCGAGTCGAGCACGCCGATCCGCCCGATGTGCAGGGTCTCGCCGATGTCGGCGGTGTTGTCGGGGCGTACGGCGTCCTCGGCGGGCTCCACGGAGGTGTAGGCGCCGTCGGGGCCCTTCTTGCCGTCCTTCCCGTACAGGAGGTCGATGCGCCCGAAGAGGAAGTCCTCGAACTCGTTGTTGAGCCGGTTGAGGTGGATCCCGGCGCGGAAGACCTGCGCGTCGCGCTCGGCGAGGGCGCCGGGCGTGCCGACCTGACCCCGCTGGGCGGCGTCGTTCATCAGGAACTCCGCCTCGTGGATCTTCTCCTCCAGTCGGCGGTAGACCTGGTCCAGATGTTCCTGCTCCACACCGATCTCACGGTCCCGGACCGTGTCCACGGCTTCCTGCGCGGCCACTAAGGCCCCCTTCTGACGTGCACTGGGCAGCCGTCGAGCGTACGCCACCAGGGGGTCCCGTGTCAGGCGTGATCACGGGCGGGGCGGCGGATCGTCGTGCAGGATCAGCTGGAAGAGGTGGTGGTCGCGCCAGGCGCCGTCGATGTGGAGGAGGCGGGGCGCGGTCCCGATCCGCACGAAGCCCGCCTTGGCGAGGACCCGTTGCGAGGCGTGGTTGTCGAGCAGCGTGCCCGCCTCGACCCGGTGCAGCCCCAGCTCGTCGCGGGCCGCCCGGCAGACCTCGGCGGTGAGCGCGGAGGCGAGGCCGCGGCCCTGGTACGCGTGGTCGACCCAGTAGCCGAGGGAGCCGCTGCGCAGCGGCCCGAGGGCGATGCCGGAGAGGGTGGCGACGCCGACGATCGCGTCCCCTTCGACGGCGAACCACCGCCGTCCGCCGTCGGCGATCCGCTCGGCCTGTCCCTCGACGGTGTAGTACCGCTCGGCCCGGTACGGCTCCCAGGGCTTCAGGAACGCGCGGTTGCGCACGACGGCGTCGGCGAGGGCCGCGGCGTCGTCGTCCCGGGCGGCGCGGATGCGTATCGGCTCACCAGTCACCCCGGCACGATAGCCCTCGCCGGGGTGACGGCCGTACGACCGCGAGGGCCGTCCGTACGGGACCGGGCCCGGCGGGTCCGTACGGGACCGGGCCCGCCCGTCAGTCGGCGTACTTGTCGTCCGTCGTCGGGTCGAGCGACAGGCGGTAGCCGCGCTTCACCACCGTCTGGATCAGCTTCGGCGTGCCGAGCGCCGTCCGCAGCCGCGCCATCGCCGTCTCCACGGCGTGCTCGTCCCGCCCCGCCCCCGGCAGCGCCCGCAGCAGGTCGGCGCGGGAGACGACCCAGCCGGGCCGCCGGGTGAGGAGCCCGAGGAGGGCCATGCCGGCCGGCGGCACGGGCCGCAGGGCGCCGTCGACGAGGACGGCGTGCCCGCGGACCTCGACCCGGTGCCCGGCGACGGGCAGGACCTGGGAGCGGGCGGGCAGTTCGGAGCAGAGCAGCTGGACGAGCGGGCCGAGCCGGAAGCGTTCGGGCTGGTACGTGTCGATGCCCTCGGCCCGTAGTGGGAGGGCGGTGACGGGCCCGACGCAGACGGCCAGCACGTCGTGGCGCAGGGCCTCGACGAGCCGGTCCCGCACCCCCCGCTCCGCCGCCCGGGAGAAGAGGGAGACGGCGGCCGGGGCGCTGGTGAAGGTGACGGCGTCGACGGTCCCGGCGAGCGTGGCGTCGAGCAGCCGGTCGAGGGGCCCGAGGTCCTCGGGGGGCATCCAGCGGTAGACGGGGACGCCGAGGACCTCGGCCCCGCCGGCGGTGAGCGCCTCGACGAAGCCGGGGAGCGGTTCGCCGTGCAGCTGGAGGGCGATCCGCCGTCCCTCCACGCCCTCGGCGAGGAGCCGGTCGAGGACTTCGGCCATGGATTCGGACGAGGGGGACCAGGTCTCGGTGAGCCCGGCGGCCCGGACGGCTCCCTTCACCTTCGGGCCGCGGGCGAGGAGTTCGACGCCCCGCAGGACGTCGAGGAGTTCCTGTCCGCAGCCCCAGCCCTCGGCGGCCTCGACCCAGCCCCGGAAGCCGATCGCCGTGGTGGCGACGACGACGTCGGGGGCCCGGCCGATGATCTCCTTGGTGGCGGCGAGGAGTTCGGTGTCGTCCGCGAGGGGCACGATCCGCAGGGCGGGCCCGTGGACGACGGCGGCGCCGCGCCGGCGCAGCAGCGCGATGAGTTCGTCGGCGCGCCGAGCCGCGGTGACGCCGACCGTGAAACCGGCCAGGGGGCCGTGGTTCTCGTCCATGGGACCAGAGCCTGACGCCGCCGCGTGACGGTCCGGGTTCACGCGTATTTCCTGGTCGTTACGGTCCGCGCCGCCCATGGTGGATCAGACCTGCGCGTATCCGGGCCGGGTCTCCGGCTCCTCGGCGCCCTCGGCGGTGTCGGGCACGGCGGTGGGCTGCCGAAGGTATACCGCCCAGGTGACGAGCATGCAGGCCGCGTAGAAGGCGAGGAAGGCGACGAAGGCGCCCGTACCGCTGCCGACGGTGAGGAAGGACTGGCGGAAGGCGAGGTTGATGCCGAGGCCGCCGAGGGCGCCGACCGCGCCGATGAGGCCCATGGAGGCGCCGGACAGTCGCCGCCCGTAGGACTCCGCGGCTTCTCCCGAGAGGCCCTTGCGGTGCCCCTGGGCGAGGAAGATCGCGGGGATCATCTTGTAGGTGGAGCCGTTGCCGAGGCCGCTGAGGACGAAGAGGGCGATGAAGCCGACGAGGAAGACGGCGAGGGACTCGGTCATCGAGGCGTGGATGACGACGCCGGTGGCGAGGGCCATGGCGGCGAAGGTGGCGAGGGTGATGCGGGCGCCGCCGTGCCGGTCGGCGAGGGAGCCGCCGACGGGCCGGATGAGGGAGCCGAGGAGGGGCCCGATGAAGGTGAGCGAGGCGGCCTGGAGCGGGGTGCGGCCGAACTGGGTCTGGAGGACGAGTCCGAAGGCGAAGCTGTAGCCGATGAAGGAGCCGAAGGTGCCGATGTAGAGGAAGGCCATGATCCAGGTGTGGCGGGCCTTCACGGCGTCCTTGACGGCGCCGGTGTCGTTCCTGACGGGCGCGAGGTTGTCCATGAACAGCGCCGAGCAGACGGCGGCGATCACGATGAGCGGCAGGTAGACGCCGAGCACGATCCGCGGGTGCACGGCCCCGGCGGTGCCGATGACGAGGAGCCCGACGAGCTGGACGACGGGTACGCCGATGTTGCCGCCGCCCGCGTTGAGGCCGAGGGCCCACCCCTTCTTCCGGAGCGGGAAGAAGGCGTTGATGTTGGTCATGGAGGAGGCGAAGTTGCCGCCGCCGACGCCGGTGAGCGCGGCCACCAGGACGAAGGTGGTGTACGAGGTGCCGGGCTCCATCACCGCGAACGCGACGCCCGTCGGCAGGAGGAGCAGGAGGGCGCTGAGGACCGTCCAGTTGCGGCCGCCGAAGCGGGCGACGGCGAAGGTGTACGGGATGCGGATGAGCGCGCCGACGAAGGTGGCCGTGGCGATCAGGAAGAACTTGCCGGCCGGGTCGATGCCGTACTGCGGGCCCATGAAGAGGACCATGACCGACCAGAGGCTCCAGATGGAGAAGCCGATGTGCTCGGAGAAGACGGAGAAGAGGAGGTTCCTCTTCGCGATCCGTTCTCCCCCTTCGCGCCAGAAGGTCTCGTCCTCCGGCTCCCACCGTTCGATCCAGCGACCACCCATCTCGCACCTCCACGACGTCGGAACCCTGATGCACCCGACGGTAGGAAAGCCGCGTTTCAGGGCGGTGCCCTGAGGTGTCGGGGACGGAACCTTGCTCTCACCCGGCGGTCGAGCTTCCTGTGAGCGGTGGTGGGGCGGGACGCTCCTGGGGGAGACCCGGTTCGCCGTCGGGGAGCCAGGAGGCGGGCGGGTGCGGGTGACCGCGTTCCGCCGCGGCGATCTCGGCGGCGGCGGTGCGCAGGGCGTCCAGGGCGGGGTGGCGCAGTCCCTTGCGCCACACGAGGCTCACGGGTGACAGCGGGACGGGGTCGACGAGCGGGCGCAGGACGCACTCCGGCATCGGCGGGAAGCCGACGACCGCGAGGACGGGGTGGCGGTGTTTGGCCATGATCCGCCGGAACTCCTCGTGGCCGACGGCGAGCGGGGCCGGCGGGGAGACCTCGATGCCGCGGCCTTCGAAGAGCCGCCGGGCGAGGTCGGTCCACTCGACGGTGCGGTCGTTCCCGGCCCCGGCGTAGACGCTCTCGCCCGCGAGCGCGGCGAGCGGCACCTCGGGAAGCCCGGCGAGCGGGTGGTCCTCGGGCAGGATCACGGCCATCGGTTCGTACCGGACGAACTGCGCGTCGAGCCGCGCGCGCAGTGCCGGGACCAGACCGCCGTACCGGCCGAAGGAGGCGTCGAGCCGCCCGGCGAGGATCTCGCGGGCCGCGCCCGTGAGGCCGGACTCGAAGCGGGCCATCAGCTCCTGGTCGGGGGCGAGTTCGCGGGCCCTGCGCAGGATGCGGTCCTGGACGAGGCCGGGGGTGTTGAGGTCGACGAGAAGGGGCCGGGCGGCGGCGCGGAAGGCGTCGGTGAGCTCGTCGTGGGCGGCGAGGACGCGTCGCGCGTACGGGAGGAGCCGCTCCCCCTCGGGGGTGAGGGCGACCTGCCGGGTGGTCCGTACGAACAGCTCGGCGCCCAGCTCGCGCTCCAGGCGCCGGACGTCCCGGCTGAGCGCCTGCTGGGCGACGAAGAGGCGGGCGGCGGCGCGGGTGAAGTGCAGCTCCTCCGCGACGGCGGTGAAGGACCGCAGGAGGCGGGGGTCGATGTCGTGCGGCGAGGCCATCCGCGCATTCAACAACACAGGTGCGTGAATGGCCACCGATCAGGTGTTGGACGGTGTCGGGCCGCTCCCGTGAGGCTTGCTCCATGCCGCAACAGGACCTCACCCTCACCCCGGCGGGCCCCGCCCTGGCTCCCCGCTACCGCGACGCGGCCCGCCCGGCCGCCCGGCCCCTCACCGTCCGTCCCGTCTCCCCCCGTCCCCTCTCCCCCGCTCCGACCGTCGCCTCCGCCCGGTCCGCCCGGTCCGCCAATCCGTACCTGCGGCTCTTCGCCCTTCCCGGGACCCGGGCCTTCACGGCCGGCAACCTGATCGCCCGGCTGCCCATGGGGATGTTCGGCGTCAGCTCCGTGATCATGATCGCCGGGGCGCACGACTCGTACGCCCTGGCCGGCGCCGTCGGCGCGGCCGGTCTCGTCGTCGGCTCGCTCACCGCGCCCTGGATCGCCCGGCTCGTCGACCGGTACGGCCAGGCCAGGGTCGCCGTCCCCGCCACGCTGTACGCGGTCCTCGGCCAGCTGCTCCTGGTGCTCTGCGTCCGCGCCGGGGCGCCCGTCTGGACGCTCTTCGCGACGGTCATGGCCACCGCCACGCTCCCCAACACCGGCGGCATGTCCCGCGCCCGCTGGGCCCACCTCCTCAAGGGGGACGCGGCGGCCCTGCACACCGCCAACGCCTTCGAGCAGGCCGCCGACGAACTCTGCTTCATGCTCGGCCCGATGCTCGCCGCGCTGCTCTGCTCGGCGCTCTTCCCGGAGGCCGGCACGCTCGTCGCCGCCACCCTCCTGCTGACCGGCGTGCTGCTCTTCGCGGCCCAGCGCTCCACGGAGCCGCCCGTCGCCCCCCGTACGGCCGCGGGCTCCCCGCTCCACGCGCCCGGCATGGTGCCGCTCCTCGCGGTCTTCCTGGCCACCGGGGCGATCTTCGGCTCCATGGAGGTCGTCGCCCTGGCGTTCGTGGACGGTCCCGTCGCGGGCCCCGTCCTCGCCCTGCAGGCCGCGGGCTCGTGCGCCGCCGGACTGCTCTACGGCCGCGCCCGCCGCACCGCCCGGCTGCGGACGTGCCTGGCGGCGATGACCGTCCTGATGGCGATGCCGTTCCTCGCGGCCACGACCGGCTCCCTGCTCGCCCTGGCGGCCGGGCTCCTGCTGGCGGGCATGGCGACGGCCCCGACGATGGTCACGGGCATGGGCCTGGTGCAGCGCCTCACCCCGCCGTCGCAGCTCAACGAGGGCATGACGCTCGCGGTGACCGCCCTCCTCGCGGGCATCGCGGTGGGCTCGGCCTCCGGCGGCTGGGCGGCCGACCACGCCCCCTTCCCCGCCTTCGGGTTCCTGCTCCCGGTGACGGCCGCGGCGGTGGCGCTCGCCCTGTGCGCGGCGACCGGCGTGGGCCGCGGCCCCCGGGCATGACAGAGGCCCGGCGGTCGCGAACGACCACCGGGCCTCTGCCCACATGGGATGAGTGGAGATGGCGGGAATCGAACCCGCGTCCAACGGTGCGGAACCAGGGCTTCTCCGTGTGCAGTCTGGTACGAGTTTCTCAGCCCTCCGGATCACCCAGACAAGTCCGGAACGGGCTCAGTCACTGTTTGATTTCCCTCTGGGCCCCGTGACCGGGCTCAGAGGTTTAGATCCCTTGATGATGCCAGGATCCGGGTCGGGATCACCCCCGGGCTGACACTTCGCAAGTCGCTACTTAGGCAGCGAGGGCGAAGGAATCGCGCTTGGTGTTGGCGATTATTGGTTTCGGCGCGTGGTTAACGAGATCATTGCCGCTTCCTCGACACGCTTCCCCTGCTTCGACATCCGCTGTCGAAACCGATCATCCCCATGTTGATTTTTCAATGCACGCACCCTCTGTGAGGTGCGTGGCCCATCGTACGTGACCAACGGCGGGCGTTGCCAGCGCATTCCCGGGGGTTCCCCCGGCGTCCCCGCCGAGTCCCCGCAGAGACACCGCGGCGGCTACCCGAGCTGGGCCGCCCGCTGCCGCCGCTTCGCCGCCGAGATGGCCCGCTGCGTCTCGCGCGTGTCCTGCTTCTCCCGCAGGGTCTGCCGCTTGTCGTACTCCTTCTTGCCCTTGGCGAGCGCGATCTCGCACTTCACCCGGCCGTTCAGGAAGTACAGCGCGAGGGGCACGATCGTGTGGCCCGTCTCCTGCGACTTCGACTCCAGCTTGTCGATCTCGGCCCGGTGGAGCAGCAGCTTCCGCTTCCGCTTCGCGTGGTGGTTGGTCCAGCTGCCCTGCATGTACTCGGGCACGTGGATGTTGTGCAGCCACGCCTCGTGGCCGTCGATCTGGACGAAGCCGTCCACCAGCGACGCGCGGCCCATGCGCAGCGACTTCACCTCGGTGCCCATGAGCACCACACCGCACTCGTAGGTGTCGAGGATGTGGTAGTCGTGGCGCGCCTTCTTGTTCTGAGCGATGAGCTTGCGCTCGGGCGCCTTGTCCTGGCTCTTCTTCTGGGCAGGCTTGCCCTGCACGTTCACGAGTCCCTTTGCCATAGTGCGCTCATTTTCGCACTACGAGCCCCCTCCGAGGCCACTCAATACCGTCCGGGCCCGCTCCTCGGCCCGCTCCCCCGCCGCCAGGTCCGGGGTGATGCCCCGCCCGTCGACGGCGTGACCGGCCGGGGTGCGGTAGTGGCCGACGGTCAGCTCGGCGACGGAGCCGTCCGGCAGTGGGCTCGGCATCTGCACCGAGCCCTTGCCGAAGGTGCGCGTCCCGACGGTGACGGCCCGGCCCCGGTCCTGGAGGGCGCCGGTGAGCAGCTCGGCCGCGCTCATGGTGCCGCCGTCGATCAGCGCGACCAGCGGCCTTCCGGTGTCGCCGCCCCCGTCCGCGTACACCGCCCGCTGTTCGCCCTCGACGTCGTACGTGGCGACCAGGCCGCCGTCCAGGAAGGCGGAGGCGGCCTCGGCGGCCTCGGTGACGAGCCCGCCGGAGTTGCCGCGCAGGTCGAGGAGGACCCCCGCGCCGGCCGGGGCGGTCCGTACGGCTTCCTTGACGCGGGCGCCCGCGCCCTTGGTGAACGCGGCGACGCGGATGAGGACGGTGTCGTCGTCGAGGCGGCGGACGGTGACCGGGTCGGTGGCGAGGCGGGCCCGGCGCACGGTCTCGGTCCAGGCGGCGCGGCCGCGCTCGACGCCGAGGACGACGGTGGAGCCGGGGACGCCGTCGCCGCGCAGGAGGGAGACCACCTCGGAGACGGAGAGCCCGTCGGTGGAGCGGCCGTCGACGGAGACGAGCCGGTCGCCGACCCGGAGCCCGGCGCGGTCGGCGGGGCCGTCGGAGCGCAGCCGGGTCACCCGGACGGGGCCGGCGCCGGAGCGGCCCGCGGAGAGGCCGACGCCGGTGTAGGCGCCGTCGAGGGCCTGCTCGAACTCGGCGTACTCCTTCTTGTCGTACACCGCGCCCCAGCGGTCGCCGCTGCGGCTGACGAACTCCTCGGCGGCCTCGGTGCCGGACTTCCCGTCGGCGATGGCCGCGGCGGCGGCGCGGTTCAGGGCCGCGCGGTCCACGGTCGGGGGGCGGTCGGCGGCCGGCCGCTCCGCGCCCGCGGGCTCCTGCCGGGGCAGTGAGCCGGTGGCCGCCGCGGTGGCGAGGACTCCGGAGAAGACCAACGTCAGAACGGCCCCACGGAGGACTCCGCGGGGCCGGAGACAGAGAGGTGTCGGGCCGGTCGGCATGCGCCCACTCTAGGACAAAAGAGGGGCGCCGCACGGGCTTTGGCCGCACGACGCCCCTCGATGCCAGGGTGTCTTTCTCACACCTTCAGGTACTTGCGCAGCGCTATGAACGCGGCCACGGCCGGCATGAGGAGGCCGATGACGAGGACGAGCGGCAGCACGGTGAAGACGGCGTCCCAGCCGATGAAGTTGACCAGCTGCATCTTGTCGGCGAGCGCCAGGCCGTGGTCGATGAGGAAGTACCGGCCGACCAGCAGCAGCACGCAGGCGACCGCGCCGCCGAGGAGTCCGGCGAAGGCGGCCTCCATGATGAACGGCATCTGGATGTAGAAGCTGGAGGCGCCGACGAGCCGCATGATGCCGGTCTCGCGGCGGCGGCTGAAGGCCGAGACGCGGACGGTGTTCACGATCAGCATCAGCGCGATGACCAGCATGAGCGCCATGACGCCGAAGGCGGCGATCCGCATGCCGTCCATCAGGTCGAAGAGGTTCTGCAGGATGCCCCGCTGGTCCTGGACCGACTCGACGCCGTCGCGGCCGGCGAAGGCGGTGGCGACGACCTGGTACTTCTCGGGGTTCTTGAGCTTGACCCGGAACGACTCCTGCATCTGGTCCGGCGTGATGACGGACGCGATGGCCGTGTCGCTGTACTGCTCCTTGTAGTGCGCGAACGCCTCGTCGGCCGTCTCGTGGTGGACGGTCTCGACGATGTCCATCTTCTCCAGATCGGTTTTGATCTGTTCCTTCTGCTGCTCCGTGACGGCGCCCTTGGCGCACTTGGTGCCGCCGGCCGCGTCCGTCTTGTTGCAGAGGAAGATGGAGACGTTGACCTTGTCGTACCAGTAGTCCTTCATCGTGTTGACCTGCTCGCGCATGAGCAGGGCCCCGCCGAACAGGGCGAGCGAGAGGGCCACGGAGACGATGACGGCGAAGGTCATCGTGAGGTTGCGCCGGAGGCCGACGCCGATCTCGGAGAGCACGAACTGAGCGCGCATGGTGTTCTGGATCCCCCGCCGTCAGTGCTGGTAGCCGTAGACGCCGCGCGCCTGGTCGCGGACGAGGCGGCCCTTCTCCAGCTCGATGACGCGCTTGCGCATCTGGTCGACGATGTTCTGGTCGTGGGTCGCCATGACGACGGTGGTCCCTGTCCTGTTGATGCGGTCGAGCAGCTTCATGATGCCGACGGAGGTCTGCGGGTCGAGGTTGCCGGTGGGCTCGTCGGCGATCAGCAGCATCGGGCGGTTGACGAAGGCGCGGGCGATGGCCACGCGCTGCTGCTCACCGCCGGACAGCTCGCCCGGCATGCGGTCCTCCTTGCCGCCGAGGCCGACGAGGTCGAGGACCTGCGGCACGGCCTTGCGGATCTCGCCGCGCGGCTTGCCGATGACCTCCTGGGCGAAGGCCACGTTCTCGGCGACGGTCTTGTTGGGCAGCAGGCGGAAGTCCTGGAAGACGGTGCCCAGTTGACGCCGCATCTGCGGCACCTTCCAGTTGGAGAGCCGGGCGAGGTCCTTGCCGAGGACGTGGACCTGCCCCTGGCTGGCGCGCTCCTCGCGCAGGAGCAGGCGCAGGAAGGTCGACTTTCCGGAGCCGGAGGAACCGACGAGGAAGACGAACTCCCCCTTCTCGATCTCCAGGGAGACGTCCCGGAGCGCGGGGCGGCTCTGCTTCGGATAGGACTTGGAGACGTTGTCGAATCGGATCACGGATGCACCACGGTCGGCCGGGAGTAGGTGTGCGTGACCTTACGCGAACGGGGATGGCCCGTGCAGTCGCGGTCCCGTCTTGCGTGCTTTATCCTTTTCGCCCCTCGGGGCGGAACGGTGGCGATCCGGTGGGGCGCGCCGAAACGCCGCGAAGCTGGCACAGTGGTAGGGGGAACGTCCGGATCGTGCCGGACGTTGTCCTGGTGTGTATCCCTGTGCGGGAGGAGGAACGCGCATGACCTACGACCGACTGGTGTGCGCCAACTGCGCGGCACCGGTCGCCGAGGGCCGCTGCCCCGTCTGCCGCGCGAACCGGGAGCGGATGACCCCCCAGGGGTTGTCCCCCTCGATGCTGCTGACGCTCGCGGTCGCCCTGCTGGCGGCGATCGCCCTGCTCGCGGCCGTGCAGACGGCCTGACGAACGGCGTGCGCGAGGCCGCACGAGCCGGAGACACACGAAGGGCCGGGGAGCGTGCTCCCCGGCCCTTCGGCATGCGCGTGCGCTCAACGGCGCGGGTCCGTCGGGTGCGGGCCCTTCGGGCCCGGACGCGTCAGGCGCGGGCGCCTCAGGCGGCGGTGCGACCGCCGGCGACGACGCGCGGCAGCAGGCGGAAGCCGATGCCGCCCGCGATCATGGTCGCGGCGCCGATGACCAGGAACGAGGTCTCGGCCGCACCGGTCTCGGCGAGCTCCTCCTTGGCCTGGCCCTGCTGCACGGGCTGCGAGCCGGCGTTGTTGGTGTCGGTGTTGTTGTTGCCGGTCTCGACGCACTCGGCGCCGTCGAGGTCGACGGTGCAGGTGCCGGGCTCGTCGCCACCGTTGGTGTCGGTGCCGTTGTCGTCCGTGCCGGGCTGGGTGGTCTCACCCGGGGCCGGCGGGGTGGTCTCGCCGGTGCTCGGCGGGGTGGTCTCGCCGGTGCCCGGCGGGGTGGTCTCGACCGGCGGGGTGGTCTCGACCGGCGGGGTCGTGACCGGCGGCGTGGTGACCGGCGGAGTCGTCACGGGCGGGGTCGTGACCGGCGGGGTCGTGACCGGCGGCGTGGTGACCGGCGGGGTCGTGACCGGCGGCGTGGTGACCGGCGGCTCGGTGGTCGGCGGCGGCGTGGTGACCGGCGGCTCCGTGGTGGGAGGCGGCGTGGTCTCGCACCCGGTGTCGCCGGGGATGCACGTGGGAACCGGCGTGGGGTCGTTGTCCCCGAACGCGCCCACGGCCTGCGCGGCACCCGCCGCGGTGAGCGACGCACCGGCGGCGATCACCGCACCTGCGGCGACGCGCGCGATACGGACTCGCATCTGCTTCGTCATCTGGCTGCTACCCCCAGTAGCTCAATTCGTCATGGGGCAGCGCTCGGGGCCCCGCGCAGCAGGGGCGACGCTCGACTGGGTCGGCCCCCGTTCACACGCGCCCCAGAATTGCGCATGCCAGTACGCCACCCTTCCGAGTTTCCGATGACGCGTCAAGGTCGTTGCGCGTGCGATGCCCGAAAGATCACGACTTGCCTGCCATGCGGGGATGCAACTGTGACGTAAACCCTGAACTCCGGGGCCTGTGAAGGCAGTTCCCTTGTCGACAAAGCGCCCGGACGGCGTTCGTTCCGCTTGCGGCAGCGAATGCGACGGGCCCCGCACCGAGGGGTGCGGAGCCCGGGCCGTACGCGGACGCGCCGTCGCGCGCGCCTACTTCTCCGTCTGCTTGCGCCAGCGGATGCCGGCCTCGAGGAAGCCGTCGATCTCTCCGTCGAGGACCGCCTGCGGGTTGCCGACCTCGAACTCCGTACGGAGGTCCTTGACCATCTGGTACGGGTGGAGGACGTACGACCGCATCTGGTTGCCCCACGAGCTGCCGCCGTCGCCCTTGAGCGCGTCCATCCTGGCGCGCTCCTCCTGGCGCTGGCGCTCCAGCAGCTTGGCCTGCAGGACGTTCATGGCGCTCGCCTTGTTCTGGATCTGCGAGCGCTCGTTCTGGCAGGAGACGACGATGCCGGTCGGGATGTGGGTGATGCGCACAGCCGAGTCGGTCGTGTTGACGCCCTGGCCGCCGGGGCCGGAGGCCCGGTAGACGTCGACGCGCAGGTCGGACTCGTCGATCTCGACGTGGTCGGACTGCTCGACGACCGGGAGGACCTCGACGCCCGCGAAGGACGTCTGGCGGCGGCCCTGGTTGTCGAAGGGGGAGATGCGGACCAGGCGGTGGGTGCCCTGCTCCACGGAGAGCGTGCCGTAGGCGTACGGGGCCTTCACCACGAAGGTGGTCGACTTGATGCCGGCCTCTTCCGCGTACGAGGTCTCGTAGACCTCGGTCGGGTAGCCGTGGCGCTCCGCCCAGCGCAGGTACATGCGCTGGAGCCGCTCGGCGAAGTCGGAGGCGTCGACGCCACCGGCCTCGGCGCGGATGTTGACCAGCGCCTCGCGCTCGTCGTACTCGCCGGAGAGGAGGGTGCGGACCTCCATCTCGTCGAGCGCCTTGCGGACGGAGGCCAGCTCCGCCTCGGCCTCGGCGAGGGTGTCCGCGTCGTCCATCTCCTCGGCGAGCTCGAAGAGCACCCCGAGGTCGTCGATGCGGCCGCGCAGGGCCTCGGCCTTGCGGACCTCGGCCTGGAGGTGCGAAAGCTTGCTCGTGATCTTCTGCGCCGCCTCCGGGTCGTCCCACAGGGACGGGGCCGCGGCCTGCTCTTCGAGCACGGCGATGTCGGCCCTCAGCTTCTCGAGGTCCAGGACGGCCTCGATCGACCCCATGGTCGAGGAGAGGGACTTCAGCTCTTCGGATACATCGACGACTGCCACGCGTCCAGCGTAACGGCTCGCGGCCGGGGACCGAACCTACGGCTGGGACGGCTGGGACGACTGCTTGGAGTCCTGGGGCGGCGCGTCCTCGTCCCCGGAGGCCGCGAGGTAGCCGCCCGCGCCCAGCGCGCCGGCGACCACGAGGGCCACCACGCCGAACGCGATGCGGCGCTTGCGGACCGTGCCCGCCCTGTTGCGGGCGGAGCCGGGGCGGCGGGCACCGGCGGTGCGGGGCGCGCGGGCGGTGCCGAGCGGCCCGCCGGAGAGCTCGTCGGGGGCCGGGACCCGCATGGAGGTGTGGGTGTCCCGGTGGGAGTCGGCGGAGGCGCCCGGCACGAGCGGGACGGCGGCCCGGCGCGGCGCGGGCTCGCCCGCCCCGGAACCGGTCCCGGCGCCCGTCGCGGTGGCGTACGCCTCGTCCTCGTACGACTCCTGGGGCGCGGGTTCCGCGTCGGGTTCGTCCACGTCCAGTGGCGGGATGCCCTTGAGCATCGGCAGGACGTCCCGGAGGCGGGTGCCGAGCTCGGAGGCGCGCAGCCGGGAGGCCGGGGCCTTCGCCAGGCACTGGACGACCAGCTGCCACAGCTCCTCGGGGATGCCGGGCAGCGGGACGACGGTCTCGGTGACGTGGCGGCGCAGGACGGCGCCCGGGTGGCCGCCGCCGAACGGGGTGAAGCCGGCGAGCAGCTCGTACAGGACGGTCGCGAGGGCGTAGATGTCGACGGCGGCGCGGGGCGGCAGGCCCTCGACGATCTCGGGGGCGAGGTAGTCGGGGGTGCCGATGATCCGGGTGGCCTTGGTGCGCCCGGGGGTGTCGATCAGCTTGGCGACGCCGAAGTCGGTGAGGAGGGCGGGGTGGGCGCCGCCGGGGCCGAGCGGTCCCTCCATGTCGAGGAGGATGTTCTCGGGCTTGACGTCACGGTGGACGACCCCGGCCGCGTGCGCGGCGGCGAGGGCGTCGGCGACGTCGGCGACGATCGCGACGGCGGCCTCGGGGGCGAGCCTGCGCTCGCGGTCGAGGCGGGTGCGCAGGTCGGTGCCGCGGACGAGGTCCATGACGAGGGCCAGGTCGTTGCCGTCGACGACGAGGTCGCGGACCTTGACCACCCGGGGGTGGTCGAGGCCGAGCAGGGCGGTCCGCTCCTGGACGAAGCGGCCGACGAGCTCCTGGTCGGAGGCCAGGTCCTCGCGCAGCAGTTTGACGGCGACGGGCCCCTCGGGGCCCTCGCCGAGCCACACCGTTCCGGCGCTGCCCCGTCCGAGGATCTGGTGGGCGGTGTAGCGGCTGCCGATGTTCCGTGCCAAGACTGCTCCCTCAGCGGCTGCGGTTCGCGTCAAAGTTACGCGTCCACGGCCGCCGGACGTCACTCCCGAGGGGAATTCACCCCTCGGAAGTCGATAAATCGGCAGTATTACTGTCCCGTACCGCCGGTAGCACCCCCGGAGGTGGAGCCGGTGTCGGTGCTGCCGACGATGTCGGAGACCCAGCCGGTGAAGGACGAGATGCCGTCGCCGATGGCCTCCCAGTAGCTCTTGCCCTCGGCGATCCAGCTCTGGAGCGGGGTCAGCTCCCAGATGAGCCAGCCGGCGACGACGAAGAGGACGATCATCACCAGACAGCCCTTGAGGCAGCCGAGCCCGGGAATGCGCACCGGGTTGGCGCTGCGCTGACGCGGCGGGCGCGGCTCGCGGCGCGGCGCGGCGGGCGCGGGCGCCTGGGGCGGCGGTTGCGGGGGCGTGTACTGCTGCTGGGGCGGCGCGTACTGCTGCTGCTGCGGGGCGGGGGCGTACTGCTGGGGCGCCGGGTGCTGCGGCTGCTGGTACGGCTGGGGGGCGGGCCGCTGGGGCGCCTGGTGCTGCTGCTGGTACGGCTGGGGCCGGCCCTGCGGCGGCCGGGGCGGCTGCTGCGGCTGCTGGGGCTGCCGCTGGGGGCGGCGGCGCAGCGGGTCCTCGCTCGGATCGAGGTACTGCACCTGCGTCTGCTCGTTGCGGTCCCGGGCGGCGCGCAGCTGGTTCTGCCAGGGGTGCGGCTCCTCGCCCGGCGGGTTCTGCGGTACGGGGGGCATGACGGCGGTCGGGTCGGCGCCGCCCGCGGGGCCGCGTCCGCCGGGGCCGCCCGTGGGCAGCACGGCCGTCGGGTCGGCGGCTCCGGCCGGTCCGCCGGTCGGCAGGACGCTGGTGGCGGCCGCCGGGTCGTACGAGGCGCCGGCGGAGCCGCTGAGCAGCACCTGGGTCGCCCCGGCCGGGTCCGCGCCCGGGGTCTCCGGGACCGGCGCGGGCGCCGGGTCGGGGGCGAGGAGCGCCCCGACGCCGTCCGCGGCCTCGATCTGGGCGGGCGTGGCGTGCACGCCGATGCCCGCGGCGACCGTGCGCAGGGCGCGCGCCAGGTTCACGGCGCTCGGCCGCCGGTCCGGGTCCTTGCTGAGGCAGCGCTCTATGACCGTCCACAGCGGTCCGGGAACCGTCGAGGGACGGCGGGGCTCCTCGCTGAGGTGGCGGTGCAGCACTTCGAGGGCGGTGCCGCCGGCGAACGGCGGGCGGCCGGTGACCAGCTCGTAGAGGAGGATTCCGGCGCCGTAGATGTCCACGGCGGAGGTCTGCGGGCGGCCCTCGGCGGACTCCGGCGCGACGTACGCGGGCGTGCCGACGAACTCGTGGGTGCGGGTGAGGCCCGGGGAGTCGGCGAGGCGCGCGATGCCGAAGTCGGTCAGCATCGGGTGCATCTCGCCGCCCTGCTCGGCGAGCAGGACGTTCGCCGGCTTCAGGTCGCGGTGGACGACGCCGTCGGCGTGGCTCGCGGCGAGCGCGTCGGCGATCTGCGCGGTCAGGAGGGCGGCGGCGACCGGGGTCAGCGGGCCGCTCTCCCTGATGTACCGGTGCAGGTCGGGGCCCTCGACGAGGTCCATGACCAGGGCGAGGACGTCACCCTCGACGACGAGGTCGCGGGTGCGCACGATGTTCGGGTGGGTGAGCCGCAGCAGCACGGACCGCTCGCGCAGGAAGCGCATCACGATGTCCGCGTCGTTGGCCAGCTCCTCCTTGAGGACCTTGATCGCGACGGTCTCGCCGGGCTGGCCCGGAACGGCCGCCTCGGCGCCCGCCGTCTCCCGCTGGCGGGCTCGCCAGACGGTGCCCGTGGCGCCGCGGCCGAGCGGCTCCTCGAGCAGGTACTTGCTGCCGATAGGCCGCACGTCACGCGCTCCCTGCTGATCGTGGTCCTGGGGTGTCCGGTCTGCTGCTCCCGGTCCCTGTCCTCTGTTGTGTGACCCGTCCGGGTGTCCGACCCACTTTAGTGCCGCCGAACGGGTCACCGGCCGGTCGTCCACAGGCCGGATTCCACTGTTTCCTGTCCGGAAGAAGACGCTCCGCGCGCCGCCGGGGTTGCCGGGCACGTTCCCCCGGCATGCCCAATCAGGCACTTTTGCGTCCACGGGCGACCAATCAAGATCACGTGAGGGTGACCCGGGGGCGGGTTGTCGGTGGCAGGTGCGAGGATGCACCCAGCACGCCGCATCGGTTGGGGTCGGGAGCCCCCGCGCCGTGCCGACCTGTACCGGGCGACGCGTCCGTGCCGGGTGGGGGGAGAGACAGGGCGGTTCCCCTGCCGGGCATGTCGCGCAGAAGGGACCGCTGACGGCGATGCAGATCCGGCTGACCGTCCTCGCGCCGCACGCCGGCCACGCCGCCGGCCGTGCCTGCGACGTGCTCGTCACCGCCCCGGCCGGGACGGCGCTCGCCGCCGTGGCCTCCCAGCTGGCCGCGGCCGTCACCGGCCCCGACTCCTCCGCCTCCGGCACCACCGTGCTGTACGCGGGCGGGGAGCGCCTCGACTCCCGCCGCTGCGTGCTCGGCGAGCCGCCCCTGGTGGACGGCGCCGTCCTCTCGCTCCAGACACCCGGCCCCGACGACCGCGTCGACACGGCCGCCACCGCCCGGCTGCACGTCGTCGCAGGACCGGACGCGGGCGGGGTGCACCTCCTGCACGGCGGGCGGATCAGGATCGGCCGCTCCGTCGAGGCCGACGTGCCGCTCGACGACCCGGACGTCTCCCGCGCGCACTGCACCGTCACCGTCGGACGGGACGGCCGGGTGACCGTCGCCGACCTGGGCTCCACGAACGGCACGACCCTCGACGGCGCCCCCGTCGGCGACCGCCCGGTCCCCCTGCGCCCCGGCTCCCTGCTGCGCCTCGGCGAGTCGGCCCTGCGGCTCACCGGCCCGGGCGAGGAGCCCGGCGGCCCGCGGACGCGGGCGACCACCCCCGACGGCGAGGGCCACCTGCGGATCGCGCCCGGCCCCGAAGGGGCGCGCACGGAGCCCGACGGCCCGGCCCTCGGGACGGGCGGCGCCCGGCCCCTGCCCGAGGTGTACGAGCCGGACCCGGGCGCCACGCACGGCGGCGCGCGGGGCGTCCGGTTCGACGAGGGCCCCGGCGCCTCCGGCCACACGCGCGTGGAGGACGCCGACGACCATGGGGCCGGGGCCGGCGGCTCCGACGCGGTCGAGGCGCACAGCAGGACCCGGCAGCCCGGAGCACCCGCGCGTGCGGGCGGCACCGGGGCCGTGGGCGGCGGTGGCAGGCGCGGCCTGGGCGCCTGGGCCCGGCGCCTCGCGGGCGGCCGCGACGAGCCGGCCGCCCCCGCCACCGGGATGCCCCCGGGCTCCCCGGCCGCCGCTTCCACCGCCGCGCGCCAGGACGCCCACGACCCCGGCACCGGCTCCGGCTCCGGCTCCGACTCCGACCTCGCCTCGGCGCCCGCAGCCGGCACCTGGCCCGACCCGTCCGCCGTCCTCCTCACCGCCCTCGGCCCCGGCCCCCGCCTCTGGGAGCGGGGCCCGCACCACCCCGAGGCCCTGGTCGTCCGGCTCGGCACCACCGACCGCGCCGAGCTCTCCGGGGTCCCCGTCACCGTCGGTCTCCGCGAGGCCGGCTCCCTCGGCCTCGCCGGGCCCGCGACCCGGCTCGCCGGACTCGCCCGCTCCGTCGTCGCCCAGCTCGCCGCGCTGCACTCCCCCGCCGACCTGGAGATCGTGCTGCTCAGCGCCGACCGCAACCGCCCCCTGGAGGAGCGGCGGCGCGCCTGGGGCTGGCTCGGCTGGCTGCCGCACGTCCGCCCGGCGCACGGCCAGGACTGCCGGCTGCTCCTCGCGTACGACCGCGAGCAGGCCCAGGCCCGTACGGCCGAGCTGACCCGCCGCCTGGACGAGGGCCCGCTCGGCCCCGCCTGGCCCAGCGCCGACCGCGCGGCCGTCGCCGAGGCCGCCGCCCGCCACGACGGACCGAGGACCCTGGTCGTCGTGGACGGCGACCCCGGCTCGGCGGCCCTCCGCGAGACCGTCGCCCGGCTCGCCGGGGCCGGAGCCGCCGCGGGCATCCACCTCGTGTGCCTCGCCGAGGCCCCCGCGGCCTCCCCCGTCTCCCCGGTCGCCGCCACCTACGAGTCCGCGTGCGCCGCTTCCCTCGCCTTCCGCGAGTGCGGGGCCGCCGTGCTCCTCAGCGGGGACGTGGCGACCGCCCTGCGGCTGCTCCGCACCTCCGGCGGGCGCGTCGCCGGGCACGGCACGGTCGGCGTCGTCGACGCGGTCTCCGTCGCCTGGGCGGAGCGCTTCGGCCGCGCCCTCGCCCCGCTGCGTACGGAGACGGGGTCCTCCTTGAACGGCCGGGCCGCCGCCCTGCCGCCCAGTGCCCGGCTCCTCGACGAGCTCGGCCTGGCCCGCGCGACGCCCGCCTCGCTCATGGCCCGCTGGGCCTCCGCCGGGGACGGCACGGCCGTGCTCGGCGCCGGTCCGCACGGGCCGCTGTCCGTCGACCTGACGGCGGAGGGCCCGCACCTCCTCATCGAGGGCCCGGCCGGAAGCGGCCGCACCGAACTGCTCCGCTCGATCGCCGCCTCCCTCGCCGCCGGGGGCCGCCCCGACCGGCTCGGCCTGCTCCTCGTCGACGGCGCGGGCGGCGAGCGCGGCGAGGGCCTCGCGGCCTGTACGGAGCTGCCGCACGTCACCGAGCACCTCGTGGCCTCGGACCCGGTCCGGATGCGGGAGTTCGCCCAGGCGCTGGGCGCCGAACTGAAGCGCAGGGCCGAGCTCCTCGGCGACGGCACCTTCGCCGAGCGCCGGGGCGCCCGCTCGGTGATCGGCCAGCGGACCCCGAGCGCCGCCGAGTCGATGCCGCAGGGCGCCCGCGCGACGGCCCGCGTTCCGGACGCCCCCACCCTCCAGGACCGCCCGAGCAGCCGCACCCTCCGCACGGGCAACGGCCCGGTCGGCTCCTTGCCGGGCACCCGCCGCCCGTACGCGAACGAGCCCGAGGGCCGGAGCAGTGGCCGGGCCCCGTACGCGGGCGCCGACGACCTGGACCCCCGCACCAGCGGCCGGACGCCGTACCCGAGCGCGGAGGACGTGGGCGGCCGCGCCAGCGGCCGGACGCCGCACCCCGGCGCCGACGACCTGGGCGGCACACCCAGCAGCCGCCGCTCCTACCCGGCCGCCGGCGAGGCGGAGAGCCGCGCCGGCGGGCGCATCCCCCGCCCGGGCGGGGCGGACAACGTGGGCGGGCGCGGCAGTGGCCGGACCCCGTACCCGGGGGGCGACCTCGGCGGCCGGGGCAGTGGCCGGACGTCGTACCCGGGCGGCGCGGAGGACGTGGGCGGGCGCGCCAGCGGCCGAACGGCGTACCCCGGCGCCGACGACGTGGGCGGCACGCCCAGCAGCCGCCGCCCCTACCCCGGCGCAGGCGAGGCCGAGGGCCGCGCCAGCGGCCGTACGGCGTACCCGGGCGCGGACGACGTGAGCGGCCGCGCCAGCAGCCGGACCGGATACCCCGGCGCCGACGACCTCGGCAGTCGTGCCGGCGGGCGCATCCCCCGCCCCGGGAACCCCGGCGGCGCCGGCGACCTCGGTGGCCGGAGCAGTGGCCGCACCCCCCACCCGGGCGCGGACGACCTCGGCGGCAGTGCGAGTGGGCGCGTCGGCGGGCGGATTCCGCGGCCCGGGGACGGGGCGCCGTACGACCGGGCCAGTGGGCGGACCCTCCGGGTCGACGACGAGCAGGAGGGCGGGCCCGGCGCCGCCGACGCGTTCCTCGGGGACACGCCCAGCGGGCGGCTGCCCCTGCGGGACGCGGGCGGCCGCGCCCCCCGCGCAGCCGAGGGCGGCGACCGGGGCGAGACGGGCCCGCTGCCGCGGCTCGTCGTCCTCGTGGACGACTTCGACGCGCTCGTCGCGCCCGCGCTCGGCGCCCCCGGCAGGCCCGCCGCCGGGTCCGTCGTACGGGCCCTTGAGGCCGTCGCCCGCAACGGCGAGCGGCTCGGGGTCCACCTCATCGCGACCTCGTCGCGCCCGGACCGCACCGCGGACACCGAGCTGGCCCACGGCGCCCGGCTGCGGATCGTGCTGGACGCGCCGCCCGTGGCGCCCGGCCCGGACGTGCCGTCTCCCGGACGGGGCCGACTCGGTCACCCGGACGGCCGGGTGACGCCGTTCCAGACGGGTCGCGTGACCGGCCGGATCCCGCGGACGGCGACGCTCCGCCCGACCGTCGTACCGCTGGAGTGGGAGCGGATGGGCGACCCGCCCACCCGGCGCCCGGTCCGCGAACTGGGCAACGGGCCGACGGACCTGGCCCTGCTCGCCAGCGCCCTGGACCGGGCGGCCCGGTCGGTGGAGGCCACCCCCGTACCGCCCCTCACCCACGCCTGACGCGCGTCCGACGCGCACCTGACGCACCACCGGCCGCACCCGCACCGCACCCTGACTGGACGTCACAAGCGAATCACGATCACCCACGTGACACGGGAGGCGGTATTGCGGGGCTCCGAACCCCGGCGTAGACCTGTCGGACGGGACAGCTACGCGCACGAAAGAGACGGGGCAGCGATGCGTACAACTCTTCGTCCACGCAAGGCCGCAGCGACCTTCACGGCCCTCATGGCCGTCACGGCGCTCGCCCTCACCGCCTGTGGGGAGGAGCCGGCCAAGGACCCGGACCCCGGGCCGACCGGGGCCACCGCACCTGCGGACGGAGCCCTCAAGGGCGAGAAGATCGAGGTCGCCGCCGTCTGGACGGGACCCGAGCAGGAGAACTTCACCAAGGTTCTGCGGGAGTTCGAGAAGCGGACCGGCGCGACCGTCACCTTCGTGCCGGCGCAGGACCCGATCGTGAACTTCCTCGGTACGAAGATCGCCGGCGGCTCCCCGCCGGACGTGGCGATGCTGCCGCAGGTCGGTGCGATCCGGCAGGCCGCCGCCCAGAAGTGGATCAAGCCGGTCGGCCCGGAGGTGGAGGCGGCGCTCGCCGCCAACTACTCGCGCGGCTGGCAGGAGCTCGGCGCGGTCGACGGCACCCAGTACGGGGTGTACTTCAAGGCCGCCAACAAGTCCCTGGTCTGGTACAACACGGCGGCGTTCGAGAACGCGGGCGCCACCGAGCCGAAGACCTGGAAGGACTTCCTGGCGACCGCCGAGACGATCTCGGCGTCCGGCGTCACCCCGGTCTCGGTCGGCGGCGCGGACGGCTGGACGCTCACCGACTGGTTCGAGAACGTCTACCTCTCGCAGGCGGGCCCGGCCAAGTACGACCAGCTGGCGAAGCACGAGATCAAGTGGACCGACCCGTCGGTGGCCGCGGCCCTGAAGACGCTCGGCGAGCTGTTCGGCAAGCCGGAGCTGCTGGCGGGCGGGACGAGCGGCGCGCTCCAGACGGAGTACCCGGTCTCGGTCACGCAGACGTTCACGGGCGGCGACCAGCCGAAGGGCGCGATGGTCTTCGAGGGCGACTTCGCCACCGTCAACATCGCGCAGACGAAGGCGGAGATCGGCAAGGACGCGAAGGTCTTCCCGTTCCCGACGGTCGGCGCGTCCGGCACGGCGCCGGTGGTGACGGCGGGCGACGCGGCCGTGGCCCTGAAGGACACCAAGGGCGCGCAGGCGCTGCTCGCGTTCCTCGCCTCCCCGGACGCGGCGAAGATCTGGGCGGCCGAGGGCGGGTTCCTCTCGCCGAACAAGAACCTGGACCCGGCCGCGTATCCGAACGACGTCCAGCGCGAGATCGCGAAGGCGCTGATCGGGGCCGGTGACGACTTCCGCTTCGACATGTCGGACCAGATGCCGCAGTCCTTCGGCGGCACGCCGGGCAAGGGCGAGTGGAAGGCGCTCCAGGACTTCCTGAAGAACCCGAAGGACGTGGCGGGGACGCAGGCGCGCCTGGAGGCCGATGCGGCGAAGGCGTACCGGAACACGCCGAAGAGCTGAGGCCGCGCCGATGCCACGCGCAACAGCACGGACGACGGCAGGGCAGACGACGGCAGGGCAGACGGCGGAGGAGCGGACGGCGGAAGGCCGAACGGCGGGAAGGCGAACGGCGGGAAAGCGGACTTCGGCGACGCAGGGCAGGAGCCGTGCGGTCGCGACGGCCTTCCTGCTCCCCTCCCTGCTCCTCCTCGGCGCGCTCGTCGTCTATCCGATCGGCTACTCGGTCCGGCGGTCGTTCTTCGACTCCTCCGGCGGCTCCTTCGTCGGCCTGGACAACTACCTGGCCCTCGTCACCGACGACTCGCTCCGCACCGCCGTCCGCAACAACCTGGTGTGGCTGGTGGTGGCCCCGGCGGTGGCGACCGCGCTCGGTCTGATCTTCGCGGTGCTGACCGAGCGGGTCCGCTGGGGCACGGCCTTCAAGCTGGTCGTCTTCATGCCGATGGCGATCTCGATGCTGGCGGCCGGGATCATCTTCCGGCTGGTCTACGAGCAGGACCCGGACCGCGGCATCGCCAACGCGGTCTGGGTCGGCGTCCACGACACCTTCGCCGAGTCCTCCGTCTTCCCGCGGGCCCGGCCGCTGCCGGTGCATCCGCTGGAGGCGGCGGGCGGCGGCGCGTACGTGACGAAGGAGCCGGTACGGGCCGGGGTGCCCGTGCTGCTCCCGCTGGTCGGCGTGGCGCCCGCCGACATGCCGGAGGGGGCCCGTCCCGCCCGCGCACCCGACTCCGGCCCCGGGTCTCCGGCCCCCTCGGCCGGGGACACGATCAGCGGCACGGCGTGGCTGGACTTCACCCGGGGCGGCGGCGGGAAGCCGAACGTCGTCGACCCGAAGGAGCTCGGGCTGCGCGGCCTGCGGATCGAGGCCGTGCGGGACGGGACGGTGGTCGCCACGGCCACGGCGGCGGCCGACGGCACGTTCTCGCTGCCGGCCGACCGCGCCGAGGGGGCCGTGCTCCGGCTCCCGGAGAGCAACTTCCGGGAGCAGTACAACGGCGTCGAGTGGCTGGGCCCCTCGCTCGTCACGCCCGCGGTCATCGGCGCGTACGTGTGGATGTGGGCCGGGTTCGCGATGGTGCTGATCGGGGCCGGGCTCGCGGCCGTGCCGCGCGAGCTGCTCGAAGCGGCGCGGGTGGACGGGGCGAACGAGTGGCAGGTGTTCCGCCGGATCACGGTGCCGCTCCTGGCGCCCGTCCTCGCGGTCGTCCTCGTCACGCTGATGATCAACGTGCTGAAGATCTTCGACCTGGTCTTCGTGATCGCGCCGGGTTCGGCGCAGGACGACGCCAACGTCCTCGCGCTCCAGCTGTACCGCTCGTCCTTCGGCACGGACGCGGACCTCGGGATCGGCTCGGCGATCGCGGTCGTCCTGCTGCTGCTGGTCCTGCCGGTGATGGCGGTCAACGTCCGCCGCATGCGAAGGGAGTCCCGCAGGTGAAGTCCGTCGCCTCCCGGCTCGCGGCGAAGGCCGCGTCCGGCACCGTCCGGGTCTTCCTCGTCCTGGCCGGCCTGTTCTGGCTGCTGCCGACGATCGGGCTGCTGTTCTCCTCGCTCCGCTCGCCGTCGGACATCGCGTCCGACGGCTGGTGGCGGGTGTTCACCGCCCCGGCCCAGCTGACCACCGAGAACTACACCCGGCTGCTCTCCAACGACACCTTCACGGGTTCGCTGCTCTCCACCGTCGCGATCACCGTCCCGGCCACGCTCCTCGTCCTCGTTATCGGCTCGCTCGCCGGGTACGCCTTCGCCTGGCTGGACTTCCCGGGGCGCGACTGGTGGTTCCTGGGCGTGGTCGCGCTGCTCGTGGTGCCCGTGCAGGTGGCGCTGGTGCCGGTCTCGGAACTCTTCGGCGCGGTCGGGCTCTTCGAGACGACCCTCGGGGTGGTCCTCTTCCACACGGCCTTCGGGCTGCCGTTCGCGATCTTCCTGCTGCGGAACTTCTTCGCGGAGATCCCGCGCGAGCTGCTGGAGGCCGCCCGGCTGGACGGGGCGGGCGAGATCCGGTTGTTCACCCGGGTGGTGCTGCCGCTCGGCGGTCCGGCGATCGCCTCGCTCGGGATCTTCCAGTTCCTGTGGGTGTGGAACGACATGCTGGTCGCGCTGATCTTCGCCGACTCGCAGTCGCCGCCGATCACGGTGGCGCTCCAGCAGCAGGTCCGCCAGTTCGGCAACAACGTGGACGTGCTGGCGCCGGGAGCGTTCCTGTCGATGGTGGTGCCGCTGGTGGTCTTCTTCGCGTTCCAGCGCCAGTTCGTGTCGGGGGTGATGGCGGGCGCGGTGAAGTAGCCGGCAACAGGGGCCGGCCCTCCCCCGGGCCCCTGTTGCCTGCGCCCCGACCCACCAGCACCGCGGCCTGCCCCGCCTACGCCCGGAGCGCGGCGACCGCCGAGCGGGCGAGCCCCTCCACGTACCCCTCGGGCGGTGCGGTCCTGACGACGGCCAGGCGCCAGTAGAGCGGGCCGACGACGAGGTCGAGGGCGCGGGCCGGGTCGGTGCCCTCGGGGAGTTCGCCGCGCGCGACGGCCTCGTGGACGATCCGGGCGACGACGCCGCGCTGCGGGTCGAGCAGCGCCGCCGTGACGGCCTCGGCGAGTTCGGGGTGCCGGGCGGCCTCGGCGAGCAGGTCGGGGACGATCTGCGAGGCGACCGGGTGGCGCAGGGCGTGCGCCGCGACCTCCAGGAGCGCGCGCACGTCGCCGTCCAGGCTTCCGGTGGCGGGCGCGGGCAGCCCCTGCTCGGCGAAGGCGCCGACGAGGTCGAGGACGAGCGAGAGCTTCGACTTCCAGCGCCGGTAGACGGCGGTCTTGCCGACGCCCGCGCGGCGCGCGATGCCCTCGATGGACATCCGGGCGAAGCCGACGGCCGCGAGTTCCTCGAAGACGGCGGCGCGGATGGCCTCGGTCACGTCCTCGCGGAGCACGGCGGCCCCGGCGGGGGCGCGGCGGGGGGTCGGTGGGGTCATGGACGGCATCCTAACCAACGCCCACGTCACGACGATACGGTTGCGTTCCGACGTTCGAGCGTCCTACTCTCCCCGTAGCGACGATACGGACCCGTTCCGTCGTCGTACGGGCCGACGACGCCCGCGCCCCTCGTCGAAAGCGCCGCACATGACCACCACGAGCCTCGCCCCGCCGCCTGGAAAAGCCCCCGGGACCGCACCGGCACCACCCCGCGCGGCGGTCCCCCCGCCTGAGGACCTGAGGGCGCTCGCCCTCCGCCACGGCCTCTCCGTCAGCGGCGCCCGCCCCGCCCTCCCCGCGTACGTCCGGCAGCTCTGGTCCCGCCGCGACTTCATCGCCGCCTTCGCGACCGCCCGGCTCACCGCCCAGTACAGCCAGGCCCGGCTCGGCCAGGTCTGGCAGGTGATGACCCCGCTCCTCAACGCGGCCGTCTACTACGTGATCTTCGGGGTCCTGATGAACGCCCGGCACGGCGTCCCCGACTACGTCCCCTTCCTCCTCACCGGCGTCTTCGTGTGGACCTTCACCGCCGACACGGTGATGACCGGGACCCGGGCGATCAGCGGCAACCTCGGCCTGGTCCGCGCCCTGCACTTCCCGCGCGCCGCCCTGCCCCTCTCGCTCGCCCTCCAGCAGCTGCAGCAGCTCCTGCTCTCGCTCGGCGCGCTCTGCGTGATCCTCCTCTGCTGCGGCCAGTTCCCCGCCCGGAGCTGGCTGCTCGCGGTTCCCGCCCTCGGCTGCCAGGCCCTGTTCAACGCGGGCGTGGCGCTCGCCCTCGCGCGGATCGCCGCCCGCACCCCGGACGTCAGCCAGCTGATGCCGTTCGTGCTGCGCACCTGGATGTACGCCTCCGGCGCCATGTGGTCGATCCGGAACCTGGCGGACAGCGGCCGCTTCCCGGACGCCGTCGTCCTCGCCCTCCAGTGCAATCCGGCGGCGGTCTACATCGACCTCGTGCGGTTCGCTCTGATCGACAGCCACCCGGCGGCGCAGCTGCCGCCGCACGTCTGGGCGCTCGCCGTCGGCTGGGCCGTGGCGGCCTTCGCGGGCGGTTTCGTGTGGTTCTGGCAGGCGGAGGAGTCGTACGGCCGTGGCTGACACCGAGAGGACCGACCGGACCCCCACCGTCGTCGTGGACGGCGTCCACGTCACGTACACCGTGAACGGCGGCAGCGGGAACGGCACCGGCGGCGGGACCGGGCCGGCCGGCCGGGGTGCCGCCACCGCCGCGCTCGCCCGGCTGGTGCGGCGCGACCGGCCGGTCCCCGCCACCCGCCGGGTGCACGCCGTGCGGGGCGTGAGCTTCGCCGCCTACCGGGGCGAGGCGATTGGCCTGATCGGTTCGAACGGGTCCGGCAAATCCACCCTCCTGAAGGCCGTCGCGGGCCTCCTGCCCGTCGAGCGCGGCCGCGTCTACACCCAGGGGCAGCCGACCCTCCTCGGCGTGAACGCGGCCCTGATGAACGACCTGACGGGCGAGCGCAACGTCATCCTCGGCGGCCTGGCCATGGGCATGAGCCGCGCCGAGGTCCGCGAGCGCTACGACGCGATCGTCGAGTTCTCCGGCGTCAACGAGAAGGACGACGCGATCTCCCGCCCGATGCGGACGTACTCCTCCGGCATGGGCGCCCGGCTGCGCTTCTCGATCGCCGCCGCCCGGAGCCATGACGTCCTCCTCATCGACGAGGCCCTGTCCACGGGCGACGCCCGCTTCCGCCGCCGCAGCCGGCAGCGGATCGACGAGCTGCGGGCCGAGGCGGGGACGGTCTTCCTGGTCAGCCACGCGAACGTGACGATCACCGAGACCTGCGAGCGGGCGCTGTGGCTGGAGGCGGGGACGCTGCGGATGGACGGCCCGGCGGAGGAGGTCGTGGCGGCGTACGAGGAGTTCACCGGGGCCGGGTGACCCCACCGCCCGAACCGGTTCACCGAACCCGTTCACCGAACCCGTTCACCGGAGCGGTTCACCGGTACGGCCGGAATAAGCGGAGCAAAAGCTGCATACCGCCCTAAGGTCGGAGGGTGACGAACGATCAGCCGCACCCTCCTCGTCCGGGCACGCCCCCGCCGCCCTCCCTCACCCGCTCGCCCTTCGCGTCGGACACCTTCACCTCCGCCACCTTCGTCACGGTCGGCCACGGCCCCCGGATCGCCCTCGGCACCGTCTGGCTGCTCACCCGGGTCGGCATGCTCCTGCTGCTCCTCCGCGACAACCTCGGCGTCGGCGGCGTGGGCCGGGAGGTGTACCTCCTCTACCGGTACTGGTACGGCCAGTTCGCCGACGGCACCTTCCCGCCCGGCGACCCCACCTGGCAGTACCCGCCGGGCGCGGGCCTGGTGATCATGTCCCCCGGCCTGCTGCCCTGGCTCACCTACTTCCAGGCCTTCGTCGCGCTCACCCTCCTCGCCGACGCGGTCGTGACCCTCGCCCTCGCCGTCGCGGACAGCGAGCGCCTCACCCACGGCGCCTGGGTATGGGTCTGCGGCCTCCCCCTGCTCCTGCACCTCCCCCTCGCGCGGTACGACGTCCAGGCCACCGCCCTCGCCGTCCTCGCCCTCCTCGCCCTGAAGGCCCGCCCCACCGCCACCCACCCCCGGACCGCCGCGCACCGCCTGGGCGGCGCGCTCGCCGGGCTCGGCGCCCTCGTCAAGGTGTGGCCGCTGCTCACCCTGATCGGCACGCCCCGGGGCCGTACCACCCGCGAGGCGTGGACCGCCGCGGCCGTCACCATGGGCGCGCTCCTCGCCGTCCTGGCGCTGTTCTCCTCCGACTCGCTCGGGTTCCTGCGCCAGCAGGGGGCGCGCGGCATCCAGATCGAGTCGCTCGGTGGCACGGCCCTCGCGCTCGCCCGCGCCACCGGCGGCTGGGCGGGCACGGTGGAGCTCCGCTACGGCGCGTACGAGTACGTCGGCCCGTACGTCTCCAGCCTCGGCCACCTGGCCCTGCTGTTCACGGTCGCCGCCCTCGGCTGGCTGCTGCTCTGGCGGCTGCGGGCCCACCGCTGGAGCCGGGCGACCCCGCTCGACGCGGCCCTCGCCGCCGTCCTGCTCTTCACCGTCACCAGCCGGGTGATCAGCCCCCAGTACATGATCTGGCTGATCGGCCTCGGCGCCGTCTGCCTGACCTCGCGCGAGACCGTGATGCGCCCGGTGGTGCTGCTGCTCCTGCCGGCCGCGGCGCTGAGCTCGCTCGCGTACCCCGTCCTGTACGGGGAGATCGCCGCCGGCACCCCGACGGGCCTCGCCGTGATGGTCCTGCGCAACGGCCTGCTGCTCGCCGCCGCCCTGCTCGCCGCGCGCCGCCTCTGGACGGCGACGGTCACCCCGCCGCCCTCGGAGGAGTGACCGCGCGGCCCACCCCGGGCCGCGGACCCCGAGGAACGACGGAGGGCCCCGCCGGACGCACCGGCGGGGCCCTCCGCTGACGGGCTTCGACTAGCTGTGGGTGCGCAGCAGCGTGCGCATCGTCCGCATGGCCACCGACAGGTTCGCCAGGTCGAAGGTGTCCGAGCCCTGGATCTCCTCCAGGGTCGTCCGCGCGCGGCCCAGGATCGCCGCGTTCTTCTCCTCCCAGGCCTTGAACCGCTCCTCCGGCGAGGAGGTGCCGTTGCCCGCCGCCAGGACGTCCGAGGTCAGCGCCGCGTGCGCCGCGAACAGGTCCTCACGGATCGAGGCGCGGGCCATCGACTGCCAGCGGTCGCTGCGCGGCAGCTCGATGATCCGGTCCATCAGGTCGGTGATCCGCAGCCGGTCGGCCAGGTCGTAGTAGACCTCGGCCACCGCGAGCGGCTCCTTGCCCGTGCGGTCGGCGATCGCCACGATGTCGAGCGTCGGGAAGGCCGAGGAGAACCCGGCGACCCGCAGCGCGAGCTCCTCCGGCACGCCGACCTCGGTCAGCTCGGCCAGGATCGACCGGTACCACTCCAGGTCCGCGCCGCGCAGCAGCTGCGGCAGCCGCGCCCAGACCTGCTCGACCCGCTCGGCGAAGAACTCGATGGTCTCGCCGATCGCCAGCGGCTGGGGCCGGTTGTTGAGCAGCCAGCGGGTGCCGCGCTCGACGAGTCGGCGCGAGTGCAGCCGCATCCGGGTCTGGACCTCGGCGGGGACCCGGTTGTCCAGGGCCTCGACGGCGTCCCAGACCTCGCTCAGGCGGAAGATCGCGCGCGCCGCGGTCTGCGCCCGCACGATCTCGTCCAGGGACGCCCCGGTCTCCTCGCGGAGGCGGTGCAGGAAGGTCGAGCCGCCGGTGTTGACGGTGTCGTTGACCAGGACCGTGGTGACGATCTCGCGGCGCAGGGCGTGGTTGTCGATCGCGTCGAGGAACTTCTCGCGCAGCAGCGTCGGGAAGTACGCGTGGAGCAGCCCGCGCAGGTACGGGTCGTCGGGCAGCTCGGTACCGATCAGCTCGTCGGCCACCGTGATCTTGGTGTACGCGAGGAGGACGGCGAGCTCCGGCTGGGTCAGGCCCTTGCCGCCGCTCAGCAGCTCACGGATCTGCCGGTCGCTCGGCAGGAACTCCAGGGAGCGGTCGAGCGCCCCGTCGCGGCCCAGGCGGCGCATGAACCGCTGGTGGGCGTGGAGCAGGGACGGCGACTGCGCCTCGGCGTTGGCGAGGGCGACGTTCTGCGCGTAGTTGTTGCGCAGGACGAGCGTGCCGACCTCGTCGGTCATCTCCGCGAGGATCTTGTTGCGCTGCTTGACGGTCATGTCACCTTCGGTGACGAGCCCGTTGAGCAGGATCTTGATGTTGACCTCGACGTCGGAGGTGTTGACGCCGGCGCTGTTGTCGATGGCGTCGGTGTTGACCCGGCCGCCGGTCCGCGCGAACTCGATGCGGCCCAGCTGGGTCGCTCCGAGGTTGCCGCCCTCGCCGATGACCTTGGCGCGGACGTCCTGGCCGTCGACGCGGATGGCGTCGTTGGCCTTGTCGCCGACGTCCGCGTTCGACTCGGCGGACGACTTGACGTACGTACCGATGCCGCCGTTCCAGAGCAGGTCGACGGGCGCCTGCAGGATCGCCTTCATCAGCTCGGCCGGCGTCATCTTGGTGATGCCGTCCTCGATGCCGAGGGCGGCCCGCATCGGCGCGTTGACCGGGATCGACTTCGCGGTGCGCGGGTGGATGCCACCGCCCGCTGAGAGCAGCTCGGTGTTGTAGTCGGCCCAGGACGAGCGGGGCAGCTCGAAGAGGCGGCGGCGCTCGGCGTACGAGGTGGCCGCGTCCGGGTTCGGGTCGACGAAGATGTGCCGGTGGTCGAAGGCGGCCACGAGGCGGATGTGCTCGGAGAGCAGCATGCCGTTGCCGAAGACGTCGCCGGACATGTCGCCGACGCCGACGACGGTGAAGTCCTCGGTCTGCGTGTCGTGGCCCAGCTCGCGGAAGTGCCGCTTGACGGACTCCCAGGCGCCGCGGGCGGTGATGCCCATGCCCTTGTGGTCGTACCCGGCCGAACCGCCGGAGGCGAACGCGTCGCCCAGCCAGAAGCCGTACGCCTCCGCGACGCCGTTGGCGATGTCGGAGAAGGTCGCGGTGCCCTTGTCGGCGGCG
Organism: Streptomyces sp. NPDC003327; assembly: GCF_053589515.1. Taxonomy (NCBI): domain Bacteria; kingdom Bacillati; phylum Actinomycetota; class Actinomycetes; order Kitasatosporales; family Streptomycetaceae; genus Streptomyces; species Streptomyces sp. NPDC003327. The sequence continues at coordinate 24,128 of NZ_JBSFSA010000012.1, read as the reverse complement.
ACCACCAGGTAGGTGTCGTCCTCGTCGTGGCGGACCACGTCGACCGGCGGCACGACCTCGCCCGCGACCAGGTTGTCGGTGATGTCGAGCAGCGCCGAGATGAAGGTCTTGTACGCCTCGATGCCCTCGGCCAGCCAGGCGTCCCGGTCCACGGACGGGTCCGGGAGCTGCTTGGCGACGAAGCCGCCCTTGGCGCCGACGGGCACGATGACGGTGTTCTTCACCATCTGCGCCTTGACCAGGCCGAGGACCTCGGTGCGGAAGTCCTCGCGCCGGTCGGACCAGCGCAGACCGCCTCGGGCGACCTTGCCGAAGCGCAGGTGGACGCCCTCGACGCGCGGGGAGTACACCCAGATCTCGAAGGCGGGCCGCGGGGCGGGCAGCTCGGGGATCGCCTGCGGGTCGAACTTCATCGACACGTAGGCGTGCGGGGTGCCCTCCGCCGTCCTCTGGAAGAAGTTCGTGCGCAGCGTGGCCTTGATGACGGTGAGGAAGGAGCGCAGGATGCGGTCCTCGTCCAGGCTCGCGACCTGGTCGAGGGCGCCGTCGAGCTCCTCCAGGATGCCGTCGATCAGCTCGGTGCCGGCGCGCTGCCGCTCCGGCGCCATCCGGGCCTCGAAGAGGGAGACGAGCAGCCGGGTGGTGTGGACGTTGTTGCGGAGGGTGTCCTCCATGTAGTCCTGGCTGAACGGCGAACCGGCCTGGCGCAGGTACTTGGCGTAGGCGCGCAGCACCATCGCCTCGCGCCAGGTGAGCCCGGCGGAGAGGACGAGGGAGTTGAAGTTGTCGTTCTCGGCCTCGCCGGTCCAGGTGGCGGCGAAGGCCTCCTGGAAGCGCTCGCGGGCGTCCTCGGCGAGGTAGCCGCCGCTGCCGCCGGTGGACGGCATCCGCAGGCCGAAGTCGTAGACCCAGGCCGAGGTGCGGTCGGAGCAGCGCAGCTCGTACGGGCGCTCGTCGGTCACCTCGACGCCGAGCCGGTTGAGCACCGGCAGGACGGCGGAGAGGGAGATCTGGTCGCCCGTCTTGTAGATCTTGAAGCGGCGCTCGCCGGGGCCCGCGGCGACGGGCTCGTACAGGGAGAGCGCGAAGTCCTTGCCGCTGGTGGCCAGGGCCTCCATGCGGACCAGGTCGGCGACGGCGGCGCGCGGGGAGTGGTCCGCCTTGTAGCCCTCGGGGAAGGCGTTGCCGTAGCGGCGCAGCAGCTCGGCGGCGCGCTCCTCGCCGAACTCGGCGTTGAGCGCCTCGCCGAAGCCGTCGGACCAGGAGCGGGCCGCGTCGACGAGCCGGGCCTCGATGCGGTCGACGTCGGCGTCGGTCAGCTTCGCCAGCTCGGTGCCGGGCTGGACGCGGACGACGAAGTGGAGGCGGGAGAGGATCGACTCGGTGTTCCAGGCGGTGAAGTCGACGCTGGTGCCGCCGAGCTCCTCCTTCAGGATGTCGATGATCCGCAGCCGGACGCGGGTCGTGTAGCGGTCGCGCGGCAGGTAGACGAGGGCCGAGAAGTAGCGGCCGTACTCGTCCTGGCGCAGGTAGAGCCGCAGCCGGCGGCGCTCCTGGAGGTACAGGACGCTGGTGACGATGGACTGCAGCTGGTCGACCGGGGTCTGGAAGAGCTCGTCGCGCGGGTAGGTCTCCAGGATCTGGAGCAGGTCGCGGCCGTCGTGGCTGTTGGGCGAGAAGCCGGCGCCCTCCAGGACCTCCTGGACCTTGCGCTTGACGACCGGGACCCGGCGGACGGACTCGGTGTAGGCGGCCGAGGAGAACAGGCCGAGGAAGCGGCGCTCGCCGACGACGTTGCCGTCGGCGTCGAACTTCTTCACGCCGACGTAGTCGAGGTACGAGGGGCGGTGCACGGTCGCGCGGCTGTTGGCCTTCGTCAGGATCAGCAGCTTGTGCTCGCGGGCCTTGGCGCGGGCGTCGGCGGGCAGCCGGCTGAACGACGGCGAGACGGGGTGGGCGTGGTGGCCCTGGTCGTCGCCGCTGTGGTGCGGGTCGGAGCGCAGGATGCCGAGGCCGGTGCCGGGGACGGCGGACAGGGCGTCGCCGTCGACCAGCTCGTACTCGCGGTAGCCGAGGAAGGTGAAGTGGTCGTCGGCGAGCCAGCGCAGCAGCTCGCGGGCCTCCTCGACCTCGGTGGGCCGCAGGTCGGAGGCGGTGGGCTCGTCGGCGAGGCCGTCGGCGATGCGCAGCGCGGCGTCGCGCATCTTCTCCCAGTCCTCGACGGTCTCGCGGACGTCGGAGAGGACGCGCAGCAGGTCGGCGGTGATCTGCTTGAGGTCGGCGCGGTCGGTCTCGCGGTCGATCTCGACGTGGATCCAGGACTCGGTGATCGCGTCGTGCGGCAGCTCGCCGTGGATCTGCGCGGACAGGACCTCGATGAGCTTGCCGGTGACGTCACGGCGGACGAGGACCTGCGGGTGGATCACGACGTGGATGCCGCGGCCCTGGCGGGACAGCTCGTTGGTGACGGAGTCGACCAGGAAGGGCATGTCGTCGGTGACGACCTCGACGACGGAGTGGCTGCTCGTCCAGCCGTTCTCCTCCACCGTGGGCGTGTGGACGCGCACGTTCGCGGTGCCCTGCGGGCGGTTCTCGGCCAGCCGGTAGTGCGAGAGCGCTCCGCCGAAGACGTCCACCGGGTCGCGGTCCGTCAGGTCCTCGGGCGCGGTGTGCAGGTAGTAGCGCTGGAGGTAGTCGAGCACGGTGTCCCGGTCCGGGCCCGCGCCGTCCCCGCCCGTCGGAAGTCGCCCCCCGACCGGGCTGTGCTCAGCTACCCGGGCGGCCCTCTCGAGCAGCTCGGCCTTTGCTTCGTCCAGCTTGGTCTGCATGTCCTCTGGCTCCTGTCGCGCGCCGTTGCGTGACGTCGGTGGAAGAAAGGGCACAACGCCACGACGCGGTGATTCCGGTCGAAGATGACGTTATGCCCGAATGAGAGACGCCCGGATCGTTCTCGGCCACGGAGCGCGGCTCTTCCGGACGAACAGGATCGGCGAACGCACAGGCGACCCGGCCGCTTCCGCGGTCCGGGCGGCAGCCGGGGGCAGCATCGCCCCCGCGGCGTATCGCGCTGATCACGGGAAAAGCCTATCGCTCCGGACCCCCGGGCCGTCATGGTCCGTATGTGTACAAAAGAGGGGGTGGAAGTTTGACGTTATGGACAGCGACACATGTCCTCTTGGCACAGCGCGTCGGGGCGGGCAACGTGGAAGCCGGCACGGCGGACCAACCATCTGTGATCTGGGAGAGCCATGGCGAAGATCCTGATCGTGACGGGCGACGCGGCGGAGTCCCTCGAGGTGATGTACCCGTACCAGCGGCTCCTCGAAGAGGGGTACGAGGTCGACATCGCCGCCCCGGCCCGCAAGACCCTCCGGTTCGTCGTCCACGACTTCGAGCCCGGCTACGACACGTACACCGAGAAGCCCGGCTACACCTGGCCCGCCGACCTGGCCTTCTCGGAGGTCGATCCGGGCGCGTACGCGGCGGTGGTGATCCCGGGCGGCCGGGCTCCCGAGTACCTGCGCAACGACCCCGAGCTCCGCAAGATCCTGAAGTCCTTCTTCGACGCCGACAAGCCCGTCGCCCAGATCTGCCACGGCCCGCTCCTGACTGCGTCGGTCGGCGCCCTGGAGGGCCGCCGGGTCACCGCGTACCCCGCGCTCGAACTCGACATGCAGACGGCCGGCGCGGAGTTCCAGGACTCCGCCGCCGTGGTCGACGGCCTCCTGGTCTCCTCCCGGGCCTGGCCGGACCACCCCACCTGGATGCGCGAGTTCCTGAAGGTCCTCCGCACCGCGCGGTGACGGCGGCGGGGTGGGGGTGAGCACCCGGTCGGCACACCCCCGCGCCCGCGCAGGGACCTACACCAGTGTCTCCGCCACGGCCACCGCCTCCTCCAGGGAGTCGACGACCGGCACCCCCACCCGCGCCAGCGAGGCCCGGCTGTGCGACCCCCCGGTGTACAGCACCGCCTTCGCGCCCACGTGCGCAGCCGCCAGCGCGTCGTCCGCCGCGTCACCGATGACGACGACCCGCTCCGCCACGACGCCGTCCAGCGCGGCCAGGTGGCGCACCATGTGCGCCGACTTCCCTTCGGTCGAGCGGTTCGCCCGCCCGTCCATGCGGACGAACCGCTCCGCGATGCCGTGCCGCCGCACGAGCGGTATCAGCTCGGCGTGCGGCGCGAGCGAGAGCAGCGACTGGGTGAGCCCGGACGCCTGCCGCGCCGCCAGCAGCTCCGCCGCCCCGGCGGTGAGCCCGCACCCCTCGGCCCGCGTCCAGTAGTGCCGGTGGAACGCGTCGTCCATGACGGTCCACTCGGCGTCGGTGGGCAGCCGCCCCATCAGCCGCTCGTAGAACTTCGGCACCGGCACGGTGTACAGCTCGCGGTACCGCTCCAGCGTGATCGGTTCGAGCCCGAGCTCGGCGAAGGCCGCGTTCGTCGCGCCGATCACCGCGTCGATGTCGTCGAGCAGCGTGCCGTTCCAGTCCCAGACCAGGTGTTTCCCGTGCTTCCCCATGGAGAGACGGTACCCGCCGCCTCCGACAGCCAAGAGTGCCGTCAGCCCAGCAGGCCGGGGATCTCCTGGACGCCGAACCAGAGCAGCTCGTGGTCCTCGGCCCCGTCCACCACGAACTGGGCGTCGTCGTCGCCCTGGTCCGCGGCTCCCAGCGCCGCGGCGGCGGCGGTGACGTCGGCCTCGGCGTCGTCCGCGTCCGCGTGCACCGCCGCCGCCTTGGCGAGGGGTACGGCTGCGGCGACGCGGACCTCGCCGATGCCGGAGGCGTCGAGGCCCCGGTCGGGATCCACGGCGGCGTCCTTGTCGGCGACGTCGACGGCGACGACGATCCGGCGCCGGGGCGCCTCGGGGTCACCGGCGAGCAGGCGCAGGGAGGCGGCGGCGGCGCGGCTGAGGGCCGCGTACTCCAGCTCCTCGATGTCGTCGGAGACGTACCACTCGCGCAGGGCGGGCGTGACGGCGTAGGCGGTCAGGGGGCCGGGGCCCAGCTCGCCCGCCTTGTGCGCCTGTGCGAGACCGGGGAGGGTCAGGGGGACGTACACGCGCATGGCTGGCCGCTTTCGTAGTCGGAGAGTCCTCAGGATACGTGCGGAGTCCCCCTTCGGGCTTTCCGGTCGTCGGTCGCTCCCGTCCACCGGGAGCGGCGCGGATCGGCGGGCGGGGACGCGATGCCTCCGCGTCTCACCCGGATAGGTGAATCACTCTCCGCAGTCGCGTGCACACGTACGCCTCTTGCCGTCGCTCACGGCCCGCCCGTACAAGATCCCCAACGGAAGTTACCGACCGGTATTGACCTCAGGGGATCCCATGCAGACCGCCACCACGACCACCCCGGCCGTCGCGGCCTCGTCCGTCGCGACCTCGTCCGTCCCGGCTCCCGCACCCGGCTCCGGAGCGGGGGCCGCCGCCACGACGCGCCCCCGTACGCCTCGGCCCCGCACGGCCCCCGGCGGCCCCGCCAGCACCCGCCCCCGGGGCGGCGCGGCGCACCGGCCCGGCGCCCCTTCCCGTACGCGCCCGCGCACGCTCCCTCCCCACACGGTCTTCGCGGAGCGCCTGCTCGCCGTCCTGAGCGGGGAGCGGCCGGTCCACTGGATGCTCGGCCACACGGTCGGGGAGGCGTACGAGCAGTTGGTACGGCTCGCCCCCGTGACCCCGCTGCGGTCGCCGGGGCCGCGTCCGGTCCTGCGGCGCTGCTCGGTGCAGCCCGCGCCCTGCCGCACGGTCCTGGAGGCGTTCGCGACGGTGGCGATCGGCAGCCGGGTGCGGGCCATGGCCTTTCGGCTGGAGCGCGGCGACGACCTGCGCTGGCGGTGCGCCGCCGTCGAGGTCGACGGCCTGTGCGGCGGCACGTCTCCCGGCCGCACATGACGGAGGGGCCGGACACCCCAGGTGCCCGGCCCCTCCCTCTCACCGCTCGCGGGGACGTCCGTCCCGCGGCCGCTACTTCTTGCGGCGGCGACCGCCCGCGTTCTTCTGCGCCTTGCGGCGCTCCGCCCGCGTCATGCCGTCGCCGGAGTCCGCGACGCCGTCGGCGTCGAAGTCGCCCTCGACGACACCGCCGTCACCGTCCACGGTCGGCGCGGAGAAGTGCAGCCGGTCCGGCCGCTGCGGGGCCTCCAGGCCCTTGGCGCGGATCTCGGGGCGCGCGGCCGGGACGGCGTCCTCCTTGGTGAGCGACGGGGCGCCCGCCTGCACCGGGACCTCCTCGACCTGCTGCTCGACCTGGACCTCCAGGTTGAACAGGTAGCCGACGGACTCCTCCTTGATGCCCTCCATCATGGCGGTGAACATGTCGAAGCCCTCGCGCTGGTACTCGACCAGCGGGTCCTTCTGCGCCATCGCGCGCAGGCCGATGCCCTCCTGGAGGTAGTCCATCTCGTAGAGGTGCTCGCGCCACTTGCGGTCGAGGACGGAGAGGACGACCCGCCGCTCCAGCTCGCGCATGATCTCCGAGCCGAGCTGCTTCTCGCGGGCGTCGTACTGCTCGTGGATGTCGTCCTTGATGGACTCGGCGATGAACTCGGCGGTGATGCCCGCCCGGTCACCGGCGGCGTCCTCCAGCTCCTCCACGGTGACCTTCACCGGGTAGAGCTGCTTGAAGGCGTTCCACAGACGGTCGAGGTCCCACTCCTCCGCGAAGCCCTCGGCGGTCTCCTGGCGGATGTAGTCGTCGATCGTGTCGTCCATGAAGTGCTGGATCTGCTCGCGCAGGTCCTCGCCCTCCAGGACGCGGCGCCGCTCGCCGTAGATGACCTCGCGCTGCCGGTTGAGGACCTCGTCGTACTTCAGGACGTTCTTGCGCGTCTCGAAGTTCTGGGTCTCGACCTGCGACTGGGCGGAGGCGATGGCCCGGGTGACCATCTTGTTCTCGATCGGCACGTCGTCCGGCACGTTGGCCATGGCCATGACGCGCTCGACCATCTGCGCCTTGAACAGGCGCATCAGGTCGTCGCCCAGCGACAGGTAGAAGCGGGACTCGCCCGGGTCGCCCTGACGGCCGGAACGACCGCGCAGCTGGTTGTCGATGCGGCGGGACTCGTGGCGCTCGGTGCCGAGGACGTAGAGCCCACCGAGCTCCTTGACCTCCTCGAACTCCGCCTTCACGGCCTTCTCTGCGCGCTCGAGGGCGGCGGGGAGGGCGGCGGCCCACTCCTCCACGTGCTCGACCGGGTCGAGGCCCGCCTGGCGCAGCTCGGCCTCGGCGAGGTCGTCAGGGTTGCCGCCGAGCTTGATGTCCGTACCGCGACCGGCCATGTTCGTGGCGACGGTGACGGCGCCGCGGCGGCCGGCCTGCGCGACGATGCTGGCCTCGCGCTCGTGGTGCTTGGCGTTGAGGACCTCGTGCTGGATGCCGCGCTTGGAGAGCTGCTGCGAGAGGTACTCGGACTTCTCGACGGAGGTCGTGCCGACGAGGATCGGCTGGCCCTTCTCGTGCTTCTCCGCGATGTCGTCGACGACGGCGGCGAACTTGGCGACCTCGGTGCGGTAGATCAGGTCCGACTGGTCCTTGCGGATCATCGGCCTGTTCGTCGGGATCGGGACGACGCCGAGCTTGTAGATCTGGTGGAACTCGGCGGCCTCGGTCATGGCCGTACCGGTCATGCCGGACAGCTTGTCGTAGAGGCGGAAGAAGTTCTGGAGGGTGATCGTGGCGAGGGTCTGGTTCTCGTCCTTGATCGGCACCCCTTCCTTCGCCTCGATCGCCTGGTGCATGCCCTCGTTGTAGCGGCGGCCGGCGAGGATGCGGCCGGTGTGCTCGTCGACGATCATGACCTCGCCGTCGATGACGACGTAGTCCTTGTCCTTCTTGAACAGTTCCTTCGCCTTGATGGCGTTGTTCAGGTAACCGACGAGCGGGGTGTTGACCGACTCGTAGAGGTTGTCGATGCCGAGCCAGTCCTCGACCTTGGCGACGCCGGACTCGTGGATGCCGACGGTCCGCTTCTTCTCGTCGACCTCGTAGTCGCCGGTCTCCTCGATGCCCTTCAGCGGGTTCCCGGGCTCGCCCTTGGTGAGCCGGGTGACGAGCTTCGCGAAGTCGCCGTACCACTTGGTGGCCTGGTCGGCCGGGCCGGAGATGATCAGCGGCGTACGGGCCTCGTCGACGAGGATGGAGTCGACCTCGTCGACGCAGGCGAAGTTGTGGCCGCGCTGGACGAGCTCGTCCTTGGACCACGCCATGTTGTCGCGCAGGTAGTCGAAGCCGAACTCGTTGTTCGTGCCGTAGGTGATGTCGCAGTTGTACTGCTCGCGGCGCTGGGCCGGCGTCATGTTGGCCAGGATGCAGCCGACGGTCAGGCCGAGGAAGCGGTGCACCCGGCCCATGAGCTCGGAGTCGCGCTCGGCGAGGTAGTCGTTGACCGTGATCAGGTGCACGCCCTTGCCGGAGAGCGCGTTGAGGTACGCGGGAAGGGTGCCGACGAGGGTCTTGCCCTCACCGGTCTTCATCTCGGCGACGTAGCCGAGGTGGAGTGCGGCGCCGCCCATCAGCTGGACGTCGTAGTGGCGCTGGCCGAGGACGCGCTTGGCGGCTTCCCGGACGGTCGCGAAGGCCTCCGGCATCAGGTCGTCGAGGCTCTCGCCGTCGGCGTACCGCTGCTTGTACTCGTCCGTGAGCGCCCGCAACTCGGCGTCGGAGAGGTTGACGAAGTCCTCTTCGATGGAGTTGACCTGGTCCGCGATGCGGTGCAGTTTGCGCAGGATCTTGCCTTCGCCTGCACGCATGAGCTTGTTGAAGACGGACACTGAGGCTGGTCTCCTTGCCGGTCGGGCCTGGCACTGGGTCTTGTCATGGACACGAGCGCGGGCACGGCAGGTGGTCCCCACCGCAACGGCCATCGTAAGCGAGATGCCCCTCGCGGAGGGAGGGCCGCAGTGCCGGAGCCGTACGTCCGCCCGGAATGAGAACGCACGAGGTGGGCGGAAGGTGCCGCCCCACCCGAAAAGTGTTCGCTTCCGATGCGCCCGGTCACCACAATCCCGCCATGGAACCCATCACGCTCACGACCGAACGACTCCGCCTGCGGAACTTCCTCCCCGAGGAGGTCGACGTGGTGTACGAGATCTGCCAGGACCCCGACATCCGCCGCTGGACGACCGTCCCCGACCCGTACGGGCGCGAGGACGCCGCGTTCTTCCTCAACCGGATCATTCCGGACGGCTGGCGCGACGACAAGGAGTACGGCTTCGCCGTCGAGCCCCTGGGGGGCGGCCCGCTGCTCGCCGCGGCCTCGCTGCACGTGCGCGAGCCCGGCGTCTTCGAGGTCGGCTTCTGGCAGACCAAGGAGGCCCGCGGCCGCGGCTACATGACGGAGACGGTCCGCGCCCTCGCCCACTGGGCCTTCACGGGACTCGGCTGCACCCGGCTGATCTGGCGCGCCGAGGTCGGCAACACCGCCTCGCGCGCGGTGGCCGAGCGCGTCGGCTTCGCCTTCGAGGGCGTCCAGCGGGCCGGACTCCTCAACGGCGGCACCGTCCGCGACGCCTGGATCGCCTCCCTGCTCCCGTCCGACTTCGGCCTGCCCAGCCCGGTGCCCTATCTGCCCGCCCCCGAGCGCGCCCCGGAGGCCTGAGCGCACCGCCCCGGGCGGGGCCGCGTTGTCAGTGCCGGGGCCTAGGGTGCGGAGCATGACGACTGTGCCGCAGCCCGCCGCCGAACTGTCCGCCGACGAAGCCCGCCGGATCGCGCTGCGCGCCCAGGGATTCCTGGGCGCCCCCGACCGCAGGGCCGGGGTGCGCGGCGTCCTGCGCGCCCTGGGCCAGGTGCAGCTCGACACCATCTCCGTGCTCGCCCGCTCGCACGAGCTGATCCCGTACGCCCGCCTCGGCGCCGTGGGCCGCACCACGGTCGAGGACGCCTACTGGACGGAGGCGCACGCCTTCGAGTACTGGTCGCACGCGGCCTGCATCCTGCCGGTCGAGGAGTGGCCGCACTTCGCCTTCCGCCGCCGCGCCTACCGGAACCGCCCGCAGTGGCACCACGAGCTCTCGGCGGGGGCGTACGACAAGGTGATCGACCAGCTGCGGGCCGAGGGCCCGCAGACGGCGACCGAGCTCGGCGGCGCCAAGAACAAGGGCGAGTGGTGGGACTGGTCCGACGCGAAGATCGCCGTCGAGCGGGCGCTGATGCACGGCGAGGTGGTGGTCGTCGAGCGGCGCGGCTGGAAGCGCGTGTACGACCTCGCCGAGCGCGCGATCCCCGGCGCCCTGCTCCACGACGACCTCGACGACACCGAGTGCGTGCGGCGGCTCGTACGGCAGGCGGGCGAGGCCCTCGGCGTCGGCACGCGCGCGGACATCGCCGACTACCACCGCATCAGGGGCGAGCAGTTCGACGCGGTCGTGGAGGCCTCCGGACTGGTGCCGGTGACCGTGGCCGGCTGGGGGAAGCCCGCCTGGGCCGACCCGGCCGCGCTGGCCACGGAGCCGCGCGGCCGCCACCGCACGACGCTGCTGTCGCCGTTCGACTCGCTGATCTGGGAGCGGCCCCGCACCGAGCGGATCTTCGGCTTCACGCACCGCCTGGAGGCGTACGTACCCAAGCCGAAGCGGGTGCACGGCTACTTCGCGATGCCCGTCCTCTCCGGCGGCCGGCTCGTCGGGCGGGTCGACCCGGCGCGCGAGGGCCGGACGCTGGTGGCCCGGCAGGTGGGCCTGGACGGCCCGAAGGCGGTGCCCGCGGTCGCCACGGCGCTGCGCGAGGCGGCGCAGTGGGTGGGCTGCGAGGCCGTGGCGGTGGTGCCGGAGCGGGTGAGCCCGCCGGAGCTCGCCCCCGTCCTCGCCGCGGCCGTCCGCTAGCGAATCTCCAGGATCTTCTCCCGCATCGCGTAGACCACGGCCTCCATGCGGGAGTGGAGCTGGAGCTTCTCCAGGATGTTCCGCACGTGGTTCTTCACCGTGTTCTCGGAGATGAAGAGTTCCTTGGCGATGTCCCGGTTGTTCATGCCGGTGGCGACGAGCTTGAGGACCTCCAGCTCGCGGTCGGTCAGCCGGGGCGCGGGCACGAGCCTGCGCTCGTCGGTGCGCTGGATCATCGACTTGAACTCGGTGAGGAGCTTGGACGCCATGGAGGGGCTGATCTGCGACTGCCCGTCGGCGACCGCGCGGATCGCCGTGGCGACCTCGTCGGTGGAGATCTCCTTGAGCAGGTAACCGGTGGCCCCGGCCTTGATCGCGTCGTAGAGGTCGGCCTCCTCGTCGCTGATCGTCAGCATGATGATCTTCGCGCTGGGAGCCACCTCCTTGATGGAGGTGCACGCCTCGATGCCGCCCCGGCGCGGCATCCGTACGTCCATGAGGACGATGTCCGGCAGCAGGTCCGCCGCCTTGTCGACGGCCTCGGCCCCGTCTCCGGCCTCGCCGACGACCTGGATGTCCTCTTCCTGGGCGAGGACGATCTCCAGCCCGCGGCGGAAAAGGGCGTGGTCGTCCACGACGAGCACCCGGATCGGCTCCTTGCGGAATGCCTCGTTGGCCGATTCCGATCCCTCCGGAGTCGTCTCCCCGAGGACCGGACCACCGTGCTCCCGCCCGCTGAGCACCGGTCCGAAGCTGTCCGCCATCGTTCCTCCCCCTGATGAAGGCCGTGGCCTGAATTCGTTTCCGGTCCTCCAACCACTGCTCGGAGAGCACCGGTTGGCGTGCACGCCATGATTTCATGCCCCGGCGCCGACGCGGTGATCCACGGGCGCACGGGAGCGCACAGGGGTGCCCCTGGGGGCGCATTGCGCTCCAGGGGCACCGTGCGGGACTCACGTGACAGGAGACGGCTCCTCCGGGCCGGCCGGTCAGCCGCCGAGCGCGCCGCCCGCGCCGCCACCCTCGGCGAGCGGGTCGCTCTCCAGGTGGATGACGCCGTAGTCGTACGCGTGGCGCCGGTAGACCACGCTCGGCTGCTTGGTGTCGGAGTCGATGAAGAGGTAGAAGTCGTGCCCGACCAGCTCCATCTCGTAGAGCGCCTGGTCGAGCGTCATCGGGGCGGCCTTGTGGGTCTTCTCCCGGACGATCAGGGGCCCTTCGCCCTGCACCTCGATCGAGCCCACCATCCTGGTGGGCACGGTCTCGGTCTCGTCCGAGACGAGCTCGCCGCTGCCGTTGAGCTGGGCGGCGCCGGGCACGACGTCCCCGACCTCCGCCGCCGAGAGACGGCCGGTGCCGCGGCGGGTGTACCGCTTGTCGTGTTGCTTGCGCAGCCGCGCCTCCAGCTTGTCGCTGGCCAGGTCGAGCGCTGCGTACGGGTCGCCTGCCGCCGCTTCCGCCCGGATGACCGGGCCTCGGGAGTGGAGGGTGATCTCCACGCGGTCGGACCTGTCGGCCTGCCGCGGGTTGTGCTCCTTGGACACCTCGACGTCGAGGCTGATCACCTTGCCGTCGAGCTTCTGGATCTTCTCCAGCTTCAGCTTCTCGGCCACGTGCTTGCGGAACCGCTCGGGCACCTCGGTCTTGCGGCCCTTGACGACGATGTCCACGCAGAACTCCGTTCCCGGATCGCCCGGATCGGCTCCCTGGCCGCCGGGCATCTCCCTTTGCACCAGACCCCGGCTGGATTAGCCGGAGCTCGGACTTGGCGACTTTCACCTCCTCCTCCCCAGTCGACAAGATCCCCACCCCGTCGACGGGAGGTTAATTCGCTCTGAACTCCTGTCCTGTAGGCGCAACCTTTATTCGGGCGAGGTCTGACCTTCGCCATTCCTCACAACCGAACATAGCCCCTGCGGACGGGTGTCGGCACCCGCTACCGCGACTTACCTCCGTTCGGATGCTTTCACCACTCACCACCTGCAACGATCCAAGTTTCCGCAGAGTTCCGGTTTATTTCGAACGAAGCGGGAGAGGATGCGATCACAGCCCCCAGCGGCTGTTCGAATACCCCCTGCGCGCAAGCGCCCGGTAAACCGGCCGGTAATGCAGGAATGAACGGCCGGTCCGCGACTCCGAGGGCCCGCGCGGCCTCCGCGAGCGAGGCGCCGGTCGTCATCAGGTCGTCGACGAGCACCACCCGGCCGGCCGCCAGCAGCCGCCCGCCGCCCGGCACGACCTCCAGCGCCCCCGCGAGGTTCGCGAGCCGCCCGCGCGCCCCCAGCCCCGCCTGGTCCGCCACGTACCGCCGCTGCCGCAGCACCGGCACCACCCGCGCCGACCGCCCCGCCCGCCGCAGCCGCCCCGCCGCGGCCCGCGCGACGCGCAGCGTCGGATCGTGGCCACGCGCCCGTACGGACCGCCGGGAGGACGGCACCGGCACCAGGAGCAGCGGAGCACGCCCCGGGCCCGCCACGGCCGCCACAGCGCCCGCGAGGGCGCCCCCCAGCGGCGCGGCGAGACCCAGCGCGCCGCGCTCCTTGTGTGCGATCAGCAGCCGCCGTACGACACCGCTGTACGGCGCGGCGGCACAGACCCTCGGCAGCCCCCGCGGCTCGGGCGACGGGCGCACCCCGCGCGGCTCCGCCCCGGCGAGCAGCGCGGCACACGGCGCGCACAACGCCCGCCGCGCCGCCCCGCAGCCCTCGCAGCTCCCCGACAGGACGAGCCCGGAGACCTCCCGCCACCATCCCCGCATGGGCCCACTCTGGTGGCCGCGCCAGCCGGCGGCCACCCCTGTGGACAACCCCCGCCCGGCTGCCCGCTACCCGCCCTACCCCGGGTAGACGGGGAAGGCGCCGGTCTTGGCCACCGGCTGCCAGTTCATGCCGGTGACCAGCCGGACGATGCCGTCGTCGCCCGAGGAGGCCACCACCGGCGCCAGGTCGCTGTGGGGCGCGGCCACGGCCGCCACCCCGTTGAGCCCGGGCAGCACCGAGCTCGCCGAGGTCGAGCCGTCCGTCTGGATGTACCGCAGCTGCTGGACGCCGCCCGCCTCCCGGCCGACCACCACGAGACGGCTCGGCCCGGCCCAGGAGACGGCCGTGACCGTCTCCATCCGGGGCGCGGCGGGCTGGAGGTCGACCACCGACACGGTGGTCTGCTCGTCCGTCGTCTGGCGCTCGATGCGGCCGATCTGCAGGGTGGTGCGCTCGTCCCGGGTGACGAGCAGGGCGATCCGCACCCCGTCCCCGGAGACCCGCAGCGACTCGATGCGAGCCCCGTCCGTCAGCCAGGGCGCCCGGACCTCGACGGGCTCCCCGGCGCCGTTCGGCACCATCCACAGGCGCGGCCGGACCGGGTTGCGGTCGGCGGCCCACAGGTCCCCACGACCGTCCCAGCTCGGCGGCGACAGGCGGTCCTCCGGTCTGGCGGCGCTGCTGGTGAGGACGGGCGGCATCGGGTCCGACTCGGTGGTGATGGAGGAGACGACCAGTTCGCTGCCGTTGCCCCTGACGCCCGCGGCCCGGGTCTCGCCGAGGTCCACGGCCACCGACGCGAGCGGTGTCGTGCCCTTCCCGAACGGCCCGGCCACCTCGATCGGCGGAGCCGCCTCCTTGCCGCTGACGGACACCGTCATCAGTCGGCCGCCTGCGAGGAAGTACGGGTTCTCCGGCGGCACGCTCCCCCGCACCACCGAGAACTCGTCCCTGGCCTGCCCCTTGCCGAGCCGGCACAGCGCGTCCCCCCGGGAGTCGAGCAGCTCGACCTGCTCGACCGGGAAGGACGTCAGGTCGCCCAGCGTGAACAGCACCTGCGCCGCCATCCGCCGGCACCGCTCGCTGCCCACCCGGTCCGCCTTGGCGTTGAGCGGCACCTTCAGGGTCGACTGGTCGTCGGTGGTCAGGGTGGTGACGCCGCTCTTCAGCTCCGTACCGGAGGGGAAGCGCGAGTCGACGGCCGGCTTGAGCCAGTTCGTCGGCCCTTCGAGGAGCGCCTTCACGGTCTGGGTCACCGGGTCCATCCGGGTGACGGGGTCCTGCCGCTGCCGGATGTAGACGGGGTCGGCGACGACCCAGTCCTCCCCCGAGGCGAAGTAGTACTTGTTGACCGAGCGGTAGTTGCGCAGGAAGTCCGCCTCGCCGAGCACCAGGCCCGGCGGCAGGCTGTCGATGCGCCACTCCTTCGTCTTGCCGTCGGCGGCGAGCTGCTGCACGACGTGGATCGTCTGCAGGTAGTCGCTCGGGCTGTTCGGCTGGTACGCGTGCCGGGCGTCCACCGTGGCGATCTTGCGGCCCGCGATCGGGTACGCCTTGCCCTGGTTGTCGGGGTCGGCGTTGCGGTCGGCGGTGTTCCGGTCGGGCGCGGTGGTGAGCACGGTGATGCTCTGCTCCGGCTTCCAGGTCCGCGCGGCGTTCTTCGTCAGGTACTTCCGGGCCGTGGCGAACCCGGGGTCGTCACTCGTCATGGCCTCCAGGAAGCCGTCGACGATCTCGTCCGGGTCCGCGTTCTCGCGCGGAGCCACGGCGTAGACCCGCACCTGTGAGTCGCCCGCGTTGGACGCCTTCACCTGCTGGACGTCGCCGCTGTCGGGCATCGACGCACAGCCCGTGACCACGAGCCCTCCGCACACGGCGAGCACCAGCGCCCGCCGGCTCCTCCCCGCCACGTACCGCCTTCCGGAGTCAGCGCCCACGTGTCCCTTCCTCCCGCTCGGCGTCCCCGCCCTGTCCACTCGCCTCCTGCTCCGCCACCGACCGCGCGACCACCCGGGCACCGCTGCCGGGCAGCGCCGCCGGATCGACGGTTCCCACCTGCGGTACGGGCAGTCTCGGCGGTACGGCCAGCGGCGACCGCTCCCCGGACTGCTGCACCGGCACCGCCGTCAGCCGCGCGTTCTCCTGCGCCTTGCGCCGGGAGTCCTCGGGCTCCAGGGGTATCGGCGAGCCCCGCAGCGGCTCGTCCGCGGTGCGCGGCAGCGTCAGCCGGAACTGCGAGCCGCCGCCGGGCTCGCCCCAGGCCTGCAGCCAGCCGCCGTGCAGCCGGGCGTCCTCGACGGCGATCGACAGGCCGAGGCCGGTCCCGCCGGTGGTGCGGGCCCTGGCCGGGTCGGCGCGCCAGAAGCGGTTGAAGACCCGTGCTGCCTCACCGGGCTTGAGCCCGACGCCGTAGTCGCGGACGGCGACGGCGACGGCCCCGCCGGCCGCGGCCAGCTTCACCACCACGTCCCGGCCCTCGCCGTGCTCGACCGCGTTGACGACGAGGTTGCGCAGCACCCGCTCGACCCGGCGGGCGTCCGCCTCGGCGACCACGGGCTGTTCGTCACCGACGACCACGATCCGGGTGCCCTTGCGCTCGGCGAGCGGTTCGGCGCCGCCGATGACCCGGCGGACGACCTGGCGCAGGTCGATCGGCTCCGCCTCCAGGGCGGCCGCGCCGGCGTCGAAGCGGCTGATCTCCAGGAGGTCGGAGAGCAGCGACTCGAAGCGGTCGAGCTGGTCGCCGAGGAGTTCGGCGGAGCGTGCGGTGACGGGGTCGAAGTCGCTCCGGGCCTCGTGGATGACGTCGGCGGCCATGCGGACGGTGGTGAGCGGGGTCCGCAGCTCGTGCGAGACGTCGGAGACGAAGCGCCGCTGCATCCGCGAGAGGTCCTCCAGCTGCTGGATCTTGAGCTGGAGGCTCTGGGCCATCTTGTTGAAGGCCTCGCCGAGGCGCGCGATGTCGTCCTCGCCGGTGACCTTCATCCGTTCCTGGAGCCGCCCGGCCGAGAGCCGCTCGGCGATCCCCGCGGCCATCCGCACGGGCGTGACGACCTGGCGGACCACGAGCCACGCGATGGCGCCGAGCAGGACGACGACGAACAGCCCCGCCGTCGCCAGCGTGCCCTTCACCAGGGCGAGGGAGTCGTCCTCCTGCGTCAGCGGGAAGAGGTAGTACAGCTCGTACTGGCCGCCCTCGGCGTCGGTGAGCCGCTTGCCGATGACGAGCCCCGGCTCGGACGACTTGCCGTTGGTGTAGTGGATCCGGCCGTACTTCTGGAAGGTCTCGCTGCTCTGCGCGACCGAGTGCCGCAGACCGGCGGGGACGCTCGTGGTCGGGTCGACCTCGCCGGAGGCGCGCGCGCCCCGGCTCGCGGTGTCCCCGGAGTCGAGGGAGAGCGCGACCACGTCGAAGGCGCTCTGGCCACCGCTGGCGAGCTGCTCGACGAGCGTGGAGCGCCAGTTCACGGACGCGCCGGTCCGCCCGCCGTCCTGCTGGCCGGGGGCGGAGGAGGTCGTCGCCGCCCGGTCCTGCGCGGCGGAGAACCCGCCCGCGGCCTGGCTCTGGGCGGCCCTCTCCTTGGCGTCGAGCAGACCGTTGCGGACCTGCCCGATGACGACGAGGCCGAGGAGCAGCACCACGCCCAGGGACATGAAGAGGGTGCCGGCGACGACCCTCAGCTGGAGGTTCCGCCGCCACAGCCGCACGGCGGGCAGCAGCGGCCTGCGCACCCAGCGGGCGAAGAGGCGGAAGAGGCGCTTGCCGGGCGCCCCGTCCTGAAAGGGCCGCCCGCCCTGCGACAGACGGCCGAAACGCGAGCCCCCCCGCCCCGGTCCGGCAGCCCGCCCCGTACGGACTCCCGGGTCCCCGGGCTTCGGAGCAGCACTGCCTGCACTCATGTCAGCTCGGTCCCGCCTTGTAACCGACGCCCCGGACGGTCACCACGATCTCCGGGCGCTCGGGGTCCTTCTCGACCTTCGAGCGCAGCCGCTGGACGTGCACGTTCACCAGCCGGGTGTCGGCCGCGTGCCGGTAGCCCCACACCTGCTCCAGCAGCACCTCACGGGTGAAGACCTGCCAGGGCTTGCGGGCGAGCGCGACGAGCAGGTCGAACTCCAGCGGCGTCAGGGCGATGGACTGCCCGTCCCGCTTCACGGAGTGGCCGGCCACGTCGATGACCAGGTCACCGATGGTGAGCTGCTCCGGCGCCGGCTCCTCGGACCTCCGCAGCCGCGCCCGGATGCGGGCGACGAGCTCCTTCGGCTTGAACGGCTTGACGATGTAGTCGTCGGCCCCGGACTCCAGGCCCACCACCACGTCGACGGTGTCGCTCTTGGCCGTGAGCATGACGATCGGCACGCCCGACTCGGCCCTGATGAGCCGGCACACCTCGATGCCGTCCCGTCCGGGCAGCATCAGGTCCAGCAGCACCAGGTCCGGCTTGGCCTCCCGGAAAGCGGCGAGTGCCTTGTCCCCGTCCGCGACGAACGACGGCTCGAACCCTTCACCCCGCAGCACGATGCCCAACATCTCGGCCAGTGCGGTGTCGTCGTCGACGACAAGAACACGTCCCTTCATATCGACATCATCCCATTTCCGTATCAGTCTCGAGGCGGCTGGTGAGATACCTCACTGACCTGCGGTGACGTCCGGATCGGATGCCGATGACGGCCCGTGTCCATGCGTGCTGGTTCCCGTCATGGATGTCACCCCCGTGTCCCCCCGTGCCGCCCTGCACCGTACCCTGCACGACCCCGCACGGCCCATGGCCGCGTCCCCACGCCTTCCGTCGCCACCTTTTGTACGCACTGGTCGGGCATCGCCACGGTCTGCCCCCGGCCGCCGGACGGAGAAGGTACGACGGAGAGCCCGCGCCCGGCCCACCGGCGGGGCCCGCGTGGCACGATGGCACCCGGCCCGCCGCCTGACGGGCGGTCGGCCGCCGTGACCGAGCCGGTTCGCCGATCCGGCGCCGCGACCATTCCTCCGAGGTGGACCACCGTGAACGACACTCCGGGCTGGACCTCGCCCGGATCTGCCCCTTCCGACGGCCCGGACGGCTCCGGCCAGCCCGGCCCCGCCGCCCAGTGGTCCAGGGAGCAGCCGCCCGCCGGCCAGTGGTCGCCGCCCACCGGCGGCCGGCCCGACCGTCCCCCGGTCCGCGGGGGAGGCACCGGCCCCGGCTGGAACGGCGGGCAGCCTCCGCACACCGCCTGGGGCAGGCCGCCGGCCGCGAAGCCCGGTGTGATCCCGCTGCGCCCGCTGGGAGTCGGCGAGATCCTCGACGGCGCCGTGAAGACGCTGCGGACCTACTGGCGGCCCGTACTCACCATCACCGTCACGGTCGCCGTGCTCTCGCAGGTCGTCGACATCCTCGCGCGGCGGTTCCTCGTCCCGGCGCCCGCGAAGCTCAGCGCGAACGCCACCCCCGAGGAGGCCCTGGCCTACATGGGCGACGCCTCCCGCTCCGCCCTGATCGGCATGGGCCCCGGTCTGCTCGTCATGTTGATGGCCTCCCTGGTGAGCGCCGCCCTGCTGACCGTCGTCATCAGCCGCGCGATCCTCGGGAAGCCGGTGTCGGTCGGCTCCGCCTGGCAGGAGGCCCGCCCGCGGCTGCCGCAGCTCCTCGGGCTCACCCTGCTGCTCGGGGTGGCGGCCGCCCTGGTCCTGGGAGTGGGGCTCCTCCCCGGACTGCTGCTCGGCGGCGTCGGCGGCGCCGCACTCGTCTTCCTCGGCGGGCTCGGAGCCCTGGTCGTGGTCGTCTGGCTGATGATCCGCTTCAGCCTCGCCTCCCCGGCCCTGATGCTGGAACGCCAGGGCGTCGTGCCGTCCCTGAAGCGCTCGGCCAAGCTCGTCCAGGGCTCCTGGTGGCGGATCTTCGGCATCATCCTGCTGACGCAGCTGCTGATCTTCGTCTTCACCATGATCATCCTCATTCCGTTCAGCGCCATCGGCATCGCGCTCGACGGCGAGGGCTTCTCCGGCATCGTCTCCGGCTCCACCAACGAGTTCGGCTGGCCCTTCCTCGTCGCCACCGGCATCGGCGGCGTCATCGCCAGCGCCGTGACCTACCCGATCTCGGCCGGGGTGACGGTCCTCCTCTACGTGGACCAGCGCATCCGTCGCGAGGCCCTGGACCTCGACCTCGCCCGCGCCGCCGGAGTCCCCGGCTACGGCGCCGCACCCGGCGACCACGCCGTCGGAGGCTGATGCGGTGACCGTCACGGGGGGAACGGACGGGGCGCTCGCACGCCTCCGCGCCGACGGTGACGTACCGGTGGACATCTCCCGCGACCCCGCCCGCGAGGCGGCGGAGCGGGAGCTGTCCGACCCGAGGTACCACGAGAACGACCCGAGCCTGCTCCAGCGCGGCCTGAACCGCTTCTGGGAGTGGCTCGGCGACCTGCTCGACTCCGCCGCGGGCGCCACCCCAGGCGGTGTCGTCGGCGTCATCGCCGTCGCCCTGTTCGTCCTCGGCGCGGTCGGGGCCCTGTGGTGGCGTCTCGGCACCCCGCGCCGCTCCCCCACCACCAGCGGCGGCGACTCGCTCTTCGCCGACGGCCCCCGCACCGCCGCCCAGCACCGCACGGCCGCCGCCCTCCACGCCACCGCCGGCCGCTGGAACCAGGCGGTGCAGGAACGGATGCGGGCCGTCGTCCGCTCCCTCGAAGAACGCGCCCTCCTCGATCCGCGCCCCGGCCGCACCGCCGACGAGGCCGCCGCGGAGTCGGGCCGCGCCCTTCCCGCCCACGCGGACGCCCTGCGCCTGGCCGCCCGCACCTTCGACGACGTCACGTACGGCGGCCGCACCGCCGACGAGGCCGCGTACCGCCGGCTCGAAGACCTGGACTCCGCCCTGGAGCGGACCCGCCCCCGCGCCGCCAGCACCTCCGCGGAGGCGTCCGCATGAGCCGTACGACGACCGCCCCCACCTCCACCGCGCCCTCCGCCCGCCGCCTCTGGGCCCGCTCGCGCGGCGCACTGCTCCTCCTCGCCCTGGTCCTCGTCGGCGGCATCGTCCTCGCCACCGTGCGCTCCACCGAACACCACGGCGTCCTCGATCCGCGCTCGGCCGACCCCCAGGGCAGCCGGGCCGTCGCCCAACTTCTCAAGGGCCACGGCGTCACGGTCACCGTCGCCACCACCCTCGACGAAGCCACCACCGCCACCCACGCCGACGCCACCCTCCTGGTCACCACCCCGGACCTCCTGACGGACCATCAGCAGGCCGCGCTCCGCAACGCCATGGCCACCTCCGGCCGCACCGTCCTCATCGGCGCCGGCTCCCCGTCCCTCCCCACCCTGGCCCCCGGGGTCGACGCCGCCGGAAGCGCACGGGTCGAGAACCTCGCCCCCGCCTGCCGACTGCCCGAGGCCACCCGCGCCGGCAGCGCCGAACTCGGCGGCGAGCGCTACCTGACCTCCCCCGCCACCACAGCCACCTCCTGCTACCTCTCCGACGGCCTGCCGACCCTGGTCCACCTCCCGGCCGGCGACCGGGACACCGTCCTGATCGGCTCGCCCGACCCCCTCTTCAACGATCGTCTCGCCCAGCAGGGCAACGCCTCGCTCGCCCTCCAACTCCTCGGCTCCCGCACCCATCTCGTCTGGTACCTTCCCTCCCTCGCCGACCCCTCGGCCGCCTCCGACGAATCCGCCGACGACCCCACGGCCAACTTCCTCTCGCTGATCCCCTCGGGCTGGCTCTGGGGCACCCTGCAACTCGCCGTGGCCGCCGTCCTCGCCGCCCTCTGGCGCGGCCGACGCCTCGGCCCCCTGGTGACCGAGCACCTCCCGGTGGTCGTCCGCGCCTCCGAGACCACCGAGGGCCGGGCCCGCCTCTACCGCAAGGCGAACGCCCGTGACCGCGCCGCCTCGACCCTGCGCTCCGCGACCCGCACCCGGATCGCACCCCTGCTGGGCGTCGCCCTCAAGGACGCCCACTCCCCCGACCTCCTCCTCCCCGCACTCTCCGCCCGTCTCCCCAAGACCGCCGCGGCCGAGCCCACCGCGGCGCCCGGGGACCTCCTCTTCGGCCCGGCTCCCGCCGACGACGCCACCCTCATCCGCCTGGCGGACCAACTCGACGCCCTCGAAAGAGAGGTACGCACCTCATGAGCGCCCCGACCCCCGAGACCCCCACGCACTCGGACGCCGCCCGCGCCTCCCTGGAGGCCCTGCGCACCGAGATCGCCAAGGCGGTGGTCGGCCAGGACCCCGCCGTCACCGGTCTCGTCGTCGCCCTGCTCTGCCGAGGACACGTCCTCCTCGAAGGCGTCCCCGGAGTCGCCAAGACCCTCCTGGTCCGCGCACTCGCCTCCACCCTCGAACTCGACACCCAGCGCGTCCAGTTCACCCCCGATCTCATGCCGAGCGACGTCACCGGCTCGCTGGTCTACGACGCCCGCACCGCGGAGTTCTCCTTCCAGCCCGGCCCGGTCTTCACCAACCTGCTGCTCGCCGACGAGATCAACCGCACTCCTCCCAAGACCCAGGCCTCGCTCCTGGAGGCGATGGAGGAACGTCAGGTCACCGTCGACGGCACCCCGCGCCCCCTCCCCGAGCCCTTCCTGGTCGCAGCGACGCAGAACCCCGTCGAATACGAGGGCACCTACCCCCTGCCCGAGGCCCAACTGGACCGCTTCCTGCTGAAGCTGACGGTCCCTCTGCCGTCGCGTGCGGACGAGATCCACGTCCTCACCCGCCACGCCGAGGGCTTCGACCCCCGCGACCTCAAGGCCGCCGGACTCCGCCCGGTCGCGGGCCCCGCCGAACTCGAAGCCGCTCGCGCCGCCGTCGCCAAGGTCTCGGTCTCGGCCGAGATCGCCGGCTATGTCGTCGATATCTGTCGTGCCACGCGTGAATCCCCCTCGCTCACGCTCGGGGTCTCACCCCGAGGCGCCACCGCCCTGCTCTCCACCGCCCGCGCCTGGGCCTGGCTCACCGGCCGGGACTACGTCACCCCGGACGATGTGAAGGCCCTCGCTCTCCCCACCCTGCGTCATCGCATCCACCTGCGGCCCGAGGCCGAGATGGAAGGAGTCTCAGCCGACTCCGTCATCCACTCGATCCTCGCCCACGTCCCCGTACCCCGTTGAGATCGGCGCCCCATGGCCCTCACCGGACGAACCGCCCTTCTCGCGGCCCTCGGATCACTCCCCGTAGGCATCCTCGCCCCCAGCTGGACGGGGATGCTCGCGGTGAACGCGCCCCTCTCACTCGCAATTCTGTGCGACTACGCCCTGGCCGCGCCAGTGCGAACGCTCCAGTTCACCCGAAGCGGTGACACATCCGTTCGACTGGGTGACGCGGCGAACGTGCACCTCGCGGTCACCAACCCGTCCCGCCGCCGCCTCCGCGCCCAGCTCCGCGACGCCTGGCCGCCCAGCGGCGCCCAGGAGCCCGCGCGACAGAAGCTGACCGTCCCGGCGGGCGAGCGCCGCCGCCTCACCACCGTCCTGCGCCCCACCCGCCGCGGCGACCGCCGCGCCGAACGGGTCACCGTCCGTTCCTTCGGCCCCCTCGGCCTGGCGGCCCGCCAGGGTCACCACGACGTGCCGTGGACGGTCCGCGTCCTGCCTCCGTTCACCAGCCGCAAGCACCTGCCGTCCCGCCTCGCGCGGCTCCGCGAGCTCGACGGTCGCACCAGCCTCCTCACCCGCGGCGAAGGCACCGAGTTCGACAGCCTCCGCGAATACGTCCCCGGCGACGACACCCGCTCGATCGACTGGCGTGCCACGGCCCGCCAGACGGCGGTCGCCGTCCGTACGTGGCGCCCGGAGCGCGACCGCCACATCCTGATCGTGCTCGACACCGGCCGCACCTCCGCCGCCCGTGTCGGCGACGTCCCCCGTCTGGACGCCGCCATGGACGCCTCCCTCCTGCTGACCGCGCTCGCCTCCCGGGCCGGCGACCGCGTGGACCTCGTGGCGTACGACCGCCGCCCCCGCGCCCAGGTCCAGGGCCGCTCCGCCCGTGACGTCCTCCCGGCCGTGGTGAGCGCCCTGGCCCCGCTCGAACCCGAGCTGATCGAGACGGACGCCCGCGGCCTCGCGGCCACGGCCCTCGCCCGCGCCCCGCGCCGTTCGCTGATCGTGCTCCTGACGAGCCTCGACGCGGCCCCGGTCGAGGAGGGCCTCCTGCCGGTCCTCCCCCGGCTCACCCAGCGCCACACGGTCCTGCTGGCCTCGGTCGGCGATCCCCGGACGGCCACGATGGCGAAGGCCCGGGGGACACTCGACGGCGTGTACGAGGCCGCAGCGGCCGCCCAGTCCCAGTCCCAGCGGGACCGGACGGCGGACCAACTCCGCCGCCACGGTGTCACGGTCGTCGACGCCACCCCCGACACCCTCGCCCCCGCTCTCGCGGACGCCTACCTCGCCCTGAAGGCAGCCGGCCGCCTCTAGAACCCTTTCCTGTTCCGCCTCTCCTGGAGGGGCAGAACAGCAAGGACCCTCAAACGCAGAAAAGCCCCGCACCAGAAGGTGCGGGGCTTTCCCACAATGATTGTTCGGCGGCGTCCTACTCTCCCACAGGGTCCCCCCTGCA
>NZ_JBSFSA010000011.1:0-173406 GCF_053589515.1 Streptomyces sp. NPDC003327 | reverse complement strand
CCGCCCCGCAGACGCGGGGCGGACCAGCGGCGTATCAGGCCCGGACGGAAGGCGCGGTCAGATCCGGCCCCCGACGAGGCGGGTCAGCGGTCCGAGGGCCGGCCGCGCGGTCGCACGACCGGCCGCGAAGGCGGCGCCGGCGACCCCGGCGAGCCCCGCCGCCGCTCCGGCCGCGACGGCCTTGCGGTTCTTCACGACCGTCCAGGCCGTGGTGGCGGCGGACGTCACCTTCGCCGCGTTCGCCGTGACGGCTTCCCGGCCCGTCTGCAGACCGCCCGTCACCGCGCCCAGGGCGCCGGTCTCACTCGCCTCCCGCGCGGCGGACTTGGCACCGTCCGTGGCCGTGGAGGCCTTCGAGCGGGTGCGCTCCGCGGTCGAAGCGGCCCGCTTGGCGGTCCGTGCCGGGGACTTGCCGCGCGACGAGGTCCCCTTCGCGGAGGACGTCTTCGCCGAAGAGGTCTTCGCCGACGCCGTGGCGTCGGTGCTCTGAGAACTGTCGGAACTCCCGTTCGATGTAGTCATGGCATTCCTCCTTGCCTGTGTCGGGCAGATGAAACGGTGAAACGGTCCAGCGGGGCTTTCCGGGTCACCGGGGCAGCAACGAACCGAGCGGGCCGAGGTCCAGGTTCAGGTCGTCCATGGTCAGCCCGTAGCGCGCGCACAGTTCCTCCATGCGCTCCTCCAGGATCATCAGCGTCATGCCGACGCGTTCTTCCTCCTCCTCGCCGAGGTCGCCCTGGTCGACCCGGTGGACGGCGGTGCGCTCCATCAGCTGGCGCAGCAACTCCACGATCGTCAGGACGAGTTTGATCAGGTCCCGCTCCACCGTGTCGGGGTCCGTGGAGAGCCGCTGCGTCAGGGCGTGGCCCACGGCGGCACCGTCCGGTGCGCGCCCGCGTTCCTCCAGGTCGAGCGGCACGTGGTTCGGGCTCATGCGGTGTCCTCCTCACGGCTCTCGATTCCGACCGGGCGCGCCCAGGGCGCCGGGTCGTCGGCGGTGATCGACCGGATGACCGCCCGCAGGTTGATGTGGACGAGGTCCACGTCGGCGATGGACAGGACCAGGTCGCCGGTCAGGACGGCGCCCCCGGTCAGCAGGCGGTCCAGGAGGTCGATCAGCGCGACCGGCGGCCCGGTGAGCCGGTCGCCCGGCTCGTGCACGCCCATGTCCACGAAGGGGGTGCTCATGGGGTCGCCGCACCCCCCTCGCCCCCCTCGGTGACGGGCGAGGCGAAGGAGTACGGTGCCCACGGCCCGGTGACCTCGACCCGGACGCCCGCCACTCCGCTCCCGGCCGCCTCCACCTCCGCCCGGAACCGCGCCTCGGCGTTCGCGGGCACCAGATAGGCATGGTTGGCGACGTTCACGCCGCGCCCCCCGGACAGCTCGCCCTGCTGCGTACGGTGGGTGACGGCGGCCCGCGCGGTCTCCTGGACCGCCCGGGTCACCCGCCCCGTGACCTCCTCGGCAGCCCGGTAGAGCTCCTCGGTGCCGCGCCGCTGTCGCCTGCGCTGCTGGAGGTACGCCCTGCCGGGGCTCGTCGGCGCCGCGCCGGGCTCCGGTGCGGGGCGCGCGGCGGAGGACGCGGCGGCGGGGTCCACGAAGACCTTCACGCCCAGTTCGACGTGGCCGTCCAGCCACGTCAGCATCCCGGTGAAGGAGCCCCGGTGGGCGAGGAGCATCTCGCTCACCCGTTCCTCGTCGGTGTAGACCGTGGCCAGGCGGAGGGGGAGGACCGGGGTCAGCGCGAAGGCGGCGTCGACGACGGCGTGGTGGGCGCGGGCCAGTGCCTCGAGCCCGGGGAGGTCCTCAAGCCGGCGGTGCAGCGGCTCCTCGTCGAAGGCGGCGGCCGGAACGGCCGACGCGAGGGCCACGAGGCCGTCGCCCGCGACCAACCGCACGTCGTGCCCGTCCACCCCGCCGCCGGCGCCGGCGAGGGGGGCGAGCCTCCCGTCGTCCCGGCCGACGCCGTAGACGTACACGCGGGTGGAGTCCTCCCGGGCGTCGGTCCGGCCAGCGGTCTGGCCGTCGGTGCGCTCGGTCGTCGTCATCGCGTTCCCTCCGTCCCTTCGTCCGTGACGGCCTCTCGTTCACCGCTCCGCAGGCGCGCGAGCTCCGCGCGCAACAACGCGTTCTCGTCCACCAGTTGGCGTTCGCGGCGGGCCCCGTCGTCGAGGGGGGCGGGCGCGCGCGCCCGCGAGGAGAGCGAGGGATCGTGCTCCCACCAGTCGATCCCCATCTCCTTCGCCTTGTCGACGGAGGCGACCAGCAGGCGGAGCTTGATGGTCAGCAACTCGATGTCGAGGAGGTTGATCTGGATGTCGCCGGCGATCACGATGCCCTTGTCGAGCACGCGCTCCAGGATGTCCGCGAGGTTCGCGGACGAGCCCTGACGGCTGCTCGGCGGTCCGGCGTGGGGTGAGGCCGGCAGGCGGCCCGCGAAGGTCTCGGACACGGTGTGCGCCCCTCTCCAGGGATGGTGCGTCTGCTGTCGGTCGGGGGTCGGGGGTCGGGGATCGGGGATCGAATGTCTGGGGTTTGGGGTTTGGGGTCTTGAGTCAGCGATCAGCGGTCAGCAATCAGCGGTCGACCTCGTCGGAGTCCTCGTCGTAGAACTCCTCGTCGTCCTCTTCCTCGTCCTCGTACGCGGCGTCGTCGTATGCGACGTCCTCGCCCTCGACCGCTTCGTCCTCGTAGAGGTCCTCCTGGTCCTCGTCCTCGTACTCCTCGTCGTCGACGTCGTCGTCCCGCAGCATCAGGTACGTGCGGTAGCGCTCGAGGTCGAGGCGGGCGAGTCGGCCCGGGACGCGGCAGGCGGTCCGCAGCCTGCCGCGCAGCCCCCGGGGGGCGTACTCCAGCACCAGGAGGATCCGGGTGAGATCGTCGGCGAGCCGGTGGAAGGTGACGACTCCGTGGACGGTGCCCCGCGCGCCCTCGGCGGTCCAGGCGATGCGCCTGTCCTGGATCTCCTCGGTGTCGACGACGTTCCGGGCGACGATGCCGAAGTCCTCGAACGCCGCCCACTCGTCGTACGCCACCTCCAGGGGAACGCCGACGTCGAGGTCCTCGACGACCGTCACGCGCTTCGCGGAGCCGCCGTTCCGCCCGCGACCCCCGCCGACGACCCCGACCGCCTTCTTCTTCACCGAGTCCTTGGCGGCGTGCGCGCCGACCGTCAGCGCGGCGCGCAGCGGTGTCTTCCCCTCGCCGAGCGCCCGCCGTCCCCGCTCCAGGCCCTTCAGGAGGGCCCCCCGTCCGGCGGCCTCGAAGCGTGACGTCAGGTACAGCCGGAGTTCTTCCTTGAGCCGTTCGCCCGCCGGGCCGTCGAGCACGTCGCTCTTGATCCTGCCCAGGGCCGATTCACTCATCGCCGTCGCCCCCGCCCTTGCGCGCACGGGGCACCGAGGACGTCCGGAGCGTGCCGCTCGGGGACCACGTGCCGAGGGCCTCGGCCGCCGCGGCCTTCGCCGCCTCGGCCACCTCCCGGCGGAGCTGCGCGCCCAGCGCCGCCGTCGTCGGGGACTCGACGACGAGCCGGCCGAGCCGCCAGGGGTCCAGGTCCATCTTGCGGCCGACGAGGAACAGCCCCGCCCCCACGGCCAGTCCGGCCACCCCCGTCTTTCCCAGCAGGTAGCCTCCGACCAGTGCGGCGGCCACGGTGCTGTTCTTCGGGTTCACCGGCCCGCCTCCTCCCCTCGCGCCCGTTCCTTGTACGTCGACCACATCGACCACATCAGCCATATCGACATCAGCCGTTCTCCGTCCTCCCTCGGTACGCCTCGATCTCGTCGAGCCGGTCGAGGAGTTCGTCCTCCAGCCGGTCGAACTCGTCGGGGTCCAGCCGGCCGTTCTCCAGGTCGTTCACCAGCGCCGCGAGCCGCGCCCTGACGGGTCCGGGGTCGTAGTACTCCCGTTCCGCGGCCTGCAGCACCTGGTCGATCACCCACCCCGTGCCGCGCAGCGGGGCGAGGGGCAGTGTCAGGATGTCGCCGAGCAGTCCCATCCGTCCGCCTCCTCCGCCCCGCCGCGACCGTGCGCCGTCCGCCGTGTCATACGAAGCTGTACGGCGGGAGGGGGCCGGTCAGCGTGAAGGTGCACGCGTCGCCCCCGCGGTCCGCTTCCTCCCGTACCGCGTGCACGAACTCCTTCGAGGACCCGGCGGGCACCAGGAAGGAGGCGTTGAGGAAGTGGCCGGACCCGGGCTCGGACCGCGCGACTTTGGTGGCGACGGGCTCCAGCCGCTTCAGGGTGTCCTCGGCCTGTGCCGCGCTGCGCTCTGCAACCTCGCGGGCGACGAGCTCGCCCAGGGCGACCCGGTCCTCCTGGGCGGCGTCGCCCGACCGCGTCCGCTCGTTGAGCTGCCGGATCTCCTCCGAGTCCGCCACGATCTCGCGCAGCAGGTCCTGTTCGTCCCTGGCCGCCTTGAGGTGGAACTCCAGGTGGCCGTCCAGCTCGCCCAGCCGCGCGCGGTAGGCGTCGCCGTCGTGCTCCAGGACCTCGGCCACCTTGCCGTCGTCCGGGCCGAGCAGCCCGAAGCGCATGGGCAGCGTCGCTCCGTCCGCCATCAGGGACTCGACCACCGCCTCGTGGGCCAGCACGTCCCGCCGCTTGGCGCGCAGCCCTTCCTCGGCGTCGCTCACGACCGCGGCGAGGTCCCCGGCGGAGACGGTCCGCAGCGCGGCCGGGGGTTCACCGACTCCCTGGAGGCCTTCCAGGGAGGCCGGGTGATCGGCCGAGACGATCGCGTAGACATAGGTCGGCACTTCTACTCCTCCCGCCGGGTGGCAGACGACCGGCCGGAGGTGGACTTGCGCGCCGGCCGCTTCCTCGGTTCCTCCTCGGACTCCTCCCGCTTGCTCTGGAGGGAATCCGTGAACGCCTCGACGGCGCCCGTCAGGGCGCCCTTCGACTTGCCCTTCGCGCCGCTCTCCGTCATCTCGCCCACGATGTCGGTGAGTTGTGTCGGCGCCTTGCGCCCGGACTCCAGGTCGAGCCGGTTGCACGCCTCCGCGAAGCGGAGGTAGGTGTCCACGCTCGCGACGACCACACGGACGTCGATCTTGAGGATCTCGATGCCCACGAGGGAGACGCGTACGAACGCGTCGATCACGAGGCCTCGGTCCAGGATGAGTTCCAGGACGTCGTAGAGATTGCCCGAGCCGCTTCCGCCGCTCGTCGTACTGCTCTGTTGGACGAGTGTCACGCTGAACTCCTTCCGTTTCGGCGCCCGTTGCCCTCAGGGAGCAACGGACCTGCCCAGGGGAGGGGGGTTTCCGCCGTCGTCAACGGCGGTCGATCTGGCCGCGGGCGTAGCGCCGGGTGCGTTCGTACCCGACCAGCCGGCCCTCGGGGTCGAGGGCGACGCGGTACGAGGCCATCACGCTCATGGTGTCCGGGATCTTCGCCAGCTCGACGACCTCCACGTCCGCCGACCAGCCGTCCTCGGTCGCCCGCACGGACGACACGGATCCCGGGTCGCACCGCAGCAGTTCCGCCAGTTGGGTGGAGGCGCGGTGCATCGCCGTCGCCAGGTCGATCGATCGGGTCTTGTTGTCCTGTTCTCCGTCGGTCGTGCTCATAGTCCCGTCCGTCACACAGGGAAGTCCGGCCGGGAAGGGCCCCCGGCCGCGGTCCGTGGCTGGTGACCGCGTGCCCGGCGCCCCTCGTTGTATGCGTGCGAGACGCGAATCGCGGTGCCCGGGTCACGAGAACATAACGGGTCTGGGCCCGGGCTTGAGACGTTGTTCACCCGGCGGTCGTCCGGCGGAACACCGGACTCCACCCTGCCGCCCGAAGCTCGGCCAGGCGCTCGAAGCGCCACTCCCTCCCCTCCCCTCATGTAGGAGTCCCCTGTGCGCACGTCCCGCTCGCTGCTCACACTCCTCGCGGCGGCCCTCGGCGCCACCGCGCTCACCGTCCCGTTCACGAGCGACACCGCCGAGGCCGCACGGCCGGTGAAGGCCTACAAGGGCCTGCCGAACGGGGTCAAGACCAACAAGACGCTGGTGATCGGCATCGACGGCGTCCGGTTCGACCAGCTCATGCTGTCCGACGCCCCGCACCTGAAGGCCCTGATGGCCGGCGGTCTGACCGCCCGGAGCAGCCTGTACGGCTACCCGATGTCGTCCACGATGTCCGGCCCTGGCTGGTCGACGATCGCCACCGGCGTCTGGCCCGACAAGCACAAGGTCGTCGACAACAACTTCACGTCGCGGTTCGACCTCTACCCGGACTACACCGCGCGCATGGAGACCGCCAACGCCCAGATCTCCACGCTGGTGGCGGGCTCCTGGCCGGACATCACCGGCAAGGTCTTCAACAGCGGGAAGACCGACGTCAAGGTGAACGGCAACTACGACGACGATGCCACCACGGTCGACGCCGCCGACTACCTCCGCAACGGCAACCCCGACTCCACCTTCGTCCACCTGGACGCCGTGGACGGCGCCGGTCACGAGTTCGGCGGCACCAGCCAGCAGTACCGCGACGCGATCCGCACCGCCGACGGCCAGGTCGGCCGGATCGTCGCGGCCGTCAGGGCCCGCGCCACGTACGCGGGCGAGAACTGGCTGATCATGGTGACCACCGACCACGGGCACGTCGACGAGGGCGGCCACGGCGGCAACAACCCGAACGTCCGGAAGTCCTTCGTCATCGCCAACGGCGGCGGAATCGACGCGGGTTCGCAGCGGCACGACGTGAAGATCGCGGACGTCGCCGCCACCGCCCTGAAGCACACCGGGGTCGCGATCGACCCGGCCTGGGGCCTGGACGGCATCCCGATCCAGGACCTCGCCCCCGACGCGTTCGACGGGCTGCGCGGCTCGCTGCGGACGCGGGTCGACGAGACCGGCACCCCCGACCCGATCGCCGCGGACACCGTCGGCTTCACCCACACCCCGCCCGCCGGCTGGAGCGTCGACAACTCGGCGATGCCGAGCGGCGGCGTCACCGAGTGGCGTGGCTGGGCCTTCTCGACCGACGAGTTCTGGAGCTTCTCCGAGGGCTACCAGGGCCGCGAGTCCAACGTCCGGGCCCGTGACGTCTTCGCCGTG
The DNA here is from genome assembly GCF_053589515.1 of Streptomyces sp. NPDC003327. Classification (NCBI taxonomy): domain Bacteria; kingdom Bacillati; phylum Actinomycetota; class Actinomycetes; order Kitasatosporales; family Streptomycetaceae; genus Streptomyces; species Streptomyces sp. NPDC003327. Next base: position 166,351 of record NZ_JBSFSA010000011.1, on the reverse strand, counting down.
GCGGACTCCGACGAGTGGGCCGACGCGACCCACGGGACCGGCCCGTTCGACTCCACGCTGGTCAGCCCGGTCTACCAGCTGAACGGTGCGAGCACGGCGCGCGTCACGTACGCCAGTCACTACATGGTGAACGGCCCGCAGACCGGCGACGTGTACGTCTCCTTCGACGGCGGTGCGCCGCAGCTGCTGAAGTCGTACCGGACGGCGAACGTCAACCAGGTCGAGTCGGTCACGGTGAACGTCCCGGCCGGGGCCGCCACCGCACAGCTGACGTTCCGTTACACCGGCACCGACAGCGCGTTCTGGACGGTCGACCGCGTCAGCCTCACTCCGCAGTCCTGATCCCGCAGTCCTGATCCCGCAGTCCTGACTCCGTATCCGGAGCCCTGATCCCGCAGTCCTGACCTGGGGTCCGGCCGTCGACGCGATGCCTCGCGCGGCGGCCGGACCGCGTTCCCCCGGGGTACGTCAGAGGGGGCGGGGGCCTTCGTCGAGGCGGCGGCGGATGTGGTGGACGAGGGCGTCCGAGACGCGTCGGCGGTCCGCGTCCGGAAGGTCCTCGTAGCCGGCCGAGACGGTCATCCACTCGTTGAACACATAGCCGGTCCCGGAGACCAGCCAGTCCACGCAGAGGTAGTCCGCCTCCAGGCTCCGGGCCAGCCGTTCGCTCAGCTCGACCACCTCGGCCGCCGGCTCGTAGCCGGAACCGCTGCCGCCCTGGCTGACGTTGGCGAGGTACGCCTCCCCGGTCGGCTCGCGCAGAAGCGCGGCGATGACCCTGCCCTCGTGGACGAACACGCGTACGTCGCCGTCGTTCGGCACGTGCGGCTGCACCAGACAGCCGAGGCCGCCGGGCGTCAGCAGGTCGATCGTCGCGGCCAGGTGCTGAGGCGTGTCGACCTTGAGCACGCCGAACCCCATGGCCATGGAGCGCGGCTTCACGATGTACGGCCCGGCCGGCAGCTCCGTCTCCACGGCGTCCAGGGCGCGCCGGGCGTAGCGCCCGAAGGGCACCGAGACGGTGGGCAGCACGGGGACTCCGAGCGCGGCCGCGTGGTGGTACATCGCCAGCTTGTCGAGGCCGAAGGCGTCGGGGTCCAGTGTCCCGTCGGTGAGCAGGACGCAGTCGGAGGCCCGTACGGTGCGGGTGACGGCTTCGAGGTGCCGGGCGACCGCCGGATCCCACGACCAGGAGGTGATGAGGAAGCCCGCGTACTCCGCGAGCAGGTCCTCCTTCCCGCAGAGGAGGCGCGGACGCCCGTTCCAGACGGGGACGACGTCGCAGGAATGGACGACCCGCAGGTCGAAGCCGGCCGCGCGCAGCATGTCGACCCGCTCGGAGCCCTCGCGCTTCAGGCGCTCCTGCACGCGCGGGTCGTAGTTGTCCGGAGTGGTGATCCACACCAGCTTCCGTCGGGCGGACGGATCGGTCGAGCGGTCGTTCACAGCGCCTCCTCGGGGGCGGACGACTCGGACGGGTCGGACGGCGACTGCGCGAGGACGCGCATGCCGCGCAGTGGGGAGCAGAGCAGCCAGAGGGAGGCCAGGGCCGTCCCGGCGGCGCCCACCCAGACGGCGGACCGGGCGCCGTGGAACTCGGCGAGGACACCGCCCAGGAGTACGCCCAGGGGCCGCGCCCCCCAGGCGAAGAAGCGGACCGTGGCGTTGACGCGGCCGAGCAGGTGGGCGGGCACCGTTCTCTGCCGGTGGCTCACCTGGGCGACGTTGTAGACGACCAGGCCCGCGGCGAAGGCGAACTGGGCGCAGACGACGAACGCGAGGCGCGCTCCCGGTCCGGCGAACCCGGCGAGCAGGGTGCACGGAGCGGCCAGGGTCACGCTCAGGACGACGGCCCGCCCGTCGCCGAGGCGCTCGATGACGCGGCGTACGACCAGGGTCGCGCAGAGACCGCCCGCGCCGCCCGCCGTGAACAGCAGCCCGATGGTGACGGCCGACACCTCCAGGTCCTGGGCCAGCAGGACGAGGAGCATGCCGTACCCCATGCTCCAGCAGAAGGTCATGGTGGTGGAGCAGGCCACCAGGAGACGGAGCACCTGGTGGTCCCACAGGTACCGGACGCCCTGGGCGATCGAGCGCCCGAGGGGGTCGCGTGGCGTCCGGTCGACCGGTTCGGGCCGCCGGTCCCGGATGCGGGCGACGCAGAGCGCCGACCCCACGTACGCGACCGCCGACGTCATCACCGCCAGCGGCGCCGAGAGGGCCTGCACGATCAGGCCCGCGACGCCGGGCCCGGCCACCGCGGCCGTCTGGTCGACGACGACGAGGCGCGAGTTGGCCGTCACCAGCCCGTCGGGGCCGACGAGATGGGGAAGGTAGCTCTGGTCGGCGACGTCGAAGAACACGGTGGCGACGCCCACCACGAACGCCACCGCGCACAGGTGCGCGACGGCGAGCGCGTCCAGCGCCCACAGGACGGGGACCGCGGCGAGGGCGGCGGCCCGTACGAGGTCGGCCACGATCATGACCGGACGTTTGCGCATCCGGTCGACCCACACCCCGACCGGCAGTCCGATCAGCAGGAACGCGACCGTCTGCGAGGCGGCGACCAGACTCACCTGGAAGGGGGTCGCGCGCAGACCGGTCGCCGCGAGCAACGGCATGGCCAGGTTCAGGACGACGAATCCGGCCTGGCTGAGCGATTGGGCCCACAGCAGCGGGCGAAGGCCCGGCAAGGGCCCGGACGGTCCGGTGGTTCGGGACACACCGCTGCGGAACTTGCTGAGCTGCATGGCACCGCCGTCGATCGTCCGGGCACGGGGCGCCGCGGAGGGGGCGTCAGGACGGGCAGAAGCTATGCGGTCGGCGGATGCCCCGCAACGCTCCCGCGCGCCGCCCGCCGCAACATTCCCGACGTACGCGCAGGTCATCGCGCCGAGGACGGTGAGCGGCGGTGCCGGATGCCCGTGCGCCGAGAGGCGGCCGAGAGGCCGGCGAGAGGCACCCGGCGCCGCGCGGCCGACGGCGTCCGTGCTCTCGTCCCCCTCCGTGCCCTCGTCCGCGTCCCCCGGTCCGCGTCTCCTTGTCCGCGTTCGTGCGAACGCTGTCCGTCATGCGGAATCCCACGGTGACGTTGACCCGACTCGGCATGAAATCAGCCATTCACCGCGCCGATACGGGCGTCCATTGACACACCGCTCTCACTTTCCGTCTACTTCTCACGCACAGCTCGACCGGCAGTCGACGCGCGTCACCACGTGAAGGGTCCCAGGATGTTCACCGATGACTCACATGGCGAAGATGTCAGGGATGACGGATGCGGCGGTTCCCGGCCCGTCGCCATCGCCGTGTTAGGACCGCTCGAGGTCCGGGTCGGTTCGGACGACGTGATCGTTCCGGGCCACCGCCAGCGGGGAATCCTGGCCGCGCTGGCGCTCCAGCCGGGGCGCGTCGTGCCCACCGGCCACCTCATCAAGGCGGTGTGGCACGACAAGGCCCCCCGGACGGTCCTGGGCCAGGTGCACACCGGCATCTGGATGCTCCGGACGACCCTCGTCAACGGCGGGGCCCCGGAGGACGCGGTCCAGTCGTGCGCCACCGGATACCGGCTGAACGGCGACCTGTGCTCCGTCGACGTGACGGCGTACCGCGCGAAGGTCGCGGAGGCCCGCGCCGTGCACCAGCTCGGCAGGGTCGACGAGGCGGCGCGGCTCCTGCGCGCGGCGCACGAGCTGTGGCGCGGCCCCGCCCTCGCCGACCTCCCGCACGACGGTCTGCGCGGCTGGGCGACGCGCCTGGAGGAGGAGCACCTCGTGGCCCTCCAGTACCAGGCGTCCCTCGAACTGCAGCTCGGGCGGCACGAGGAGGTCATTCCCGAGCTGTTCGAACTGGTCGACACCTACCCGCGCCGCGAGAGCCTGCACGCCGACCTGATGCTCGCGCTCTACCGTTCCGGGCGCCAGGCGGACGCCCTGGAGGTCTTCCACGGCGTGCGGCAGACCCTCGCCGAGGAACTGGGCATCGACCCCGGGCCCCGCCTGCGCACCCTGGCCCAGGCGATCCTCTGCCAGGACAGTCGGCTGACTCCGCGCTTGACGACCGCTCAGCCTCCCGTGTACGCGACGCTGTCCGGCCCGGCGCACGCGCAGGCTCCGGCGTCCGCCGACGGCATGCTCTGAGTACCGGGCGCCCGGGCCGTTCCGCGGCCCGTCGGGCCTTACGTCAACACGATTGACGTGCGAACGGCCGAGCGGCTTCCATGACGCCCTGTCCGCCGCCCCGCGCCCGTCAGGCGCGCCCGCACGCAAGGGAGCCGCCGCATGCCCCACGCCGATCTCGTCCTCACCGGGGGCCCCGTCCTCACCATGGACCCGGCCCGCACGCGCGCGAGCTCGCTCGCGGTCACCGGCGAACGGATCACGGCCGTCGGCCACGACGAGGTCCGCGAGCTCGTCGGGCCCCGGACCGAGGTCGTCGACCTCACCGGCAAGCTGCTGCTCCCCGGCTTCCAGGACGCGCACATCCACGCCGTCGGCGGTGGCGGCGAGCTCGCGCAGTGCGACCTGACCGGGGTAGTCGACGTCGGGACCTGTCTGGAACGGATCCGTGCCTACGCCGAGGCCCACCCGGAGCGGGAGTGGATCACCGGCGGCGGCTGGTCCCTGGAGACCTTCGCCGGCGGACTGCCCACCCGGCACCTGCTCGACTCCGTCGTACGAGACCGCCCCGTGCTGCTCGTCAACCGGGACCACCACGGCGCCTGGGCCAACAGCCGCGCGCTCGAACTCGCCGGGGTCACCGCCGCCACCCCGGACCCGGCCGACGGGCGCGTCGAGCGCGAGGCGGACGGCGCCCCGAGCGGCATGCTCCAGGAGGGCGCGACCGGGCTCGTGTCCCGGCTCGTGCCGCCGAGCACGCCGGAGGACCGGCTCGCGGGGCTGATGCGGGCCCAGAAGCTGCTGCACTCGCTGGGGATCACCGGCTGGCAGGACGCGCTGCTCGGTGAGTTCAACGGCATGCCCGACCCGTCCGACGCCTACCTGACCGCGGCGCGGGACGGTTCGCTCACCGCCCGGGTGACCGGCGCGCTGTGGTGGGACCGGGAGCGGGGTGCCGAACAGATCCCGGAACTCGTGGCGCGCCGCGAGGCGTTGGGCTTCGGACGGTTCCGGGCCGGCTCGGTGAAGATCATGCAGGACGGGATCGCGGAGAACTTCACTGCGGCGATGACCTCCCCGTACCTCGACGCCTGCGGCTGCGCCACCGCCAACTCCGGTCTGAGCTTCGTCGATCCGCAGGCGCTGCGCGCGCACGTGACCGCGCTCGACGCCCTCGACTTCCAGGTGCACTTCCACGCGCTGGGCGACCGTGCCGTACGCGAGGCGCTCGACGCGGTCGAGGCGGCCGTGGCCGCCAACGGGCGGCGCGGCAACCGCCACCACCTCGCCCACCTCCAGGTGGTCCACCCCGACGACCTGCCGCGCTTCGCGGCGCTCGGCGCCCTCGCGAACATCCAGCCGCTGTGGGCCGCGCACGAGCCGCAGATGGACGAGCTGACCATCCCGTTCCTCGGGCCCGAACGGGCCGCCTGGCAGTACCCGTTCGGGGACCTGCTGCGGGCCGGTGCCACCCTCGCCGCGGGCAGCGACTGGCCGGTCTCCAGCCCCGACCCGCTCGCCGGCCTCCACGTCGCCGTCAACCGCCGCGAGCCCGGGACCGCGGACCCGCGGGTGTTCCTGCCCGAACAGCGCATCGACCTGACCGGCGCCCTGGCCGCGTACACGGCCGGCTCTGCGCACGTGAACGGCCACGACGACGCCGGCAGCCTGCGCCCCGGGCACCTGGCCGACCTGGTGGTCCTGGACCGCGACATCCTGACCGCGCCGCCGGAGGAGATCGCCGACGCCCGCGTCGAGCGCACCTACGTGGGCGGGGTCCTCGTGCACGGCTCCTGACGCCGCTCGGGCGGCATGAACACCGCGCGCGGGGGGAGAGAACGGTGAGGCACCCGGTCCGGTGTGCCCCACGGCCACGGCGACCACCCGCAGACCCGCACACCCCGCACCGCTGCGTCTCCCCGTACCAGGACATCCCGACGTCGACCCCGGACGAGACCCGTCCGAACCGTCCTCGAACGAAGGGTTCCGCCGCCATGACAGCAACCACCCCCTCCGGAAGACCCGGCACCCCCGGCACCCCCGGCGCCTTCGACACCCTCGACGGCCGCGTCGAGCTCGCGCCCGACGCGGCCCCCGCCGACCCCCGGTTCGTCAACGACGACCTGCTGCCCGTCCCCGTCGCGGGGCGCCACTGGACCACGTACAACTTCGCCGCCCTCTGGGTCGGCATGGCCCACAACATCCCGTCCTGGCTGCTCGCCTCCGGTCTCGTCGCCCTCGGCATGGACTGGAAGCAGGCCGTCCTCACGATCGCCCTCGCCAATGTGATCGTGCTGCTGCCGATGCTGCTCACCGGGCACGCCGGACCCAAGTACGGCATTCCCTTCCCGGTCCTGGCCCGCGCCTCCTTCGGCCTGCGCGGCGCCAACCTGCCCGCCCTGATCCGCGCCGGAGTGGCCTGCGCCTGGTTCGGCATCCAGACCTGGATCGGTGGCCAGGGCGTCTTCGTCCTGCTCGGCAAGGTCTTCGGCGGCTGGGCCGACGCGGCGACGGTCGCGGGCCGGCCGTGGACGCTGTGGCTCTGCTTCGTCCTCTTCTGGGCGCTCGAACTCGCCGTCATCTACCGGGGCATGGAGGCCCTGCGCCGCTTCGAGAACTGGGCCGCGCCCTTCGTCATCGTCGGCGCGCTGGTGCTCCTGGTCTGGATCGCGGCGAAGGCGGGTGGGCTCGGCCCGTTGCTCGACCAGCCCTCGAAGCTGGGCTGGGGAGCCGACTTCTGGCCGGTCTTCTTCCCGTCCCTGATGGGCATGATCGCCTTCTGGGCGACCCTCAGCCTCAACATCCCGGACTTCACGCGCTTCGGCGCCGGACAGCGCGCCCAGGTGTGGGGCCAGAGCCTCGGACTGCCCACGACCATGACCCTGTTCGCGCTGCTGTCGGTGCTGGTCACCTCCGGTTCGCAGGCGGTGTACGGCGCGCCCGTCTGGGACCCGGTGGCGCTCGCCGCGAAGACCGACAACGTCTTCGGGCTGCTCTTCGCCCTGGTCACGGTCCTCGTCGCGACCCTGTCGGTGAACATCGCGGCCAACGTGGTCTCGCCCGCGTACGACCTCGCCAACCTCGCCCCGAAGCTGGTGAACTTCCGCACGGGCGCCCTGATCACCGGCGTCGTCGGCGTCGTCATCATGCCGTGGAAGCTCACCTCGACCCCCGAGCTGTACATCTTCACCTGGCTCGGCCTCGTCGGCGGGCTGCTCGGTACGGTCGCGGGCATCCTCATCGCCGACTACTGGCTCGTCCGCCGCACCGTCCTCGACCTCGCAGGCCTGTACCGCGCCGACGGCCCGTACTGGTACCGCGGCGGCTGGAACCCGGCCGCGCTCCTGGCCTTCGCGGTCGGCGGGGTCCTCGCGGTCGGCGGTTCCCACTCCGCCCCCGGCACCGGCCCGTTCCCCGAGGACGGGCTGATCCCGCTGCTGCGGCCCCTCGCCGACTACGGCTGGGCGGTCGGTCTCGCCGCCTCGCTGCTCCTGTACGCCGGGCTCATGGGAGCCGTTCGACCGCGCGAGCACGGCGGTCGGCCCCGCCAGGGGTGGACAGGCCGGGCGGACCCCTCTAATGTCCGACGCACCTAATCAACTATGTGAGTAAAGGTGAGGTCGTGCATCCCTTCCGCCGGGCCGTCGAGGACCGCGACGCCGCCGCCGTCGAGGCGCTCCTCGCCGAGGACGTCGTCTTCACCAGCCCCGTCGCCTTCACGCCGTACGCGGGCAGGGCGATCACCGCGGCGATCCTGCGCGGGGTGCTGCGGGTCTGCGAGGACTTCACGTACGTCCGCGAGATCGCGAACCCGGACGGCCGCGACCACGCCCTCGTCTTCACCGCGACCGTCGACGGCAGGCGGATCCAGGGCTGCGACTTCCTCCACTTCGACGAGGAGGGGAGGATCGACGACTTCACCGTCATGGTCCGCCCGCTGTCGGCGGCGAAGGCCCTGGCCGAGGCCATGGGCGCCCAGTTCGACCGCATCGCCCGGGAGGCGGCGGAGGCGGAGCAGCGGGAGGTCGCGCCGGAGCGGCGGCCGGCGGAGTCGGCACCGGCCGGGGGCGCCGCCGGGTAGCGCCCGGGCGGGGGCCAGGCGTCAGTCCCCGGCCGCTCCGGTCGCCGCCCCGGCGTCGGGCGCGCGGCCGAGGACCCGGTCGAGGTACGGGTTGGCGAAGAGCCCGGCGGGGTCGACGGTGTCGCGCAGGGCGACGAAGTCGTCGAATCGGGGGTAGCGCGGGCGCAGGGCCTCCGCGTCGAGCCCGTGCATCTTGCCCCAGTGCGGGCGGCCGCCGTACGCGCCGAGGATGGCGGAGCAGGCCGCGAAGTACTCCTCGTACGGCATGCGGTGGTACTGGTGGAAGGCGATGTAGCAGCTCTCGCGGCCGTGCGCGGTGGAGAGCCAGATGTCGTCGGGCGCGGCGAAGCGGACCTCCAGCGGGAACGACACCCGCGCGTCGTGCGAGTCGATATAGTGCTTGATCTCCTTGAGCACGTCCACGGCGTGCTCCCGCGGGACGGCGAACTCGCCCTCGTGGAAGCGGACGTCACGGGCCGAGGCGAAGACGCGGTACGAGAGGTCCGACCACTCGCGGGCCGACATCGCGCGCGCGGCGAGGCGGGTGATCGGCGGCACGAGACCGGGGAAGCGCGTGCCCAGCCGGTTGAGGCCCTCGAAGCCGAGCCCGCTGACGGTCTCGTCCAGGCGGCGCGCCACCGCCCCGATCGGGCGCAGCGGGGCGTCGGCGGGCAGGCGGCGGAACCGCCGGGTCAGCGTCGTCGTGCTGTGCGGGAACCAGAAGAACTCGAAGTGGTCGTGCGCGTCCGCGAGTTCGTGGATCCGGTCGAGGGTCTCGGCGACGGGCACGGCCGCGTCGTGGGCGTGCAGGGCGAAGAGCGGGACGCACTGGAGGGTGACCCGGGTGATGATCCCGAGGGCGCCGAGTCCGACGCGGGCCGCCGCGAACAGCTCCGGTCGTTCGGTCGGGGAGCAGGTGGCGATCCGCCCGTCGGCGAGGACGAGTTCGAGCGCGCGGACCTGCGTGGCGATGCCTCCGAAGCGGGTCCCGGAGCCGTGCGTGCCGGTGGAGGCGGCGCCGGAGACGGTCTGGCGGTCGATGTCGCCGAGGATCTCCAGGGCGAGGCCGTGCTCGGCGAGCAGCGGGTTGAGCTTCCACAGCGGCATGCCCGCGTCGACGGTGACGAGACCCGTCGAGCGGTCCACGGACCGCAGCTCCGCCATGCGGTCGAGGCGCAGCTGGACGCCGGGGGCCACGGCCACCGGGCTGAACGAGTGCCCGGCGCCGACCGCCTTGACGCGGTGCCCGTCCCTGACGGCGTCCGTGACGGCGGCGGCGACCTCGGCGGCGTCGGCGGGCCGCCGTACGCGCACGGGGCGGGCCTGCTCGTTGCCCGCCCAGTTGCGCCACACGCTGGTCATGACCGGGGTCCTCTCCACTCGACCGGCGCTCGCCGCCGGACCGGCGCACGAAGCGGCGGCTCCTCGAAGAGTGGACGCGTCGGGCCGCCGGGGTCAAGAGTTCCAGGACAGTTGACCTGGACAACCGACCTGGAGAGGGTGCCCGGCGGGATCGGCGGACGGCCGACGGGCGCTCAGCGCTGGACGAACGGTTCGGTCAGGTGCGGTGTCGCGAGGTGGAGGGTGCCGGCGGTCCGGCTGCCCAGCACCCGTTCCCTCGACGACCTCGCCTGGTCGGCGTCCGTCTCGTGCGCATAGGCAAGGGCGGGGTGGAGCAGCTGGATCGCGTGCACGAGGAGGTCACCGGTGACCGCGACCCGGTCGCCGCCCGAGTCGACGAGGACGCTCTGGTGCCCGGGGGTGTGGCCGGGGGTGGCGAGCAGGCGCTCGCCGCCGGGGAGAGTGGTGTCGCCGTCGACCGGCCGGAGCAGGCCGGCCGTCCGGAGCGGGTCGACCACGGCGGACCGCAGCTGCGGGTTGACCGCGTCGAGCGCGTCGAGTTCGGCCCGCTGCACCAGGTGAGCGGCGTTCGGGAAGAACGGCCGCGCCCGCTCGCCGCCGACGACGGCCCAGCCGACGTGGTCGGTGTGGAGGTGCGTGAGCACCACGGTGTCCACGTCGGCCGGTGCGATGCCCGCGGCGGCCAGGGACTCCGGGAGCACCCCGGGCACGGGGGCCCACGCGGCCGCCGGGCCGTCGGCCGGGCCGATGCCCGCGTCGACCACCGTCACCCCGCGGTCGCCGCGGATCGCGAACGCGCGGAACCGGAGCTGCCGGTTCCCGCCGGCGTCGACCGCGCCGGGATCGAACCGGTCGGCCGCGGCCCACTGCTCGGCGGTGGCGTCGGGGAACGCCTCGGACCTCGGGGAGAAGAAGGGGCCGGCGCCGTCGGCGAGCGCGATGACGGTGTACGGACCGATCCGAAGAGAAGGGAGCACCCCACCGATGGTGCCACCGTCGGCCGGGCCACGGACCGCCGGGGGCAGGGGAGTTGAGCGCCCACCGGGGGCGCGGAGGTCAGGGGGAGACGGGCGCACGCCCGGTCGTCCGGCCGATCCAGTCGAGGTGGGACGAGACCCGGGTGTTCACGCCCGGGACGCGCGTCGCGCAGCCCTGCCCGTACGAGACGAGACCGACGACGTACGGCCTCCCGGCGCGGTCCCGGTGGATCAGCGGGCCGCCCGAGTCGTACTGGCAGGCGTCGCGGCCCGGCGCGTACGTGCAGATCTGCGCGGGCGTCACGCCCGGCATGCCGCGTTCCGCGCACGTCCTGTTGTCGACGGTGTCGAGCGTGACGCTGCGCAGGACGGGGGAGCGGCGTCCGCCGAACGCGGTGGCGCCCCAGCCGGCCACCTCCACGCGGGCGTGCTCGAAGACGGCGGGGGGGAAGGGGGCGGGCAGCCGGATGGGGCTCACGCCCCGGTCGTAGGCGACGGGCCGGTCGAGGGTGACGACGGCGATGTCGTTGCGCTGCGTACCGGGGTCGTAGTCCGGGTGGATGGAGAACCGTTTCGGCTCGGCGAGGCGGGCGTACGGGGAGTCCGCGGCCTTCGTCAGGTCGTGATCGCCCAGGAAGACCCCCACCCGCGCCGGATCGGCGTAGGCGCCGGTGAGGCAGTGCGCGGCGGTCAGCACGTGCCGCTCGCCGATCAGGGCGCCGCCGCAGAACTCCGTGCGCCCCTCCAGATCGACCAGCGCAGCCATGAACGGGTACTCGTGGAGGCCCGCCTCCCGCCCGCCGACGATCGCGTGCGCCGTCGTGACGCCGAAGGGTCCGAGGGGGCCGACGCCGAGCGGGGTGACGGTGAGCGGGGTGACGGTGAGCACCGCCCCCACGAAGCCGCCCAGAAGCCTTCTCGCCCGTCCCATCAGTCCGTCCTCCGATCCGTCACCACCGGGTGTCCCTGGCGTCAACGAGCCGGCGGCCGGCCGGTCACAGCCCCGGGCGCCCCCGCACGGATGTCCGGTCGCCCAGGTCGTCGGCCTCCGGCTCCCACCCCGGCACATACGCGGCGGCCGCGGCGTCCCAGGCCTCCGCGCCGCCCGGGAACGGCCAGGCGCGGGTCCTCTCCGGCGACCGGGCGACCGCGAGCAGTTCGGCGGCGAGCCGTCGGCCCTCGTGCGCGATCCGCGTCGGCGCCAGCGGCCCGGTCAGCGCGGCGACCCGCTCCTCGTACGCCCGTACGGGCCGCTCCGCGCACAGGGCCACCCAGGCGGCGTCCACCGCCCGCGACAGCACGAGCACCTCCGGCCGGCCGCCCTCCGCGAGCGCCGCCGTCAGCCGGTCGTGACCGTCCAGGACCACGGGGGAGTGCAGGCCGCTGATCCACCACGCGACCACCGGCGGCAGCACGCCCTCCCGATGGGCGCGGCGGTACGCCTTCACGCGGGGCGCCTCCGGATGCGACAGGGCCCGCAGCGGCAGCAGGTCCCGCGCGTCCTCGACCGGGTCCCCGTAGCCGAACCAGGTGAGATGGCCCCGGTCCGGATCGTGCTCCAGGAGCTTCGGCCAATTGCCGTCCACGAACCAGTTGTTCGCGTCCGGGGCCAGGTTCCACTCCCCGGTGTGCAGCGGGCCGCCGGGGGCCCGGCGGAGCTCCGTCTCCACGTGCGCCGCCCACCGCTCGGCCCACGCCTCGGAGCCCGGCTCCGCGAACGCGGCCACCGCACGGGCACGTTCGGCCCGGACCGGGGCCAGCGGGGACGCGTACCGGCCCGTGCGCGCGTAGTACAGCCCGCGGTGCGAGGCCCGCTGCCGGGCGAACAGCACCGGCACGCCCCCCTGCGTGAGCACCAGCCGCCGCCCGTCGGCGCACTCCGTCCGCAACCCCGGCCGCGCCGGCCCCTCGACCCTCATGCGGGCCAGCCTACGCACACGTGTCCGGCCGCCCGCCGGGTCAGGGCACCCGGGCCGTCCACTCCGCCGTCGCGAACTTCGTCTCCGCGAGCCGCTTCGCCCGTGCCGTCTCCTCCTCCGTGACCCGGCCCTCCGTCAGGCCGTAGCGGTCGCGGAAGGAGGCGATCAGCCGCTCGATGACCGCCTCGCGCGACAGGCCCGTCTGCCGGCGCAACGGATCCACCCGCTTCTTCGCGCTCTTCGTGCCCTTGTCGGAGAGCTTCTCGCGCCCGATCCGCAGCACCTCGGTCATCTTGTCCGCGTCGATGTCGTACGCCATCGTCACGTGGTGCAGCACCGCGCCCGCGCCGCCGACCATCCGCTTCTGCGCCGCCCCCGCGATCTTTCCGGCCTCCGTGGCGATGTCGTTCAGCGGCTGGTACCAGGCCTTCACGCCCATGTCGCCGAGCGCGCCGAGCACCCAGTCGTCGAGATAGGCGTAACTGTCGGCGAAGGAGAGCCCCTGCACCAGCGCGTCGGGCACCGACAGGGAGTACGTGATGGTGTTGCCGACCTCGATGAACATGGCGCCGCCGCCACTGATGCGGCGCACCACCTGGATGCCGTGCCGCGCCGCCGCCTCCGCGTCGACCTCGTTGCGCAGCGACTGGAAGCTGCCGATGACCACCGCGGGCGCGCCCCACTCCCAGATCCGCAGGGTCGGCGGACGGCGCCCGGCCGCGACCCCGGCCGTCAGGACCTCGTCGAGCGCCATGTGCAGCGCGGGGGACTGCGGCGGCTCGTGGATCAGCTGCCAGTCGTAGTCCGTCCAGTCCGTGGCGTGCGCGAGGGCCCGCCGCACGGCGACCCCGATGCCCTCCGTCGTCAGGCCGAACAGCTCCGTGCCCGGCGGGAGGGCCGCGTCGATGCGCACCGCGAGGCCCGCCGCGTCGGTGTCGACGGGCGCGCCCTCCAGGGCCGCGTCGATCGCGAGGATCGCCTCGTCCGGTTCGAGGAAGAAGTCGCCCGCCACCCGGACGTTCCGCAGGACGCCGTCCCGCGCGTCGAGGTCGACGACCACCAGCTTCCCGCCGGGGACCTTGTACTCGCCGTGGTACGCGCCGTGCACGGAGACCCTCTCCCGCCTGTAAGGGGTGAACCGGTCCAAAGAGTACTCCCCGGGAGAACAGGGGGTGACAAGAGCGGCATTCCGGTTGTCAGAGGCCCGTGCTTAGCTGGACGCATGATCGATGACTTCGTTGAGCACGTCCTCGCCGGCGGTACGACCGAGGTGGAGGAGGCGGTCCGCAAGGCGGCCGCCACCGAGATCATGCCGCGCTTCCGGCAGCTGGCCGCGGCCGACATCGTCGAGAAGAGCGGCCCGCACGACCTCGTCACGGTGGCCGACCGGGCCGCCGAAACCCAGCTCACCACCGCCCTCACCGCCCTGCTGCCCGGCTCCGTCGTGGTCGGCGAGGAAGCGGTCCACGCCGACCCCGACGTGTACGGCGCGCTGCGCGGCGACGCCCCCGTCTGGATCGTCGACCCGGTCGACGGCACCCGCCAGTTCGTCCACGGCGACCCCGGCTTCTGCACCCTGGTCGCCCTCGCCCGGCACGGCGAGCTCCTGGCCTCCTGGACCTACGCTCCCGCGCTCGACCAGCTCGCCGTCGCCGTGTGCGGCCGCGGCGCCACGCTCAACGGACAGGTCATACGCTCCGGTTCGCCCGCCGCGGGGGACGTGCTGGAGGTCGCCACCTCCCACCCCGACTACACCACCCCGGACCAGAAGCGCGCCCTGCTCGGCCTGGCCGTCGACGGGGTGCGCCCGCGCGCCTGCGGCTCCGCCGGGCTCGAGTACCTGGCCGTCGCCCGGGGCGCCCTCGACGCCACCGCGTTCTCCTGGGAGTACGCCTGGGACCACGCGGCCGGGCTGCTGCTGGTCGCCGAGGCGGGCGGCGCGCAGACGACGGTCGCCGGGGAGCCGTTCCGCATCACCGGGGGGAACGCCCTGCCGTTCACGGCCGCCAGGGACGCCGCCACCGCCGAGCGGATCCGGAGGCTCCTGGGGGGTGGTCGAGGCGGGGAGTGACGCGAGTGGGGGAAGGAGTCGAGGAGGGGAGTGACGCGAGTGGGGGAGGGGAGTCAAGGAAAGGAGTGCGGGTCAGTGAGGAGGCGGCGCCGGGAGGCGGGAGCCGCCGTCCTATCCTGGGAGCCCTGGCCACCGGCTGACGAAGGAGTCCGAAGGTGACGTCGCTGCTCGATGCCGTCGTGGTGGGCGCGGGGCCCAACGGACTGACCGCCGCCGTCGAACTCGCCCGCCGCGGCCACTCGGTGGCCGTCTTCGAAGCCCGGTCCACCGTCGGGGGCGGCGCCCGGACCGCCGAGCTGACCCTTCCCGGCTTCCGTCACGACCCGTGCGCCGCCGTCCACCCGCTCGGCGCCGGCTCGCCCGTCTTCAAGACGATGCCCCTCGACCGGTACGGCCTGGAGTGGCTCCACCCGGAACTGCCCATGGCCCATCCCTGGGACGACGGCACCGCGGTCGTCCTCGCCCGTTCCGTCGCCGAGACGGCCGCCTCGTTCGGCCCCCGGGACGCGGGTGCCTACCGGCGGCTCGTCACCCCGTTCCTCGACAGGTGGGACACCCTCGCGCGGGACTTCATGCAGCTGCCGCTCACCGCGCTGCCCCGCGACCCGGTCACCCTCGCCCGCTTCGGCCTCGCCGGACTGCCGCCGTCCACCTGGCTGATGCGCCGCTTCCGGGACGAGAAGGCCCGCGCCCTCCTCGCCGGACTCGTCGGCCACGTCATGGCGCCCCTCGGCGGCTTCGCCACCGGAGCCGTCGGCCTGGTCTTCGCGCTCGCCGCCCACGCCGTCGGCTGGCCGCTGCCCCGGGGTGGCTCCCAGTCCCTCTCCGACGCCCTCGCCGCGTACCTGAAGGACCTCGGCGGCACCGTGCACACCGACTTCGAGGTGAAGCGCCTCGACGACCTGCCGCCCGCCCGCGCCTACGTCTTCGACACCTCGCCCACCGCCCTCGCCCGGATCGCCGGGCTCGGCGGCCACTACGACCGCTACCGGTACGGCGCCGCCGCCTTCAAGATCGACTACGCCCTCGACGGCCCCGTCCCCTGGACCGCCGAGGACCCCCGCCGCGCCGGCACCGTCCAGATCGGCCCCACCGCGGGCGAGATCGGCACCGCGCTGCGCCAGGCCTCCTCCGGCACCGCCCCCGAGACGCCCTTCCTCATCACCGCCCAGCCCAGCCTCGTCGACCCCTCCCGCGCCCCCGAGGGGCGGCACGTCTTCTGGGCGTACGGCCACGTCCCCAACGGCTGGACCGGCGACCTCACGGACGCGATCGAGCGGCAGATCGAGCGCTTCGCCCCCGGCTTCCGCGACCGCGTCCTCGCCCGCGCCACCGCGGGACCGGCCGAACTCGCCGCGCACAACGCCAACTACGTCGGCGGGGACATCGCCTGCGGCGCCGCCAGTGGCCTCCAGCTGCTGTTGCGCCCCACGCTCTCCGCGCGTCCCTACGCCACCCCGCACCCGGCGGTCTTCCTCTGCTCCTCCGCCACCCCGCCCGGCCCCGGCGTCCACGGCATGTCCGGCCACAACGCGGCGAAGGCCGTCTGGCGCCAACTCCGAAAATAGACTGCCCCCATGGCCAAGTACCTCGACGTCCACCCCGACAACCCCCAGGCGCGCGTCATCGACGCGGTCGCCGACAGCATCCGGAAGGACGCGCTCATCGCGTACCCGACGGACTCCTGCTACGCCCTCGGTGCCCGGATCGGCAGCCACGACGGCATCGCCCGCATCCGCGAGATCCGCCGCCTCGACGACCGCCACCACTTCACGCTCATGTGCGCGAACTTCTCCCAGCTGGGTCAGCTCGTCCACATCAACAACAACGTCTTCCGGGCAGTGAAGGCCGCCACTCCCGGCGCCTACACCTTCATCCTGCCCGGCACCAAGGAAGTGCCCCGCCAGCTCCTCCACCCCAAGAAGAAGACCGTCGGCGTGCGCATCCCCGACCACGTCGTCACCCAGGCGCTGCTCGCCGCCCTCGGCGAGCCGATGCTCTCCAGCACCCTCCTCCTGCCCGACGAGGAGGAGCCGCTGACCCAGGGCTGGGAGATCAAGGAGCGGCTCGACCACCAGGTCGACACGGTCCTCGACTCCGGCGACTGCGGCACCGTGCCGACCACGGTCGTCGACTTCTCCAGCGGCGAGGCCGAGATCCTCCGCGTGGGCGCCGGGGACCCCGCCCGCTTCGCGTAGTGCCCGGCGGGGCCCCGGGAGCGGGCCACCGGTCGTGGAGCGGCCCTTACGGGCGGGACCAAGATCATCGTACGGTCGCGTGAACGCCCGTCCACGACACCCATGGAGGCCGAGGCACGTGATCGTCATCGCCCATGTCAGCGACATCCACGTCGACGAGGGACCGCGCAGCGCCGAACGCACCCGCGCCGTCCTCTCCTACCTGGAGGAGCTGCCGTACGACCTGGCCGCCGTCCTCGTCACCGGGGACGTCACGGACCACGGGACCCCGGCCGAGTACGCCCGCGCCCGGCAGCTGCTGACGTCCCGGCACCCGCTCCTCGTCTGCCCCGGCAACCACGACGACCGCGCCGCCTTCCGCGCCGCGCTCATCGACGCCGACGCGGACGCCGACGTGGACGCCGAGGCCGGGTCCCGCGCCGCGGCCCGCCCCTACGCCCCCGTCAACCAGGTGCTGCGCGGCGACGGCTTCGTCGTCGCCGTCTGCGACTCCTCCGTGCCCGGCAGGCACGAAGGCCTCCTGGAGGACGAGACGCTGGAGTGGCTGGACGGCCTCCTCGCCGCCACCCCGCGCGAGGTGCCCGTCCTCGTCGCCTTCCACCACCCGCCCGTCCCGCTCCACACCCCGTACGTCGACGAGATCCGCCAGTTCGGCGAGGAGCGGCTCGCCGCCCTCGCCGGGCGCCACCCCCACCTCACCGCCTTCCTCGCGGGCCACGCCCACACCGCCGCCGCCACGACCTTCGCCGGACGCCCGCTGCTCGTCGCCCCCGGGGTGGTCTCCGCCCTCCGCCTCCCCTGGGAGAACCGGAGCCCCGGCCACGAGCACGTCCACCTCGGCCTGCCGCCCGCCCTCGCCTTCCACGTCCTCGGCGACGACGGCCGGCTGACCACCCACTTCCGGACCGTCCCGGTGTGACCCGGGGACGGGGAGAGGGCGACGGGTCGCCCTGGACGTACCGAAGGGCCATGTCGTTTTTCCGCCAGCCCGCCGCCCGCCCGTCGCCGATCCTGGAGCCATGCACACCGACACCGAGCGCTGCGTGCGGGCCGTCCAGTCGAAGGACGCCCGCTTCGACGGCGTGTTCTTCACCGCCGTCCGCACCACCCGGATCTACTGCAGGCCCAGCTGCCCCGTCGTCCCGCCCAAGCCCGAGAACATGGAGTTCCACCCGAGCGCCGCGTCCTGCCAGCGCGCCGGGTTCCGGGCCTGCAAGCGGTGCCGGCCCGACACCAGCCCCGGCTCTCCGGAGTGGAACGTCCGGGCCGACGCCGTCGCCCGCGCCGTACGCCTCATCCAGGACGGCGTCGTCGACCGCGAGGGCGTCCCCGGGCTCGCCCGCCACCTCGGCTGGTCCGTCCGCCAGATCGAGCGCCAGCTCCTCGCCGAACTCGGCGCCGGACCGCTCGCCCTCGCCCGCGCCCAGCGCGCCCAGACCGCCCGCGTCCTCATCGAGACCACCCCGATGCCCCTCGGCGAGATCGCCTTCGCCGCCGGTTTCTCCTCGATCCGCACCTTCAACGACACCATCCGCGAGGTCTTCGCCCTCACCCCCGGCGAACTCCGGGCCCGCGCCGCCCGCCGCCCGTCGGCGGGAGGGCGCCCGGCGCCCGGTCCCGCCGCGCCCGCTCCCGGCGCGATCAGCCTCCGGCTGCCGTTCCGCGCCCCCCTCGAACCGTCCAACCTCTTCGGCCACCTCGCCGCCACCGCCCTCCCCGGCGTCGAGGAATGGCGGGACGGCGCCTACCGCAGGACCCTGTCCCTGCCGTACGGGCACGGCATCGTCGCCCTCGCCCCGCGCGCCGACCACATCGCCTGCCGCCTCTCCCTCACCGACCCCCGCGACCTGGCCCACGCGATCAGCCGCTGCCGCCGCCTCCTCGACCTCGACGCCGACCCCGTCGCCGTCGACGACCGCCTGCGCGCCGACCCGCTCCTCGCCCCGCTCGTCGACGCGGCGCCCGGCCGACGGGTCCCCGGCACCGTCGACCCCGCCGAGTTCGCCGTACGGGCGGTGCTCGGCCAGCAGGTCTCCACGGCAGCCGCCCGCACCCACGCGGCCCGGCTCGTCACCGCACACGGCGTCCCCGTCGAGGACCCCGAGGGCGGCCTCACGCACCTCTTCCCCGCACCGGAGGCGCTCGCCGCCCTCGACCCCGAGACCCTCGCCCTGCCCCGCAGCCGCCGCACCACCCTCCTCACCCTCGTCCGGGCCCTCGCCGACGGCACCCTGCCCCTCGGCCCCGCCGACGACCGCGCGGAGGCCCGCGCCCGACTGCTCGCGCTGCCCGGCTTCGGCCCCTGGACCACCGAGATCATCGCCATGCGCGCCCTCGGCGACCCCGACGCCTTCCTCCCCGGCGACCTCGGGGTCCGCCGCGCCGCCCAGGGCCTCGGGCTGCCCGGCACCCCCGCCGCGCTCACGGCCCGCGCCGCCGACTGGCGGCCCTGGCGCGCCTACGCGGTCCAGTACCTCTGGGCCACCGACGACCACCCGATCAACCACCTGCCGTCCTGAGGAGCCGCAGCCGTGCCCACCGTCCAGTACCACGTCGTGGACAGCCCCTACGAGCCGCTGACGCTCGTCGCCGTCGACGGGGTCCTCAGCCGCATCCACATGACGGACCAGCGCCACCGTCCGCCCGAGGAGACCTTCGGCGACCCCGACCCGCGCCCCTTCGGAGAGGCCGTCCGCCAGCTCGACGCCTACTTCGCGGGCGAGCTCACCGACTTCGACCTGCCGCTCCGTCTGGTCGGCACCCCGTTCCAGCTCCGCGTATGGGAGCAGCTCCGGCTCATCCCGTACGGGGAGACCCGGACGTACGGGGAACTCGCCGAGGCCCTCGGCAACCCGACCGCCTCCCGGGCCGTCGGCCTCGCCAACGGCAAGAACCCGGTCAGCATCGTCGTCCCCTGCCACCGGGTGATCGGCGCCGGCGGCAGCCTCACCGGTTACGGCGGCGGCCTCGCCCGAAAGCAGCGCCTGCTCGCCTTCGAGTCGGGCACGGCCGCCCCCGACGCGCTGTTCTGAGAGGCGGCTCCTCGATCAGGCGAGCCGTTCCAGGAGCGCGGGCAGCGCCGTCCCGATCGGCTCGCGGACGATCTCGTCCGCGAGCGGGTCGTACGGGGTGGGCTCGGCGTTCACGATGATCAGCCGGGCGCCCCGCTCGGCCGCCATCCCCGCGAGCGAGGCGGCGGGCTGCACCTGGAGGCTGGTGCCGACCGCCAGGAACACCTGGCAGCCCTTGGCGATCGCCGTAGCGTTGCCGAGCACCACGGGGTCGAGCCGCTGGCCGAACATGACCGTCGCAGGCTTGAGGATCCCGCCGCAGGCCCGGCACGCCGGGTCCGCCTCGCCCGCCCGCACCCGGTCCAGGGCATCGGCCATCGAGGACCGGACGCGGCAGGCCGTGCACACCACCGAGTGCGCCGAGCCGTGGAGTTCGAGCACCTTCCGCTCCGGCACCCCGGCAGCCTGGTGCAGCCCGTCCACGTTCTGGGTGATCACGCGCAGTGCGTGGCCGCTCCGCTCGAAGGCCGCGACGGCGCGGTGCGCGGCGTTCGGCTCCGCCTCCAGGACCGCACCGTCGAGCCGCATCAGCCACGAGCGGCGCCGGATCTCGGGGTCGGCCATGTACGGCCCGTAGGTGACGAGCCGCTCCGCCTCGGGGTCCCGCCGCCACAGACCGTTCGGCCCCCGGTAGTCGGGGATGCCCGAGTCCGTGGAGATCCCGGCACCGGTGAGAAGCGCGACCGTCGTCATGGGCCGAGCCTAGGTATCCGTGCGAAGGTCCGCGACCGGGTTTCCGAGTCCCTAAGCTTCCGGTCATGGCCAAGGTGAACATCGCGCTGGACGCGGAACTCGTCGTGGAAGTCATGGTGCTGGCGGGCGTCGGCAATCCTCAGGACGCGGTCGAGGCCGTGGTCCGGGACTACATCGCCCGCGGGCACCGCACCGAGGCCCGTGCGGCCACGCGCGACGAGGCCCACCGCACCGGCGACCTCCTGCCGCCGGAGCCGCCGCAGGGCTGACCGGGCGTCGGGTTTCCGACAGATTCCCGGCCAACTTCCTTCGCTGTGCGAACGATTCGAGGGTGCCCGCCGTAGTGTGCGAGGCGTTTTGCGGCGGGGGGTGTCCGGGGTTCCGGATGCCGCCCGTCGGTTCCGACGGATCGACGACACACGGAGAACTCCATGCGCATCAAGGGAATCGGACGCCTCGGCGCGGCGGTCGCCGCCTTCGCGACGGGCGTCCTGATGGTGGCGGCGCCCCAGGCCCAGGCCGCCGGCGCGAACGACACCGCCGCCGCCACCGCCGTGAGCACCGGCACCGCCGCCACCGCGGCGGCACGCGACTGCCAGGGCATCTGCGTCCTCGGCGTCCGGGCCGCGACCCACGCCGGCTACGACCGTTTCGTGATCGACATGGGCGAGGGCACCATCCCCTCCTGGACGACCAGCACGCAGACGACCCCGCTGCTGTGCTGCGGAGACCCGGACCGGGTCGTCCCGATCGAGGGCAAGGTCTACCTGAAGATCTACCTCTCGCCGGCGACCACATTCGACTTCACCACCCTCACCTCGGTCTACACGAGCCCGGGCTACGAGACGTACAACTTCCCGAGCCTCAAGGGCCAGGGCCGCACCAGCATCTACGACCCCGAGGCCCGCGCGTTCCACATCGGGCTCGCCCTCGGCGACCACACCTCGTACAAGATCTTCAAGCTGAGCGCCCCGAACCGCCTCGTGGTCGACATCTACCACTGAGCCCCGCGGCCGCCGTCCTGATTGTCATGCACGCGCCCCTTTCCCCTCGTTCCGTGGAGGAATGAACCTCGTGCCACCCCACATACGTCCCACCGGACGTCCTGCCGCTGCCGTCACCGCAGCCGTGACCACTGCGCTCCTCGTCGGCCTCCTCCCCGGTCTCGCCATGGCCGCCGGCGCTCCGCCCGCGCCCCCGCCCGGCGCCGCCGCCGGCTGGGCGGACACCGCCCGCCGGTCCGACGCGGAACGCCCCGCCCCCGACCGGGTCGCCCCGGCCGAGCGGGCCGAGACCCTCGGCCCCGGCCACCGGACCTCCCGGGACCGGGCCTGGACCACCTCCGGCGACGCCCGGGGCTTCCACCTGCTCGTCGCCGACGCCAAGGACGGCTACGCCTGGAAGACCGCGGCCACCCTCTCCGAGCCCGGCTTCGACACCGACGCCTGGGTCGGCAACGCCTGCCTCACCCGCTCCGGCACCCGCGCGGCCGTCGCGTACGCGCCCCGCACCTTCACCAACAAGCCCGAGCTGATGGTCCGCGGCGCCTTCGCGGCGATCGTCGACCTCACCACCGGCACGGTCACCAAGCTGCCGAACACGGCCTCCCTCGCGTACTTCTCCCCGGGCTGCGGCGCCGGCGAGCAGGCCGTCTTCACCCAGCTCACCCACGACGGCGACGAGCGCACCGCCACCCGGCTGATCGGCGTCGACGCCGCCACCGGCCGGAGCTCCGCGCCGCTGCGGCTCGACGGCCAGGTCACCTCCGCCGTCCCCACCGAGCACGGCATCGTCGCCGCGCACGGCAACCGGCTCGTCCGCATCGCCGCCGACGGCCGCGAGACGGAGATCGCCAGGACCTCTTCCGTGCCGTTCCAGCTCCGGGCCGACAAGTCCGGCGGCGTCACCTTCATCGAGCGCCTCCCGGAGGCCCGCCCCCAGGGCGGCGCGGCCGCCTCCGCCGCCTCGGCACCCGGCGCGGACGCGGCGGTGCAGAGCGCGGCCCGCCGCGTCGACGCCGAGCAGATCCGGCGCGGCGGCGCCACCCCGGCGACCCTCGCCCGGGGCCCGCTCGCCGCCTGGGACCTGACCGCGACCGCCGACGGCACGGTGTACGTGACGGGCGAGGCGGCCACCCAGGGCGCCCTGCCGGCCGCGGTGAAGAACCCCGGCACGCTCGCCAAGGACGACCGCGTCTCCACCCTGGGCGCCGCCGCTGTCGGCACCTCCTGGGCGCCGGGCGCCGACCCGCGCCTCGGGGCCCAGGCCACCGGCGAGGAGACCCGGACCGTACGGACCCGGCTGACCGTCCTCGCCACCGGCGCCCGGGTCACCCTGGACGCCGAACCCGGAGCCGCCCCCGTGGCCCCGGGCGGGACCGCGGCCGGCGGCCGGACCTCGCCCGCGCTCCCCGCGCCGAAGGTGCCCTCGGCGGGCTCGGCGGGCGCCGCGCGGACCGCGGACGCCACCGCCGCCTCCCCCACCAACCCGGTGGAGGCCGAGCGGATGTGCGCCGTGCCCCGCGGCGACCTGCGCAAGCAGGCCCTCCAGCCCACACCCCGGCAGGTCGAGTGGGCCGTGGACCAGGCCGTCATCGACGGCCTCTACAAGTGGGCCGCGCGCCCCGCCAACTGGAACAACACGGGCATGGCGGCCTACAGCCCGCAGACCCTGTTCCCGCTGCCCGTCCTGGAGGGCGACCCCAACCACGTGGTCGACCGCGCCGACGAGTGGCACATCCCGGCCCAGATCCTGCTCGGCGTGACCGCGCAGGAGTCCAACATGTGGCAGGCCACCCGGACCGTCGTCCCCGGTGTCTCCGGCAACTCCCTCATCGGCAACTACTACGGCATCTCCTACTCGGCCGACGGAAACCAGGCCGACCCGTGGGCGATCAACTGGTCCAAGGCGGACTGCGGTTACGGCATCACGCAGGTCACCGACGGCATGCGCATCAACGAGTACCAGCTGTCGACCGCCCAGAAGGAGGCCGCCGCCCTCGACTACTCCGCGAACATCGCGTACGGGGCGCAGATCCTGGCCTCCAAGTGGAACGAGACCCGCATCGCCGGGATGACCGTCAACGGCGGCAAGCCGAAGTACATCGAGAACTGGTTCTTCGCCCTGTGGGCCTACAACTCCGGCTTCCATCCGCAGTCGGCGGCCGGCAGCAACGGCGGCAAGTGGGGCGTCGGCTGGACCAACAACCCGGCCAACCCGCTCTGGAAGGAGAACCGCCTCCCCTTCCTGGAGTCCTCCTCGGGCGGCGACGACTACTCGCACGCCGCGCATCCGCAGGACTGGCCCTACCAGGAGAAGGTGATCGGCTGGGCCGGCCGCCCCATCTCCGCCATGTTCAAGCCCGGTGACATGCAAGCCGGTTACCGCGCGGCCTGGTGGAACAACACCGCCTACCGCACCCGCGCCAAGCCGCCGAACATGCTGTTCTGCACGGCGTCCAACGACTGCGACCAGAGCAAGATCGTGGACGGCTCGTCCAACAAGACCGGCATGGGCCCCTGCACGCTCCCCGGTGACCCCGACGAGACCAACCCGCTCTACCTCAAGTGCTGGTGGCACGAGCCGGTGCAGTGGAAGAACTGCGAGGCGGCCGCCGAGTGCGGCAACCCCGTCCACCGCTTCAACAACACCGACTATCCCGAGCAGCCCAACGAGAACTCCTCCTATCCGCCGAACTGCGCGGCCCTCGCCGGCGTCCTCGTCGTCGACGACGTGCCCAACGGCACCACGCCCATGGGCCAGACGGGCCACACGTGCGGCCCCAGCACCTCCGCCGGTTCCTTCTCCTTCAGCTTCACCGACTCCGGCGGCACCTACCCCGGCAAGATCGACCTCCACCAGATCGGCGCGGGCCACGGCGACCACTTCTGGTTCACCCACACCCGCAAGGCCTCCGACCCCGACGGCGCCCGGCTCGCCACCACGGGCACCTGGACCCTCGGCAAGACCCTGAACCAGTGGGTCCGCGTCATGGTCCACGTCCCCGACCACGGCGCCCACACCCAGCAGGCCAAGTACGAGATCGACACCGGCTCCGGCACCTTCACCCGCTTCCGGTTCCTCGGCCAGAAGTACAAGGCCAACACCTGGGTGACGCTCGGCGTCTACAAGGTCTCCGGCACCCCGCGGGTCCGTCTCGCCAGCACCACCCTCGACGGCACCGGCGACGAGGACGTGGCCTGGGACGCGGTCGGCTTCCAGCCGCTCGCCGCCAAGCCCAAGCACATCGTGGCGGTCCTCGGCGACTCCTACACCGCAGGCGAGGGCGCGGGCGCGTACTCCAAGGAGAGCGACAAGGACCACGGCACCGCGCAGTGGAACGCCTGCCGCCGCAGCGCCAACGCCTGGCCCCGCAAGCTCGTCCTGCCCGGTACGACGGAGTCCCTCGGCGCCATCGCCGACAACCGGGGCTCGGCGGCCGACCTGAGCTTCGTCGCCTGCTCGGGCGCGATGACGAAGAACGTCTCGTACGTCGACAGCGGCAACGCTCCCCAGCGGCACGGCGAGGGCCAGTTCAAGGAGGTCCGCCAGGCCGACTCCGGAGTCCTCAGCGACGACACCACCCTCGTCATGATGACCCTCGGCGGCAACGACTACGCCGGCTTCGCCAGCGCCATGACGGAGTGCGGAAGCCTCAGCAACTGCGCCTCCGACTCCGGCTTCCTGACGAGGTACAAGGGGATCGTGGACGCGATGATCCCGAACCTGGAGGACGTCCTCTGGGACGTCTCCTTCAAGGCGAGCAACGCCCGGATCGTCGTCATGGGCTACCCCGAACTGCTCAGCCGCACCGTCAAGTGCAGCGGGTCCTGGTACTACGACATGACGGAGGTCGCGGCACTCGCGGAACTGGTCAACTACGCCAACGCCGAACAGAAGGAGCTCACCGACCGGCTCCGCGGCCTCGGCATCAAGGTCGAGTACGCCAACCCGGTCAACGCCTTCGTCGGGCACGGCGGCTGCGACGACCCGGAGTGGATCAACAAGATCGTCCTCGGCCCGAACGGCGACGGCGACTTCCACCTCGGCGACCCGGCCGCCGACCCGGCGTCCTGCCTCTGGGGCGCCGCGGGCGGAAAGTGCCTCAGCCGCGAGTCCTTCCACCCGAAGGACGCCGGCACCACTGGGTACGCTGACGTCATGCGGCAGCGCCTGATCGACATCGGCTACACCGGAACCCCCTGACGTGTCAGGAGAACCCGGCCGACGCACCCGCCTGCTCACGGGCGGGTGCGTCGCGGTGCTCGGCGTCTGTCTGGTCCTCGCCCTCGCGGTACCGGTGGTGGTGACCCTGCTGATCAGGGGCCTCGGCAGGCCGGCGGAGCCCGAGACGACCGTTCCGGAGCCCACGCGGAGCGAACTCACTCGCCAGCGGCTGGAGTCGGCGGCGGGCGACGGTGAACTCACCGACGCCGAGCTCGGCCACGCCGCAGGCGGCAACCCGCGGACGCGGAAGGACGGCGGCGCCGCGATCACGGTCACGGTCACCTACCCGGCGGCCTCCGACCCGGCGGACCCCGGCGGCTGTTACCGCTTCGTCCTCGCGCTCCCGCTCAGCCTCGACACCCGCGTGGGCCCGCCCGCCCGGGGCGAGGACTGCGGGACGGAGGACCCGGCAGCCGCGCCGACCGCCGGGCGATGAGCACCCGGAGGGCCGGACGGTACGCCGCCCGGCCCTCCCCCCACCCGTCCCTCGGCCAACAGCACGGTCCGTGCGGCCGGTTCGCCGAGCCCGAACCCGCCGGCGGTCCCGCTCAGCCCCGCTCGTCCTCCGGGGGATCGCCCTCGCTGCGCGCCCGCGCCGCGCGGCGGAGCCGGTGGTGGCGGTCCGGCTGCCCCTGCTCCGTCATCGCCTCACCGACCAGGGCGCGCACCGCGTCCCCCAGACCGTGCAGCGCGTGGTGGCGGGCCGGGCCCGCGCCCGGGTCCTCCCGCAGCTCCTTCAGGAGCGCCCAGCACAGCGCCAGCATCACCACCACGAACGGCAGCGCGACCAGGATCGTCGCCGTCTGGAGCGAGTTCAGGCCGCCGACCACGAGGAGCACCGCCGCCACCGCCGCCATGAGCACGCCCCACGTCACCACCAGCCACGTCGGCGGATGGAGCGAACCCCGGCTGGTCAGCGACCCCATCACCAGCGAGGCCGAGTCCGCACTCGTGACGAAGTACGTCATCACCAGCAGCATCGCCAGGAACGAGGTGACCGTCCCGCCGGGCAGCGCCTCCAGCATGGCGAACAGCGAGGCCTCCGCCCCGTCCCGCACCGTCGACGCCAGGTCCGCCGCGCCCGTCGACTCCAGCCGGATCGCCGTCCCGCCCATCACGCAGAACCAGATCACCGTCGCCCCCGAGGGCACCAGCAGCACGCCCATCAGGAACTCCCGGATCGTCCGGCCCCGCGAGATCCGCGCGATGAACGTGCCGACGAACGGCGCCCAGGACAGCCACCACGCCCAGTAGAAGATCGTCCAGGCCCCCAGCCACTCCCGGTCGGTGAACGCGCCCGTACGGCTCGCCATCGGCAGCAGCTGGTGCAGATAGCCGCCGACGGAGGCCGGAATCGTGTCGAGGACGTAGACGGTCGGGCCCAGCAGGAACACGAACACCATCAGACACGCGGCCAGCACGATGTTCAGGGTGGAGAGCCACTTCACGCCCTTGTGCAGCCCCGAGAACGCCGACAGGACGAAGGCCGCCGACAGCGCCCCGATGATGACCAGCTCCGTCGAGGTGGAGGCCGCGACGCCCATCGTCAGGTTCAGGCCCTCGGCCACCTGCAGCGCCCCGAGCCCCAGGCTCGTCGCCGTGCCGAACACCGTCGCGAAGACCGCCAGCAGATCGATCGCCCGGCCCGGCCAGGCGTCCGCCCGCCGCGCCCCGAGCAGCGGCACGAAGGCCGAACTCAGCCGGTTGCCCCGGCCCTTGCGGAAACCCGCGTACGCCAGGGCCAGGCCCGCGATCCCGTAGATCGCCCACGGGGTCAGCGTCCAGTGGAAGAACGAGTACTCCATGGCCGTCCGTGCCGCCGCGCCCGTCCCCGCAGGGACCCCCGTCGCCGGCGGCGGGCTCAGGAAGTGCTGGAGCGGCTCCCCGACCCCGTAGAACATCAGACCGATGCCCATCCCGGCGCTGAACATCATCGCGATCCACGCCAGGTTCGTGAACTCCGGCTCCGAGCCGTCGGGACCCAGCCGGATCCGGCCGAAGCGGCTCAGCGCGATCACCACGCACAGGACGAGGAACGTGTCGGCGCCGACCACGAACAGCCACGCGAAATGGGAGAGCACCCAGTCGAGGGCCGCCGAGGACGCGCCGTCGAACGAGTCCCCGCCCAGCGCCGCCCACGCGACGACACCGACGACCGCCGAGACGCCGAGGCCGATGACCTTGCCGTCCGGCGCGATCTTTTCCGTACTCATGTGACCCCACTATGGTCCGGAAAATCGGCATATCCGGGGGTGGCACGCCGTCCGGAGGTCCGGATAGGGTCGGCCTCGGCGCGACTGCCTGTTCGAAAGCAAGGGATGCAAGGTGACGGACGGAGCAGCAACTCAGGTCGCTCACGTGCTCGTGGCGGCCGACAAGTTCAAGGGCTCGCTCACGGCCGTACAGGTCGCGGAGCGGGTCACGGCGGGACTCCGCCGGGTCGTCCCCGGACTCGAGGTCGAGACCCTCCCCGTCGCCGACGGCGGCGACGGCACCGTCGCGGCCGCGGTCGCCGCCGGGTTCGAGCGCCGCGAGGCGACCGTGACGGGCCCCCTCGGCGAGCGGGTCACCGCGGCCTTCGCGCTGCGCGGGACCACCGCCGTGGTCGAGATGGCGGAGGCGTCCGGCCTCCAGCTCCTCCCGCCCGGCGTGTTCGCCCCGCTGACCGCCACCACGTACGGCTCCGGAGAGCTGCTCCGCGCGGCCCTCGACGCGGGCGCCACCACGATCGTCTTCGGCGTCGGCGGCAGCGCCACCACCGACGGCGGCGCCGGCATGCTGGCCGCGCTCGGCGCCCGCTTCCTCGACGCCGACGGCGAGCCCGTCGGCCCCGGCGGCGCCCCGCTCGCCGACCTGGCCACCGCGGACCTCTCCGGCCTCGACCCCCGCTTCGCGGACGTCGACCTCGTCCTCGCGAGCGACGTCGACAACCCGCTCACCGGGCCCAAGGGCGCCCCCGCCGTGTACGGCCCCCAGAAGGGCGCCACCCCGGACGACGTCCGCACCCTCGACGCGGCGCTCGCCCACTACGCCACCGTCCTGGAGAAGGCCGTCGGCACCCGGGCCGCCGAAGCCGCCGTCGCCCCCGGCGCGGGCGGCGCGGGCGGCATCGGCTACGGCGCCCTCATCCTCGGCGCGCGCTTCCGCCCCGGCATCGAGCTGATGCTGGAGGTCCTCGGCTTCGCCCCCGCCCTGGAGCGGGCCACCCTCGTCATCACCGGCGAGGGCTCCCTCGACGAGCAGACCCTCCACGGCAAGGCCCCCGCGGGCGTCGCCGCGGCCGCCCGCGCGGCGGGCAAGGAGGTCGTCGCGGTCTGCGGCCGCCTCGCCCTCGCCCCCGAGGCGCTCGGCGCGGCGGGCATCCGCCGGGCGTACCCGCTCACCGACCTGGAGCCCGACCCGGCGAAGTGCATCGCGAACGCGGGCCCGCTCCTGGAGGACGTGGCGGCGAACATCGCCCGCACCTTCCTCTCCTGACCCTCACCGTCACGGCGCCGCGGCCCGGCCCTCCTCCGCGGGGCCGGGGCGCGGCGCCGGTCGGGCGTCAGGGCCGGGGCGTCAGCCGGAACGCGTCCAGGGCCAGGGTCATCTCCGTCAGGTCGCGCGGGCGCGACAGCGACCGTGACGTCAGTTGTTCGAGCCGCCGCAGGCGGTTGAAGACCGTGTTCCGGTGGCAGTACAGGCGTCCCGCCGCCCGCCCCGCCGACCCCTCGCAGTCCAGCCACGCGTCCAGCGTCTCCAGGAGCACCGCCCGGTCCGCAGGATCGAGCTCCAGCAGCCCCCCGAGCACCTCGGAGACCAGCAGGTTCGCCATCTCCGGCTGCCCCACCACCAGCGCGCCCGCCATCCGCCGGTCCAGCCGTACGACCTGGCGGCTGCCCGGCGGGCAGGTCCGCAGCGCCAGTTCGGCGAGGCGCCGGGCCCGGCCCAGCTCGGTGAGGCCCACGACGACGGGGCTGATCCCGCCGGGCCCCGGGCACCGCCCGTCCAGCAGCTCGGAGAGCGCGTCCAGCCCGGTGTCCCCGGCGAACGCCACCACCCCCACCTCGCAGTCGGCCCCCATCCGCCACAGGAACCGCACGTCCTCGCCCTGCACCTGCCGGTGGAACGGCTCCCGTTCCTCCCGGCGGTCGTAGCGGAGCACGACGACCGCGTACCGCCCGTGCTCGGGCAGGTCGAGTCCGGCCGCCGCCCGGGAGACGACCTCGGGCGACCGCTGCCCCTGGAGCAGCGCGTCCAGGAGCGCCTGGAGCTGCTCGTCGGTGCGCCGGCGCAGCTCCGCCTCGGTGGCCCGGTACGCCTCTGAGGCCCGGTCCGCCTGGGCGTCGACCGCGGACCAGACCGTCGTCGCCGACTGCATCAGCGCCGTGAGCTGCGCCGCGTCGGCGCCCGCGCCCTCGATCAGCGCGTCCCACACCAGGTGTCCCGCGTGCCGGTAGGCGTGCACGACGAGCTCCAGCGGCATGCCCTGCTCGGCCCGCCGCCGTCCCATCTCCTCGGCGTGTTCCAGGTCCCGCCGGGGCGAGTTGCGGGGCGCCGAGATCATCTCGATCCCGATCCGCATCGCCTCGTGGGCCTCCTGCCAGTGCTGGTCGTACGGGATGATCCGCCCGTAGGCGGGCTCGTACGCGTGGAGCTCCCGCAGGTGCTCGTCCACCAGCTCCGGCGTCCGCTCCAGGAGCGCGGTGCACGCGCGGGCGAGCACCTTCCAGTCGTCGCCGGTCCTTCTGCGCCGTCCCATGCCGGGAGGATCCACTGCCCGGGGCCCCTCCGCACACCCCTGACGCGCAGCGTTGTGCGCATGCACAGCCCGCCGCCGCGCCCGCTGGTCACCGGCAGCGTTTCGGCCGCCGGACGTGGACGGGCGGTCCCGCGCGGTGCTGGGGTGAGCGCCACTGAACGGCCGGGTAACAACGGCGGCCGGGGAAAGGGGAGTCATGGGAGGTACCGCACCCGCCCTCGAGGTGACGGACCTGACGGCGGGATACGGACCCGTGCACGCGCTGCGGCGGGTGTCGCTGACCGTGCCGGCGGGCGCCGTCGTCACGGTCCTGGGCGGCAACGGAGCCGGCAAGTCCACCCTGCTGCGGACGGTCTCGCGCACCCTGAGGTTCCACGGCGGCGCCGTGGTCTCCGGCACGGTGCGCTGCGACGGCCGTCCGCTGGACGGACTGCCGCCGGACCGGGTGGTGGCGGCCGGCGTCTCCCAGGTGCCTGAGGGCCGCCAGGTCTTCGCCCGCATGTCGGTGGAGGACAACCTCCGCGCCGGGGCTCTGGGCCGCCGCGCCGACCGGTCGGCGCGGGCCGCCGCCCTGAGCCGGGTCCACGAACTGTTCCCGGTCCTCGCCGAGCGGTCCCGGCAGCCCGCGGGGCTGCTCTCCGGCGGCGAGCAGCAGATGCTCGCCGTGGGCCGCGCGCTGATGGCGGCGCCGACGCTGCTGCTGCTCGACGAACCCTCGCTGGGCCTCGCGCCGCTCATGGCGGCCCGGATCGCCGACGCGGTCCGCGAGATCAACGCCCAGGGCACGGCGGTGCTCCTGGTCGAGCAGAACGCGGCGCTCGCGCTGCGGCTCGCCTCCCGCGCGTACGTCCTGGAGGTCGGCGAGGTCACGCTCTCGGGACCGGCGGCCGACCTCGCGGCGTCCGACGAGGTCCGCCGCCGCTACCTGGGTGTCGTCGACGAGGACGCCGCCGCGGACGCGGCCCGCGCCCGCACGGCCCACCCGGTCCTGTCCCGCTGGAAGGAAACCCGATGACGCAGATCCCGCGCCCGGCGGGCGAACCGGACCCCGAGGCCGCCCGCGTGCCCGGCCGTTCCGTCGACGGTGAGCCCGCCCGCGCGCCCGGCCCGCCCCTCGACCCCGAGCCCGCCACCGGGTCCGCCCCCGGGCGGCCCCGCCCCGACGTCCCCGTCCTCACCGTCGAGGACGTCACCGTCCGCTTCGCCGGGCTCACCGCCCTCGACGGCGTCGGCTTCACCGTGCGCCCCGGCACCGTGCACGCCCTCATCGGGCCCAACGGCGCCGGCAAGTCCACCTGCTTCAACGTCCTGTCCGGCGTCTACCGGGCGACCTCCGGCTCCGTCCGGTTCGGTGAGCACGAGCTGACCGCCCTGGCCCCGCACCGGATCGCCGACCTCGGCGTCGGCCGGATCTTCCAGAACCTGGCCCTGCCGCCGCGCGCCACCGTCGAGGACAGCCTCATGATCGGCCGCCACCGGCTCACCCGCACCGGCTTCGTCGCCGCCGGGCTCCGGCTGCCCTCCGCCGCCCGTGAGGAGGCCCGCCACCGGGCCAGGGTCCGGGAGATCGCCGCCTTCGTCGGACTGGAGGACCAGCTCCACCGGCCCGCGGGCGCGCTGCCGTACGGACAGCAGAAGCTCGCCGAGCTGGCCCGCGCCCTGTGCATGGAGCCGACCCTGCTCCTCCTCGACGAGCCCGTCGCCGGCATGACCGCCGACGAACGCGTCCGTACCGCCGCCGTCATCGCCGGCGTCCGCGACAGCCTCGGCATCTCCGTCCTGCTCGTCGAGCACGACATGGGTCTCGTGATGCGGCTCGCCGACTCCGTCACCGTCCTCGACTTCGGCCGCCGCATCGCCGACGGGTCACCCGTCGACGTCCAGAACGACCCGGCGGTCGTCCGCGCCTATCTCGGAGAGGAAACCGCCGCGTGAGCACCTTCGCCGAATTCCTGATCAACGGCGTCTCACTGGGCTCGATCTACGCCCTCATCGCCCTCGGTTTCGTCGTCATCTTCCGCGCCACCGAGGTCGTCAACTTCGCCCACGCCTCCCTCCTCCTGGCCGGCGGCTACGTCACCGCCGTCCTCCACGACGAGATCGGCTTCTGGCCCGCGCTCCTCGCCGGCATCGCGGGCGCGGCCGTGGTCGGCGCCGCCGTCGAGTTCCTGGTGATGCGCCGCCACCGGGGCGGCGACCACAGCGTCCTCGCCATCGTCACCATCGGCGTCGACATCCTCCTGGCCACCGAACTCACCCGCCGCATCGGCACCGACATCCTCGCCCTCGGCGACCCGTGGGGCGACGCGGTGCTCTCGATCGGCCCGGTGACCGTCGCCCAGACCCGGATCGCCGCGCTGCTCGCCG
This sequence comes from Streptomyces sp. NPDC003327, assembly GCF_053589515.1. Lineage (NCBI taxonomy): Bacteria > Bacillati > Actinomycetota > Actinomycetes > Kitasatosporales > Streptomycetaceae > Streptomyces > Streptomyces sp. NPDC003327. The sequence goes on along the minus strand of NZ_JBSFSA010000011.1, from coordinate 133,530 downwards.
CCGCGCTGCTCATCACCGCGTTCCTGCTCGCCTTCCGCTTCACCTCGTGGGGCGTGGCCATGCGGGCCGCCGCCGAGAACCAGGAGACCGCCGCCCTGATGGGCATCCGGCTCGGCCGGGTCTCGCTCGGCGCCTGGGCGGTCGCGGGCGGCCTCGCCGCCGTCGCCGCGCTCTTCCTCACGGTCTTCCCGACGCCCGGCCTGGAGCGCGGCACCTCGCTCGCCGCGCTGAAGGCGTTCCCCGCCGCCATCCTCGGCGGCCTCGACTCGACCACCGGCGCGCTCGTCGGCGGCCTCCTCGTCGGCGTCACCGAGTCCCTCGCCACCGGCTACCAGAGCGACCTGGCGTTCCTCGGCCGCGGCATCGGCGACCTCGCCCCGTACCTCGTGATGGTCGCGGTCCTGCTCGTCCGGCCCGCCGGACTCTTCGGCACGAAGGAGCTCGCCCGTGTCTGACCGGCTCAGGTCCGTCCCCGCGACGGCGTACGCGGCGGCCGCCGCCGCGCTCGTCCTGCTCGCCCTGCCGTTCTACCTGGACCGCTTCTGGCTCCAGGCGGGCCTCTTCGCGATGGCCGCCGCCCTCGGCGCGATCGGCATCAACCTCCTCACCGGCGCCACCGGCCAGCTCTCCATGGGCCACGCCTTCTTCCTCGCCGTCGGCGCCTACGGCTACTGCGCCTTCGCGGGCGACGGCGCCGACGGCCTCACCGGCCTCGGCCTGCCCGGCTGGCTCGCCGCCGTCCTCGCCGTCGCCCTCGCGGGCCTGGCGGGCGGCGTGTTCAGCCCGATCGCGGGCCGGCTCCGCGGCGCGTACCTCGGCATCGCCACCCTCGCGCTGATCTTCATCGGTCAGCACGTCCTCTTCAACGCCCACGACCTCACCGGCGGCTACAACGGCCGCGGGGTGCCCCCGCTCTCCCTCTTCGGCCTCACCTTCGACGACACCGAGGTCCTCGTCGCCCAGGTCCCCTTCGGCGCCGTCGAGAAGCTCTGGTACCTCGGTCTCGTCCTGCTGCTCGCCGGGATCGTCTTCGCCAGGGGAGTGCTCCGCGGCCGCCCCGGCCGCGCCATGAACGCCATCCGGGACCACCGGATCGCCGCCGGCGTCATGGGCATCCCCGTGGCCCGCTACCGGGCCGCCGTCTTCGTCCTGTCGTCGATGTACGCGGGCCTGGCGGGCGTCCTGCTCGCGCTGGTCTTCCAGCGCACGGTGCCGGAGTACTTCGGCATGGCGCTCTCCCTCGAATACCTCGCCATGATCGTCATCGGCGGTCTCGGCTCGGTCGCCGGCGCGGTGGCCGGAGGCGTCTTCGTCTCCCTGCTGCCGCAGCTCCTCAGCCGGTACAGCGACGCGCTTCCCCTGGTCTCCGCCCCCGGGACGGGCGGGGTCGCACCGGGGGAGGCCGCGCGCTACCTCTACGGCGCCGCCGTCGTCGCGGCGGTGCTGTTCCTGCCCGGAGGCCTGGTCCGGCTCGCCTCCCGGAAGTCCACCGAACCCTCAGGGGAGGCACGATGAACCACCGCCGACAGGCCGTGCGGGGCCTGGCCGCCGCGCTCACCGCACTGGTCGCGCTCACCGCCGCCAGCGGATGCAGCTCCAAGGCGAAGACCGGCGACGGCAAGCAGACCGACGCGGGCGGGGTGAAGACCGGCGAGGGCGTCACCGACAAGACCATCGCCCTCGGCGCGCTCACCGACATGACGGGCGTGTACGCCACCCTCGGCAAGAGCGTCACCCAGGCCCAGCAGCTGTACGTGAAGCAGGTCAACGCCGCCGGCGGCATCTGCGGCCGGCAGCTGGAGCTCACGGTCCGCGACCACGGCTACGACCCGCAGAAGGCCCTCGCCGCCTACACGGAGCTGGAGCCCAAGGTCGTCGGCTACGCCCAGTTCATCGGCTCGCCGTTCGTGGCCGCCGTCAAGCAGCGGGTCGACGGCCAGGACAAGGGCCTCGTCCTGCCGCAGGCCTGGTCCGCGTCCCTGCTCGGCTCCGCGTACATCCGCACGCTCGGCGCCACGTACGACGTCGAGACGATCAACGCGGTCGACTTCCTGCTGACCGAGAAGGGGCTGAAGTCGGGCGACAAGCTCGGCCACGTCTACTTCGAGGGCGACTACGGCGAGAACGCCCTCAAGGGCTCGAAGTACGCCGCCGAGAAGGCCGGCGTCACGGTCGTCGAGCAGAAGATCAAGCCCACCGACAACGACATGTCGGCGCAGGTCGCCGCCCTCAAGCAGGCCGGGGTGAAGGCGATCGTCATCAGCGCCGGCCCGCGCCAGGCCGCCTCGCTCGTCGGCGTGGCCGCCGCCACCGGCCTGAAGGTCCCGGTCGTCGGCAACAACTCGGCCTTCGCCCCGCAGCTGCTCGGCACCCAGGCGGGTCCCGCCCTGGAGAAGATGTACTGGTTCGCCTCCCCGAGCCTGCCCATCGGCGCCGACACCCCGGTCGCCACGAAGCTCGCGGCCGACTACAAGGCGGCCCACCCGGGCGAGGGCCTCGACAACGGCGTCGTCGCGGGCTGGACCGCGGCGAGCGTCTTCGGCGAGGCCCTGAAGAAGGCGTGCGCCGACAAGGACCTCACCCGGGCCGGCATCGGCAAGGCCCTGCTGACCCTGAACGCGTACGACGCCGGCTTCGGCATCAGCCACGACTTCAGCGACCCGAAGGCCCCCTCGTCGCGCGAGTCCGTGATCATCCAGCCCGACAAGACCGCCCCGGGCGGCATGAAGGCGGTCCGGCAGCCCTTCGTCTCGGAGGCAGCGAAGAGCTACACCCCGTAGGGGGCACGGCGGCCCCGGTCCGCGCGCCCGTCCCACCGGGACGGCCGGACCGGGGCCCACCCGCGCCCGCCGCCCCGGGCCGCATCCCCGCGCCCGAGCGGTCCGTCATCTGCCGGAAACACAGCGGTGTGATGCTCGTGGCCATGCACACGATCATCGAGGAGAACCGTTCCCACCCGCACCTCTCCCACCTGCTGGCCGCCTACCACCTGGCCACCGAGGCCGAGAAGGGCACGGCCGTGACGACGGTCGACGCCCTCCCGGCCGTATACCGCCGCGAGGCCGAGGACCCGGCCGCCGCCTTCGCCGCCGACACCGTGCTGCTCGCCACCCCGCCGGGCGCCACCGCGCCCGGCGGCTGCGTCGTCCTCAAGGCCCCGCGCGACGGCCTCGGCCCCGAGATCAAGCGGCTCTGGGTCGCCCCCGAGGCCCGCAGGAAGGGCCTCGCCGGGGCCCTCGTGCGCGAGGCCCTGCGCCGCGCCGCCGCGGCGGGCGCCGAGTCGGTCCGCCTCACCGTCTGGGACTGGCGCGCGGAGCCCCTCGCCCTCTACGAGTCCCTCGGCTTCGCGCGCGTCGACCCCTGGGACGCGCGACCGGGCCTGATCTGCCTGCGCAAGGACCTCGTACCGGATCTCGTACCGGACCTCGCGCCGGACCTCGTACCGGCCGAGCGCGTCGAGCTCCTCACCCCGGACGCCGTCCGCGCCGCCGCCCCCGGCGGCCTGGCCGCGCTCCTGGTGGACGCCGTCGACGGCGGCGCCTCCGTCGGCTTCCTCGCGCCTCTCGACCCCGCCGAGGCCGCCGCATGGTGGTCGGGCGTCGCCGACGAGGCCGCCGAGGGCGTACGGGACGTCCTCGTGGCCCGCACCCCGGACGGGCAGCCGACCGGCGTCGTCACCCTCGTCCGTACCGGCACCGCCAACGGCCGCCACCGCGGCGAGATCGCCCGCCTCCTCGTCCACCGGAGTGCCCGCGGCCGGGGCCTCGGCCGCCGGCTGCTGGCCGCCGCAGAGGCCCGCGCCGCCGCCACCGGGCTCACCCTGCTCGTCCTGGACACCCAGACCGGCAGCCCGGCCGAGCGCCTCTACCGCGGCGCGGGCTGGACCGCGGCGGGCACCGTCCCCGACTACGCCGCCGACCCCTCGGGCGCCCTGCGGCCCACGACGCTCTACTACAAGCGCCTCGGCTGACGGCCGCCCCCAAGTACGACGAAGGGCCCGGAAGCAGTCGCTTCCGGGCCCTTCCCCGTGTCTCGTACGGCCGCCGCTACGGCAGCTGCGCCGCCTCGGCCTGCCGCGCCTCCCGGCTCTCGCGCCGGTTGTCACGGAAGGTGTTCACCCTGCGGGCCGTCGCGAAGAGGGGGATCACGGCGCCCAGCACCACCTGGAGCGCGCAGCCCGTCTGGAGCAGAAGCGCTCCGCCCGGGGCGTCGAACGCCCACGCCGCCAGCATGGCCATCGCGCCGACGATCCAGCTGAGCATCGCCACCGCGAGGGCGCCCCGCGGCTTGGGGTACTCGACCCGGCTCACCATCAGCCACGCCGTACCGATGATCGCGAGGAGCGTCGGGATGAACGGCAGCTCCAGGAGGATGATCGACACCACGGTCAGCGCGCCGAAGGGGCTCGGCATGCCCTGGAACATGCCGTCCTTCATGGTCACGCAGGAGAACCGCGCGAGTCTCAGCACGACCGCCAGGAGGACCACGATGGCGGCCACCGCGGAGACCTTCTGCTGCGCGTCGTCCGCGACCATCCCGTACACGAGCACGAAGTAGGCCGGGGCCAGACCGAAGCTGATCAGGTCCGAGAGGTTGTCGAGCTCCGCGCCCATCGGCGACGAGCGCAGCTTGCGCGCCACGATGCCGTCGAAGAGGTCGAAGATCGCCGCGCACAGCATCAGGATCACGGCGGTGGCGGCGCTGTTGCGCGCCATGCCGGTCTCGGCGCTGCCGGTGAGGTGCGGGATCAGGATGCCGGTCGTGGTGAAGTAGACCGCCATGAAGCCGCACGTGGCGTTACCGAGCGTGAGGGCGTCCGCTATGGACAGCCTCAACGAGAGAGGCATCTCCTCGGCCTCTTCGGCCTCCGCCGCCTCGGCGTCGGCCACCCAGTCGGCGGCGCGTGTGTCGGGATCAATCACGGTCAATGCGAGTCACCCCCGCGGTCGTGGCCTGACCGACCTCGACGGCGACCTCGACACCCTCCGGGAGGTAGATGTCGACCCGCGAGCCGAAGCGGATCAGACCGATCCGGTCACCCTGCTCGACCTTCGTCCCCTGGGGGATGTACGGCACGATGCGCCGCGCCACGGCACCCGCGATCTGGACCATCTCGATGTCACCGAGCTCGGTGTCGAAGTGCCAGACAACGCGCTCGTTGTTCTCGCTCTCCTTGTTGAACGCCGGCACGAAACCGCCGGGAACGTGCTCCACGGAGGTCACCGTGCCCGCGAGGGGGGCGCGGTTGACGTGGACGTTCAGCGGGCTCATGAAGATGGCGACCCGGGTGCGCCCGTCCTTCCACGGCATGATGCTCTGCACCACGCCGTCGGCGGGGGAGATGACCCGGCCCGGCGCGATCTCGCGCTCGGGGTCGCGGAAGAACCACAGCATGCCGGCCGCGAGTGCGGTGGTCGGCACGGCGATGGCCGCGGCACGCTTCGACGTGCGCGCGCGCACGAGGCTCAGGGCCGCGGTCGCGACGGTCGGCAGAAGCCACGGCGATGCTCCGCGCGCGAGGCGTGCGCCCTTGAGGCTGTCGCGGTGTGCAGAGGTTTGGCTGTGGGGCATGGATGACCTTCGTAGCGGATGATGCCGCACTGGCAACGGGGGACGGCGGCTTTCCGGCGATGCTATCGGTTGCGGGGCGCAACTGGGCAAGCCAGGAACCGAGTCGACGGCCGGAAGAAGAACACAGGGTGTGATCTTCTTCGCGGCCGTACCGACTCAAAAGCGACATTCAGCCCTGGAATCGGTACTCCTCCAGGAGCCGACGACCAATGATCATTTTCTGGATCTCGGCGGTACCTTCACCGATGAGCAGCATCGGCGCCTCGCGGTAGAGACGCTCGATCTCGTACTCCTTGGAGAAGCCGTATCCGCCGTGGATGCGGAAGGCGTCCTCGACGACCTCCTTGCAGTACTCGGAGGCGAGGTACTTCGCCATCCCTGCTTCAAGGTCGTTTCGTTCCCCGGAGTCCTTTTTGCGTGCTGCGTTCACCATCATGGCATGAGCGGCCTCGACCTTGGTAGCCATTTCGGCCAGCTTGAACTGGATCGCCTGGTGCTGGGCGATCGGCTTGCCGAACGTCTGACGCTGCTGGGCGTACGAAACACCCAGTTCGAATGCACGCTGTGCGACACCGCAGCCACGCGCCGCGACGTTCACGCGCCCGACCTCGACTCCGTCCATCATCTGGTAGAACCCTCGGCCGGTAACACCGCCGAGCACACGATTGGCCGGAATGCGTAGTCCGTCCATGATGAGTTCGGTGGTGTCGACGCCCTTGTACCCCATCTTGTCGATCTTCCCGGGGATGGTGAGGCCGGGACGGACCTCTCCGAATCCGGGCTCCTTCTCGACGAGGAAGGTCGTCATCGACTTGTGGGGGGCCGTGCCCTCCGGGTGTCCTTCGTCACTTCGGACGAGAACGGCGACCAGCGTGGACGTGCCGCCGTTCGTGAGCCACATCTTCTGGCCGTTCAGGACGTACTCGTCGCCGTCCTTCACCGCCTTGGACGTGATGGCCGACACGTCCGAGCCGAGCCCCGGCTCCGACATCGAGAACGCGCCGCGCGTCTCGCCGGCCGCCATCCGCGGAAGGAAGTACTCCTTCTGCTCCTGGGTGCCGTGCTGCTTCAGCATGTACGCCACGATGAAGTGGGTGTTGATGATGCCGGAGACCGACATCCAGCCGCGGGCGATCTCCTCCACGCACAGCGCGTAGGTGAGCAGCGACTCACCCAGGCCCCCGTACTCCTCGGGGATCATCAGCCCGAAGACGCCGAGCTCCTTGAGCCCGTCGACGATCTGCTGGGGGTACTCGTCCCGGTGCTCGAGCTCCGTCGCGACCGGGATGATCTCCTTGTCGACGAAGTCCCGCACCGTGGCGAGGATCTCCTGCTGAACGTCGGTCAGACCGTGGGTCTGGGCGAGTCGCGCCATGACTACTTCCCCTGTTCCTGGAGCTCGGGGCGGCCGGGCTGCTCGCCGCCGCGCGCGTCGATGTACTCGGCGGTCGGGACCATCACCTTGCGGCGGAACACGCAGACGAGCGTCCCGTCCTGCTTGTAGCCCTTGGTCTCGACGTGGACGATCCCGCGGTCCGTCTTCGACTTCGACGGGGTCTTGTCGAGGACCGTGGTCTCGCCGTAGATGGTGTCGCCGTGGAAGGTCGGCGCCACGTGCCGCAGCGACTCGATCTCCAGGTTGGCGATGGCCTTGCCGGAGACGTCCGGCACGGACATGCCGAGCAGCAGCGAGTAGATGTAGTTGCCGACGACCACGTTCCGCTTGAAGTCGGTGGTGTTCTCCGCGTAGTTCACGTCCATGTGCAGCGGATGGTGGTTCATCGTCAGGAGGCAGAAGAGGTGGTCGTCGTACTCGGTGACCGTCTTCCCGGGCCAGTGCTTGTAGACGGCACCGACCTCGAACTCCTCGTAGGTGCGACCGAACTGCATGGGACTCAGGCCTCCGGGATCTCGAACGTGCTGGTGCGCTTCATGCCGGCGGCCCGGCCCTTGCCGGAGATGACCAGGGCCATCTTGCGCGAGGCCTCGTCGATCATCTCGTCGCCGAGCATCGCGGAGCCCTTCTTCCCGCCGGCCTCGGACGTGTAGTAGTCGTACGCGTCGAGGATCAGCTCGGCGTGGTCGTAGTCCTCCTGCGAGGGCGAGAAGATCTCGTTCGCGGCGGCGACCTGGTCCGGGTGCAGCACCCACTTGCCGTCGAAGCCCAGGGCGGCGGCGCGCTGCGCGACCGCGCGGTACCCCTCCTGGTTGCGGATCTGGAGGTACGGCCCGTCGATCGCCTGCAGGTTGTTGGCGCGGGCGGCCATCAGGATGCTCATCAGGATGTGGTGGTACGCGTCCGCCGGGTAGCCGGGCGGCTGCTCGCCGACGACCAGCGACTTCATGTTGATGGAGGCCATGAAGTCGGCCGGGCCGAAGATGATCGTCTCCACGCGCTGCGAGGCCTGGGCGATCGCGTTGACGTTGGTGAGGCCCTGGGCGTTCTCGATCTGCGCCTCGATGCCGATCTTGCCGACCTCGAAGCCCATGGTCTTCTCGATCTGCGTGAGCAGCAGGTCGAGCGCGACGATCTGCTGGGCGTCCTGGACCTTCGGCAGCATGATGCAGTCGAGGTTCTGGCCGGCGCCCTCGACGACGGTCACGACGTCGCGGTACGTCCAGTGGGTCGTCCAGTCGTTGACGCGGACCACGCGCGTCTTCCCGGTCCAGTCGCCCTCGTTCAGGAACTTCACGATGGTGTGCCGCGCGTCCGGCTTGGCCAGCGGGGCGCAGGCGTCCTCCAGGTCCAGGAAGACCTGGTCCGCGGCGAGGCCCTGGGCCTTCTCCAGGAAACGCGGGTTGGAGCCGGGGACCGCCAGACAGGAGCGGCGGGGGCGCAGCCGGTTCACCGGGGAGACGAGGCTGGTCATGCGGGGACCTCCGTACTTTCGAGGGTGTCGAGCTTGTTGGCTTTCCGGATCTCGTCGACGATACGGCCGATGATCTCGGTGATGCCGAAGTCCTTCGGGGTGAAGACGGCGGCCACACCCGCGCGCTTCAGTTCTGCGGCGTCGGCGTGGGGAATGATCCCACCGACGATGACCGGGACGTCGGTGGCGCCGGCCTCCCTGAGCCGGTCGAGGACGTCCGGCACCAGCTCGGCGTGGGAGCCGGAGAGGATCGACAGACCCACGCAGTGCACGTCCTCCGCGAGGGCCGCGCTCACGATCTGCTCCGGGGTCAGCCGGATCCCCTGGTAGACCACCTCGAAACCGGCGTCACGGGCGCGCACGGCGATCTGCTCGGCCCCGTTGGAGTGCCCGTCGAGGCCCGGCTTGCCGACCAGCAGGCGCAGCCGCCCGACACCGAGCTCGTCGGCGGTCCTGGCCACGTTCTCGCGGACGACGGCCAGCGGGGTGCCCTCCTCGGCCGTCACCGCGACCGGGGCGGAGGAGACGCCGGTGGGCGCCCGGTACTCGCCGAAGACCTCGCGCAGCGCCCCGGCCCACTCGCCGGTGGTGACGCCGGCGCGGGCGCACTCCAGGGTGGCCTCCATGAGGTTCTCGGTGCCCCGTGCGGCCTCCTTCAGGCGTTCCAGCGCCTTGCAGGGCCGCGGGTGGTTGAACGGCGGCTGGTAGCGGTTGTCGCGCCAGCTCGTGAGCGAGGCGACCACGCGGGCCTCGACGGCCGGGTCGACGGTCATGATCGCCGTGTCCAGGTCGGCGGTGAGCGGGTTGGGCTCGGTCGACCGGAAGACGTTGACGCCGACGATCTTCTCCTCGCCGGCCTCGATCCGGGCCCGCCGCTCGGCGTGCGAGGAGACCAGCTGCGACTTGAGGTAGCCGGACTCGACGGCCGCCATCGCGCCGCCCATCTCCTGGATCCGCTCGATCTCCGTGGTGCACTCCTCGACCAGGGCTTCCACCTTGGCCTCGATGACGTGCGAGCCGGCGAAGATGTCCTCGTACTCCAGCAGGTCGGACTCGTGGGCGAGCACCTGCTGGATGCGGAGCGACCACTGCTGGTCCCAGGGCCGGGGGAGGCCCAGGGCCTCGTTCCAGGCCGGGAGCTGCACGGCACGCGCGCGGGCGTCCTTCGAGAGGGTGACGGCCAGCATCTCCAGGACGATCCGCTGGACGTTGTTCTCCGGCTGGGCCTCGGTCAGACCGAGCGAGTTGACCTGGACGCCGTAGCGGAACCGCCGCTGCTTGGGGTCCTCGATGCCGTACCGCTCCCGCGTGATCCGGTCCCAGATGCGGCCGAAGGCGCGCATCTTGCACATCTCCTCGATGAAGCGGACGCCCGCGTTCACGAAGAAGGAGATGCGGGCGACGACCTCGCCGAACCGCTCCTCGGGCACCTGGCCCGAGTCGCGGACGGAGTCGAGCACCGCGATGGCGGTGGACATCGCGTACGAGATCTCCTGGACCGGGGTGGCTCCCGCCTCCTGCAGGTGGTAGCTGCAGATGTTGATCGGGTTCCACTTCGGGATGTTGTTGACCGTGTACGCGATCATGTCCGTCGTGAGGCGGAGCGAGGGGCCGGGCGGGAAGACGTGCGTCCCGCGCGACAGGTACTCCTTCACGATGTCGTTCTGCGTGGTGCCCTGGAGCTTGGTGATGTCCGCACCCTGCTCCTCGGCGGCCACCTGATAGAGCGCCAGGAGCCACATGGCCGTGGCGTTGATGGTCATCGAGGTGTTCATCTGCTCCAGGGGGATGTCCTGGAACAGCCGGCGCATGTCACCGAGGTGCGAGACGGGGACACCGACCCGGCCGACCTCGCCGCGGGCGAGGACGTGGTCGGGGTCGTAGCCCGTCTGCGTCGGCAGGTCGAAGGCGACCGAGAGGCCGGTCTGCCCCTTCGCGAGGTTGCGCCGGTACAGCTCGTTGGACGCCTCGGCGGTCGAGTGACCGGCGTAGGTCCGCATGAGCCACGGCCGGTCCTTCTGGCGCTCAGTCATCTAGGGACCTCAGATGTTCCGGAAGCGGTTGATGGCGTCGATGTGCTGCGACCGCAGCTCCTCGTTCCGCACGCCGAGTCCCTCGCGGGGGGCGAGCGCGAGGACGCCGACCTTGCCCTGGTGCAGGTTGCGGTGGACGTCGTAGGCGGCCTGGCCGGTCTCCTCAAGGGAGTAGACCTTCGACAGGGTGGGGTGGATCTTGCCCTTGGCGATGAGGCGGTTCGCCTCCCACGCCTCGCGGTAGTTGGCGAAGTGCGAGCCGATGATCCGCTTCAGCGACATCCACAGGTAGCGGTTGTCGTACTCGTGCATGTAGCCCGAGGTCGAGGCGCAGGTCGTGATGGTGCCGCCCTTGCGGGTGACGTAGACGCTCGCGCCGAAGGTCTCGCGGCCCGGGTGCTCGAAGACGATGTCGATGTCCTCGCCGCCGGTCAGCTCGCGGATCCTGGAGCCGAAGCGCTTCCACTCCCGCGGGTCCTGGGTGCGCTCGTCCTTCCAGAACTTGTAGCCCTCGGCGTTGCGGTCGATGACCGCCTCCGCGCCCATGGACCGGCAGATGTCGGCCTTCTCGGGGGAGGAGACGACGCAGATCGGGGTGGCGCCGCCGGCGAGGGCGAACTGGGTGGCGTACGAGCCGAGGCCGCCGCTCGCGCCCCAGATGAGGACGTTGTCGCCCTGCTTCATGCCGGCGCCGTTGCGGGAGACCAGCTGGCGGTAGGCGGTGGAGTTGACCAGTCCGGGCGCCGCCGCCTCCTCCCAGCTGAGGTGGTCGGGCTTCGGCATCAGCTGGTTGGACTTGACGAGCGCGATCTCGGCCAGGCCGCCGAAGTTTGTCTCGAAGCCCCAGATGCGCTGCTCGGGGTCGAGCATCGTGTCGTTGTGGCCGTCCGAGGACTCCAGCTCGACCGAGAGGCAGTGCGCGACGACCTCGTCGCCGGGCTTCCACGAGTTGACGCCGGGGCCCGTGCGCAGCACGACGCCCGCGAGGTCCGAGCCGATGACGTGGTACGGCAGGTCGTGGCGCTTGCTGAGGTCGCTGAGGCGGCCGTAGCGCTCCAGGAAGCCGAAGGTGGACACCGGCTCGAAGATCGAGGTCCAGACCGAGTTGTAGTTGACGGAGCTGGCCATGACGGCGACGAGCGCCTCGCCGGGGCCGAGCTCGGGGAGCGGGACGTCGTCGAGGTGGAGCGACTTGCGCGGGTCCTTGTCGCGGCTGGCGAGGCCGGCGAACATCTCGGTCTCGTCCTTGTGGACGGTGATCGCCCGGTAGGACTCGGGGAGCTTGATGTTCGCGAAGTCGGCGGACGTGGAGTCCGGGGACTGGATCGCGTCCAGGATTTCCTTCACGGGTTGCCTCCGGCGGTGAGCGTCCTGAGGGGGGACGCCTGAGGGTTTCGTCGAGAGTGCTGCTGCGGTGGAGGTGTGCCGTCGGTTCGGCGCGGGTGGTGCTGTGGCGGCGCTGGTGTGGAGCGCGAGGGTGCCTGTGACGCAGGCGTCCGGGCGCACGAGCCGGGTGGCTGTGGGGACAGCCGGCGCACGAGGAGACCTCTGCGCGCCGGCCGCCCGGACAACATCAACGTATGGCACGCCGTGTCACCTGACAAGGCACTGCGTGCCAACAATTTCACTCAGATGCAATCTGCCGGTCACGGATGAGCGATGATCGATCGAATAGCCGCCTGAACTGGGCGAATACGACGAGGGCCGCCCCCGGAATCCGGGGGCGGCCCTCGTGCGAGGCGGCGCTCAGGCCTGCTTCAGCGCCTGCTGGATCGTGCGCACGACCTCGTCGAGCGGAGCGTCCGTACGGGCGACGGCGACCACGACGTCGCCCGTCGTGGAGGCCCGCACCGCCGGGGCCGGCTCGGACTGCTCGGACTGCGCCGGGGCGGCGGCCGAGGGCGAGGGCGGGGCCGTCCGGCCCGCGCCTATGCCCATCCCGAACGTCTCCCGCACGATCGCGAAGGCGTGGTCGAGCTGCGCCTCCACGTCGCCCTGGCCGCCCGCGCGGAGCCAGCGGCGCAGGACGTGGTTGTGGGCCGTGACCACCGCGGACGCCGCGACCTCCGCGAGCAGCGGGTCGTCGTTGCCGTCGTGGTGGTCGCGCTCGTCGAAGTGGCCCAGGAGGTAGCGGGTGAACAGCCGCTCGTAGCGGGCCACCGAGGCGATCTCCCGCTCCCGCAGCGTCGGCACCTCACGGGTGAGCCGGTAGCGCTCCACCGAGACCGCGGGCGACCCCGCGTACATCTTCATGACTTCCTTGATGCCCCGGCACACCGTGTCGAGCGGGTGCTCGTGCGGCGGGGCCGCGTTGAGCACCGCCTCCGCCCGCACCAGCGTGTCGTCGTGGTCCGGGAAGATCGCCTCCTCCTTGGACCGGAAGTGGCGGAAGAAGGTCCGGCGGGCCACCCCCGCCGTCGCGGCGATCTCGTCGACCGTGGTGGCCTCGTACCCCTTCGTCGCGAAGAGCTCCATGGCCGCCGCCGCGAGCTCCCGGCGCATCTTGAGCCGCTGCGCGGCGGCGCGGGTGCCCGCCGGGCTCTCCTGAGCGTCGGACGGGGACGTGGCACGGGGTGTCTTCGCGGCCTTGGACATGTCCCGAACGTACTGCATCGGACGGGACGTGTGCCCAGGTGGGGGCGGGGAGCCCCCCGGGCCGGCGACGGCGCCCGGAGGGCGGAGCAGGCCTCCCCAGCCCGCGTACGGCTCAGCGTCGGGCATATTCGCGGAAGCCGCGCCCGGTCTTGCGGCCCAGGCAGCCGGCCGCCACGAGGTGCTCGAGGAGCGGGGCCGGGGCGAGCCCCGGGTCGCGGAACTCGCGGTGCAGCACCTGCTCGATCGCGAGCGAGACGTCCAGGCCGACCACGTCGAGCAGCTCGAACGGGCCCATCGGGTACCCGCCGCCCAGCTTCATCGCGGCGTCGATGTCGTCCAGGGTCGCGTAGTGCTCCTGGACCATCTTCACCGCGTTGTTCAGGTACGGGAACAGCAGCGCGTTCACGATGAACCCGGCACGGTCGCCGCAGTCCACCGGGTGCTTGCGGATCTTCGCGGTGACCTCGCGGACGGTGGCGTGGACGTCGTCGGCGGTCAGGACCGTACGGACGATCTCGACCAGCTTCATCGCGGGCGCCGGGTTGAAGAAGTGCATGCCGATGACGTCCTGCGGGCGCGTGGTGGCGCGGGCGCAGGCGACGACCGGGAGCGAGGAGGTCGTGGTGGCGAGCACCGCGCCCGGCTTGCAGATCTTGTCGAGCCGCGCGAACAGGTCCTGCTTGATCTCCAGGTCCTCCGCGACCGCCTCCACGGCGAGGTCCACCTCGGCGAAGGCGTCCAGCGAGCCCGCCGGGGTGATCAGGGCCAGCGTCGCGTCACGGGTCTCGCCCGTCATCCGGCCCTTGTCGACCGAGCGGGCCAGGGACTTCGCGATCCTGGCCTTGGCGGTGTCCGCCTTCTCCTGGGAGCGGGCGGCGAGGACGACCGCGTACCCGGCCTTGGCGAAGACCTCCGCGATGCCGGAGGCCATCGTGCCGGAGCCGGCGACGCCGACCGAGCGGACCTCGCGGCCGACGGAGTCCGCCGCGGCAGCGGCCGGGGTCAGCGCGTCGGCCACGACCGAGGCCGAACCGGGCGCCTCGTACGTGTAGAAGCCGCGGCCCGCCTTGCGGCCCGTCAGGCCGGCCTCGGAGAGCTGCCTGAGGATCGGGGCGGGGGCGTGCAGCCGGTCGTGCGACGCCGCGTACATGGCCTCGAGGACCGTACGGGCCGTGTCGACGCCGACCAGGTCGAGCAGTTCCAGCGGGCCCATCGGCAGGCCGCAGCCCAGCTTCATCGCCGCGTCGATGTCCTCGCGGGAGGCGTACTTCGCCTCGTACATGGCGGCGGCCTGGTTCAGGTAGCCGAAGAGCAGCCCGTCCGCGATGAACCCCGCCCGGTCGCCGACCGCGACCGGCTGCTTGCCGAGGTCCTCGGCGAGCCGGGTGACGGCGTCGACGGCGCGCGGGTCGGTCAGCACCGAGGAGACCACCTCGACCAGCTTCATCGCCTGCACCGGCGCGAAGAAGTGCAGGCCGAGGACGCGCTCGGGGTGGGCCGAGTCGGCCGCGAGCCGGGTGACGGAGAGCGCGTTGGTGCCGGTCGCCAGGATCGCGTCCGGCCGGACGATGCCGTCCAGGGCCCGGAAGACCTCCTGCTTCGTCTCGTACGACTCGGGCACGACCTCGATGACGAGATCGGCCTCGGCGGCCGCCTGGAGGTCCGAGAAGGTCCGGAAGCGGGCGAGGACGTCCTGCCGCTCCTCCTCGGTGATCCGCTCACGGGCCACCGCACGGGCCGTGGACGCCTCCAGGGCGGCGACGGCACGGGCGGCGGCGTTGTCGCTGATGTCGATGCCGATGACCTCGCGGCCGGCCCGGACGAGGACATCGGCGATGCCCGTGCCCATGGTGCCGAGACCGACGACGGCGATGGTGGAGAGAGGGGTGTCCATCAGGGGACTCCAGGGAGGAAGAGTGACGACTGAAGGCAGTGCGTGCGCGCGCGAAAGGCGCGGAGGAAGGGCGAGGGCGAGCGCCTGGAAAAGCGGCGGGGGCCCGCGGAGAAAGGAGCGACGGACCCTGTCCCGGAGTCACGTCGAGAACTGCCGAACCGACCTGCACCCACGACGGCTGCGTCACCAGGCCGTCATGGGAAGTGCGGGGTTTGCCCGCTCACCTGAGACTAACCGGCCGGTAACGAGCGCGCCAGTCCCGGGAAGTTGAGAAAGTGTGATCTGGATCGCGGATAGGCTCGGATTCATGGAAATCGCCGAGGATCCGGAATTCTGCTCGATGATCGATCGATTGCGGGACGAGATCGAGAATGACTCCGGAGAAGTTCCGGCGGCATTCGCGGAACTCGCCGCGACCGACGACCCCGAAGAACTCCACCGGGTCCTCACCGCGCCGGGCCGGCCGCTCTGGGCCCGCGAGATCGCCGCCTTCCGGCTCGGCCTCGCCGGAGACCCCCGCGCCTTCGAGGCGCTCGTCCTCCTCCTCAACCACCGCGACCCCGAGCGGTGCGTCACCGCCGCCCACGCGCTCGTACGGCTCGGCGACCCGCGCACGGCCCGCGCCGCCGCGGCCCTCGCCACCAACGAACTGCGGGTCGGCTACGCCCTCCTGCCGGTCCGGCTCCTCGCGGACCTGCGCGCCCCCGAGTCCGTGCCCGCCCTGATCGCCGTCCTCGAACGGCGGCTCCCCGCCGACGACCCGCACTGGCGGGTCGGGCTCGCCTGCGTCGAAGGCCTTGGCGCCCTGGGGGACCCGCGCGCCCGCCCCGCCCTGGAGGCCGCGCTCCCGCACCCCCGCCTCGGCCCCGCCGCCGCTCGGTCCCTGGCCCGGCTCGGCAGCTGAGCGCCCGACGGGCCGGGGGACCCGGCGGCTCACCGGGGACGGCGGCCGGGTCGGGGGAACGGCGGCTCACGGGGTGCGGGCGGCCGGGTCGCGGGAGCAGCCGGTCGGGCGAGCGGTGGTGTCAGCGCACCAGTCGAAGCTCCGCACCGGCGCCGTCCGACGCCGTCCCGGTCTCCTCGGGCACGAGCGCGAACGCCTCGATCTCCACCAGCAGTTCCGGCCTGACCAGCGCCGACACCTGCACCGCCGAGCTGGCCGGAAGGGGCGTCCCCGCGAAGTGCGCGTCGCGCGCCTCCCGTACCGCGGGGAGATGCGCCACGTCCGTGACGAAGTAGGTCAGCTTCACGACGTCCCCGAAACCGGCACCCGCCGCTTCCAGGCAGCGGGCGAGGTTGGCGAAGACCTGGTGCGCCTGGGCCGCCGCGTCGCCCACCCCGACGACCGCGCCCGAGGCGTCCAGGGCGCACTGCCCGGATATCGCGACGAAGCGACCGGTGCCCCAGACGACGTGGCTGTACTGGGGGCTGGCGGCGACGCCGTCGGGTGCGGGCAGGTGCGTGAGGTGGCTCGTCATGCCCCACATCCTCGCGCACGCCACTGACAGTGCCCGCGCCCCCGGTGCTTCCCGGGACGCGGGCACGGTCGGACGCCTCGGCCGCCAGGGTCAGCGCACGTGGCCGAGGAACCCGTGCAGTGCGGTCCCGGCCGGCTCCGAGGACCCGGCGGGAGCGGACGGCGCGGCGGGGATCCCGGCCCGCTGCCCGGCGCCCTCCTTCCGGGGCTCCGTCGTCTCCGTCTCCTTCGGCGGCTTCGGCGTGGGTGCCGCCTTCACGAGCTCGGCCTTCGGCTCCGGGAGCGCCGCGCACACCGCGTCGACCTCCGAGCCCTGCTCGCCGCGCGGCACCCTGCCCGTCGCCAGGTACGTGGCCAGATGGCCGTCCAGGCACGCGTTGCCGCCGAGGCTCACGCCGTGGTTCCCGCCGCCCTCCTCGACGACCAGGCTGGAACCGCGGATCAGGCGGTGCAGGGCCACCCCGCCCTCGTACGGGGTCGCGGCGTCGTCCGTCGCCTGGAGGACGAGGACCGGCGGGACCTGGTCGTTGGTGACGTCCGGCGGTGTGAGCGAGTCCACGGGCCAGAACGCGCACGGCGCGTTGTACCAGGCGTTGTTCCATGTGGAGAAGGGCGCCTTGGCGTGCACGTCCCAGCTGTCCTTGCGCCACACGTTCCAGTCCCGGGGCCAGGCCGCGTCCCTGCACTGCACGCTCGTGTAGACGGAGTAGCCGTTGTCGGCGGAGGCGTCGGCCTCGCCGTACCGCTCGTACGCCTGCGTGAGCGGCGCCGCGTCCCCGTCGTTGACGTACGCCGAGAAGGCGCTCGCGAGGCGGGGCCAGTAACCGTCGAAGTAACCGCCGGGCAGGAAGGTGTCCTCCAGTTCGCCGGGGCCGACCTTCCCGCCCGCGGGCTCGGCGCGCACCGCCTCGCGCATGCGGTACCAGGCGGCCTCGACCGCGTCCGGGTCGCTGCCCAGCCGGTACACGGAGTCGTTCCTCGCCACCCAGGCCATGAAGTCCTTGTGGCGGGTGTCGAAGGCGTAGTCCTGCGCGATGTTGTCCTCGTACCAGACGCCGTGCGGGTTCACGACGGAGTCCAGCGCCATCCGCCGCACCCGCTCCGGGTAGAGCCGGGCGTAGACGGCGCCGAGGTAGGTGCCGTACGAGTAGCCGAGGTAGTTGATCTTCGGTGCGTTGAGCGCGCGGCGGATGCGGTCGAGGTCACGGGCCGTGCTGACGGTGTCGATGTACGGCAGGACGTCGGCGTGCCTCTCGCCGCACGCGGCGGCGAAGGCGCGGGCCCGCTCCACGGCCACCCGCTCGCCGTCCGCCCCGCGCGGCACCGAGTCGGGCCGTACGGGCGCGAAGTGGCCCGGCTTGCAGTCGAGCGCGGGCTCGCTCTTGCCGACGCCGCGCGGGTCGAAGCCGATCACGTCGTACTCGGCGGCCACCTTCGGGGGCAGCGAGGCCGCCACGTACCCGGCCATCCCGCGCCCGCTGCCGCCGGGTCCGCCCGGGTTGACCAGGAGCGGGCCCTGGAAGGTCCTGGCGGTGTGCGGGATCCGGGTGAGGGCGAGGGTGATGCTCCGCCCGGCCGGATCGTCGTGGTTCAGCGGCACGTCGAGCGTCGCGCACTGGAGCTTCGGGTACGCCTTGGTGGCGCAGCCGGTCCAGGTGAGCGGGGGGAGCGGGCGGGGGGCGGGTTCGGCGGGTCCGGCTGCGGCGGCGGGCAGGACGGTGACCGTCCCGGCGACCAGCGCCCCAGCGGCGATCAGCATTCCTGCGCGTGTGGTCATGGGGCCTTTCTGTCCCATGGCAGCGCTGAAAGGACCTGTTTCGGCCAGAGTTGACCCGAACGGACGGAGAACGCGCACGAACCGTCCGACGGGGTGTCAGCGTCCGGGCGCCTCCTCAGAGCAGCGTCAACTGCTCCGGTGCCGGTGCTGGTGCCGGTGCGGGTGTCTCGCCCCGGCGGGCGGGCCCGATGCCGAACTCGACGGCGAACTCGTGCACCTGACGGGTGATCCGGCGCTGGTACCACGTCGGCGCGTAGGCCCCGGAGCCGTACATCCGCTCGTAGCGCGGGACAAGACCGGGGTGGTGCTGCCCCAGCCACTGCAGGAACCACTCGCGCGCGCCGGGGCGCAGATGGAGCACGAGGGGCGTGACGGAGGTCGCGCCCGCCTCGGCGATGGCGCGCACGGTCTCGCGCAGCTGCTCGGGGCGGTCGCCGAGGAAGGGCACCACGGGGGCCATGAGCACCCCGCAGCCGATGCCGTGGTCGCCGAGCGTGCGGACGACGTCGAGGCGGCGCTGCGGGGAGGGGGTGCCGGGTTCGACCGTCCGCCACAGCTCCGGGTCGGTGAAGCCGACGGAGACGGAGACGCCGACCTCCGTGACCTGTGCGGCCTGGGTGAGCAGCTCCAGGTCGCGCAGGATCAGCGTGCCCTTGGTGAGGATGGAGAAGGGGTTGGCCCGGTCGCGCAGGGCGGTGAGGATGCCGGGCATCAGGCGGTACCGGCCCTCGGCCCGCTGGTAGCAGTCGACGTTGGTGCCCATGGCGACGTGCGCGCCCTCCCAGCGGGGGGAGGCGAGCTGCCGGACGAGCAGCTCGGGAGCGTTGATCTTGACGACGATCTGGGAGTCGAAGCCGATTCCGGTGTCGAGGTCCAGGTAGCTGTGGGTCTTGCGGGCGAAGCAGTACACGCACGCGTGCGTGCAGCCCCGGTAGGGGTTCACCGTCCACTCGAAGGGCATCCGGGAGGCGCCCGGCACCCGGTTGAGGATCGAGCGGGCGCGCACCTCGTGGAAGGTGATGCCCCGGAACTCGGGGGTGTCGAAGGTGCGGGTCGTGACCGCGTCCGTGCCGAACAGGGCGATGTCGGCGGGCGCGGGCGGGGTCTCGCCCAGATGGTCCCAGCGCATGGACGCCTCCTCGGTCGATCGGGTCACGAGCGGACTCGCTCGTGCGTTCGAGGCCAGAATAGAACACCTGTTCTCTTGATCGTTGCAACCCGGATTTCGCGCCCCGGGGCGCACGTGGTTCGCTTGGCCCACACCCCCGACGAACCACGAGCTGGAGGAATTGCGATGGCGCAGGTCGAGGCCACGACGGAACGGATCATCGCGGCGGACGCGGAGACCGTGTTCGACACGCTGGCCGACTACAGCGGCACGCGCGCGAAGCTGCTCCCGGAGCACTTCAGCGAGTACGAGGTGCGCGAGGGCGGCGACGGCGAGGGCACCCTCGTCCACTGGAAGCTCCAGGCCACGAGCAAGCGCGTCCGCGACTGCCTCCTGGAGGTCACCGAGCCCACCAACGGGCAGCTCGTCGAGAAGGACCGCAACTCCTCCATGGTCACCACCTGGACCGTGACCCCCGCCGGAGAGGGCAAGTCCCGCGCCGTCGTCACCACCGTCTGGAACGGCGCCGGCGGCGTCGGCGGCTTCTTCGAGCGGACCTTCGCCCCCAAGGGCCTGGCGCGGATCTACGACGCCGTCCTCGACAGGCTCGCCGCCGAGACCGAGAAGTAACGCCCGGAGCGTTCACCGATTCGAGTGGATTCCCCGCGTCCCCGTACCGGCGCCCGTTGCGTCGAGGGGGCGCGGGGGCTTTCGTAAAGGCGCTGATGAGCGACCCAAGTGCGCCGTCGCGCAGGGCCGTTAGGCACCCCGTCCCCCACCGTCCGCCCGTACCGCCCGACTTGCTCCCGCTTCGCGCCCGATGCGAAGAATGAGCCGCGCAGAGGCCGCGACGAGGGGAGCAGTACGTGGGTGCGATCACGCTGGTGAAGGACGCCGAGGGCGCGGGCGGGGAACCGCTCCCCGCGGGCGCTCCGCCGCCCCCCGCCGACCCGGGCTCCGGCCGGGGAGCAGGCCCCGGGGCGGGGCCGGGGGCCGCGTCCGGCGCCGATCCCGCCCTCGACCCCCGTCGGGTCCGGCTCGTCTTCTGCGGCCTGATGCTCGCGCTGCTCCTCGCCGCCCTGGAGCAGATGATCGTCGCCACCGCCCTCCCGCGGATCGTCGGCGAACTCCAGGGCCTCGACCGGATGTCCTGGGCGATCACCGCCTATCTGCTGACCTCCACCATCGGTCTGCCGGTCTACGGCAAGCTCGGCGACCTCCTCGGCCGCAAGGGCGTCTTCCTCTTCGCCATCGTCGTCTTCGTCATCGGCTCGGGACTCGCCGGCTGGTCCCGCACGATGGACGAGCTCATCGCCTTCCGCGCCCTCCAGGGCGTCGGCGCCGGCGGCCTCATGATCGGCGTCCAGGCGATCATCGCCGACATCGTCCCCTCCCGGGAACGCGGCCGCTACATGGGCCTGATCGGCGCCGCCTTCGGGCTCGCCTCCGTCGCGGGCCCGCTGCTCGGCGGCTTCTTCACCGACCACGTCTCCTGGCGCTGGTGCTTCTACTTCAACGTGCCCTTCGGGCTCGTCACTCTCGCCGTCGTCGCCACCGTGCTCAAGCTGCCGAAGCCGGTCAAGCGCGCCCGCTTCGACGTCCTCGGCACCCTCCTCCTCGCCGCCGCCTCCACCTGCCTGGTCCTGCTGACCAGTTGGGGCGGCACCGAGTACGCCTGGGACTCCCGGGTCATCATCGGCCTCGGCTGCGGCGCCGCCGGAACCGCCCTGCTCTTCCTGGTCGTCGAGCACTTCGCGCCCGAACCCCTCATCCCGCTGCGGCTGTTCCGCGACTCCGTCTTCTCCGTCACCGCCCTCGTCGGCGCCGTCGTCGGCATCGCGCTGTTCGGCGCGGCCAGCTACCTCCCGACCTTCCTCCAGATGGTCGAGGGTGCCACCGCCACCGAGTCGGGGCTGCTGATGCTGCCCCTGATGGGCGGGATCGTCGTCGCCTCCATCGTCTCCGGGCAGCTCATCACCCGCACCGGCCGCTACAAGGTCCACCCCGTGGCCGGCGGCGTCCTCTCCGTCCTCGGCATGTGGCTGCTCTCCCGCATGGACGCCGACACCCCCCGCCTCACGCACAGCCTCTGGCAGGCCGTCCTCGGCGTCGGCATCGGCCTCGTCATGCCGGTCCTGGTGCTGGCCGTGCAGAACTCCGTCCGCCCCTCCGACCTCGGCACCGCCACCAGCGCCCACAACTACTTCCGCCAGATCGGCGGCAGCGTCGGCGCCGCGATCTTCGGCACGCTCTTCGCCTCGCGCCTCGACGACGCCCTCGGCGACCGCCTCGCCGGACTCGCCACGGCCGGGGGCGCCGCCTCGCCCGGGGGCGCCGCCGCCTCCCTCCCGCCCGCCGAGTCGATCACCCCGCAGACGGTGCACACGCTGCCGCCGGTCCTGAGGGACGCGTACATCCAGGCGTACGCGGAGGCGATGCCGCGGATCTTCCTCTACCTCGTGCCGGTCCTCGTGCTCGGCCTCGTCCTCGCCTTCTTCCTCAAGGAGAAACCGCTGGTGTCCCACCACAGCCCCGCACCCGCCACCGAGGCCCACCCCGACGCCACCCACGCGGGCGCCTACGCGGGCGCCTACGCGGGCGCCTACGCCGACACCGGCGCCCAGGCGGTCCCCCACGCCCGCCACGCCGCCCCCGCAGCCGCTCCCGTGGCCGCTCCCGTGGCCGTCGCAGGGCCGCATCCCGGGATCCACTCCGGCGTCGCCGTCTGCGGAGCCGTCCAGCACCCCGACGGCAGCAGGGTGCCGCGGGCCGCCCTCACCCTCATCGACGTCCAGGGCCGTCAGGTCGGCCGCGGCGCGAGCGGCGAGGACGGGCGGTACGCGCTGAGCGTCCCCGGCACCGGCTCGTACGTGCTGATCGCCGCCGCCGGCGGGCACCAGCCGCAGGCCGTCTCCGTCACCGTCGGCGACCGCCCGGTCGAACTCGACGTCGTCCTCGGCGGAGCCGGGCGGCTCGCCGGCGCCGTCCTCACCGCCGACGGCACGCCCGTACGGGACGCGGCCGTCACCCTCACCGACGTGCGCGGCGAGGTCGTCGCCTCCACGCGCAGCGGACGCGAGGGCGGGTACGTCATCAGCGAACTGGTCGCGGGCGAGTACACCCTCGCCGCCAGCGCCCCCGCCTTCCGGCCCGCCGCGCTCCCCGTCAGCGTGCAGGCCTCCCGCGAGACCCGGCAGGACATCGAGCTCGCGGGCGGCGCGGTCCTGCGCGGCACCGTGCGGGCCGGGGGAGGGCGGCCCGTGGAGGACGCCCGGGTGACCCTGCTCGACGCGGCCGGGAACGTCGTCGACACCCTCACCACCGGCGCCGACGGCACCTTCCGTTTCGTGGACCTGTCCTCCGGCGAGTACACGGTCATCGCCGCCGGGTACCCGCCCGTCGCCACGGTCCTCCAGATGGCGGGCGGCGGCCGCACCGAGCGCGACCTCCAGCTCGGCCACCAGGACTGAGGGCCTCCTCCCGGGTCTCAGGAGGTGGTCGTCGCCTTGCGCAGCGCGCTGATGCAGGTGCCGATCGCCTCCTGGAGGGCTTCGAGGCGCTGGAGCATGTCGGCCTCGTAGATGTCCTCCTCCATCACCTCGTCGAGCGTCAGCTCCTCGAAGACCTTCGTCGCCTTCTGCAGGCTGTTGTAGAACTTGGTGCGGCGCTCCTGGACCCGCAGCGCGGGGTCCTCCTCGACGACCTTCGCGACCAGGCCCTTCACCGCGTCGTACGCCTCACCGGCCCACTCGCCCGCCTCCTCGGAGTCGTCGAGCTCGTCGATGAGCGACAGGTGCCGCTCCGCCTCGGCGCGCAGCTCCTGCGGCGCTTCCACCGTCTGCCCGGCGGGCGTCCTGATCCGGCCGTTCTCGACGATCTGGCGGACGTAACCGATCCGGTCGGCCGCCTTCGCCTCGCTCGCCACCGCCTTCTTCAGGTCGTCGGTCCTGGCGATTGCACGGGCCATCTCCGTCTGGAGGGCCGGGTCCTCCTTCATCCGGTCGAGCAGCGCACCGCGCGCGGCCTCCGCCGTCCCGGGGTCGGCCAGGATCGCGGCCCGCAGCGCCGTCGGGTTCTCGGCCACCTCGAGGGCCTTCGTCGGACGGATGCCCTCCGCCTCGGCGGCGGCCGTGATCGCCTGGCCCCGCACCGAGGAGGCGCTGTTGCGGGAGGCGTAGTACGAGAGCCAGACGTCCGCGTCGGGCAGCTCGACGTCCTCGCCGGGAACCAGGACCTCGAACTGCGGGACCAGACCGTCGTCGGCCGCCATGTCCCAGGCCCGGTAGTAGCGCATGACCCGCTCGGGGGAGCAGCCCGCGAGCGCGGCGAAGGCCTTCGCCGACACCTTGACGCGGGCCGTGCCCTCGGCCGCCTGCCCGCCCGGCCGCACGCTCCGGGCGACCTTGAGCGCGAAGGCCCAGCCGCCGGTCCGCGCGTACACGCCGAAGTCATGGGCGTCCCGGACGACGACGGGATCGGCGTCCACGGCCGTGCCGTTCTCCGTGTCGTCGCGGTCCGTGTCCTCGGTCGTGTCCTCGGCCGCGTCGTCGGTCACGACGTCCTCGGCCGTGTCGTCGGTCGTGTCGTCGGTCGTGTCGTCGCGGTGGGCGTCCCCGGCCGCGTCGTGCGCCTCGCCTTCGGGTGCGTCGTCGTGGCCGGCCGGGGTCTGCGGCTCCTGCGTCGGCACCCAGAACTCGGGCTCCTCGGCCACGGCGGCGGCGTCCACGGCCATGAGGTCCGTGGCCGTAACGTCGTTGGCGCCTGCGGGGGAGGTGTCGGACGGGTCGAGGGCGATGGTCACCGAGAGCTCTCCGAAAGGTCGGGTACGACAACAGCGGCCGACAGCCTATACGCACCCGTTGACGATGTTTCGCCCGATTCCGAAGACGATTTTCGAGATCATCGGAAAATCGCTGGCAGCCGCCGACGGGGGCGGGCAGGATGCCGCCATGACCTACGGAATCGAGTGTCACCCCGCGCGGTGAGCGCCCCGCACGAGCGCACGCCGCTCGCCCTCCACGCCTACGTCGGCCGACTGCGCGCCGCCGCCCCCGAGGCCCCGCCGCCCCCGGGCGGGCACCCCCTTCCCGACACGGCACGGCCCCCGCGCACGTGCGGCGCCGTCCTCCCGTACCGCGAGGCCCGCGCCGCCGTCGCCGACCTGCTGATCCCCCTCCTCGCCGCACCCGATCCGGCCGCCGCCGCCGTCGAGGCGGAGCGCGCCCTCGCCGCGACGGGCCTCCGGGAGCAGATCGTCTTCCCTGCCGCCGCGGCCCTCGCACCACCCGACGCGACCGCCGCCCGCGCCCTGGGCCGCGCTCTCGTCCGTACCGGAACGACCGTCCAGGCCGTCTCCGCGGGGCTCGGCCTCCTCGTCCGGCACGGCGAACCCGAGGACGTCCCGTACCTCTCCGCGCTCGGGCTGCTCGACGGCCTGGCCCGGAACGTCGACGCTGCCCTCGCGCCCCTCGCCCCCGCCGCCGCCGCGCTCGTCCGCCTGAACGACCGCGTACGCGGCGAGGAGCTGCGCGGACTCGTCGAGGCCCTGTACGCGGGGGACCGGCCGGCCGCGCTCGCCCGTCTCCTGGAGCTGCCGCGCGGCCACCGGACCGTCGGCCCGCAGATCGCCCGCGGCGTCGCGGAGGCCACGGACCTCGTGGGGCTCCTGGCCGGCGACCACGACCCCGACGGTGCCGACCCGCGGCTCCTCGCGACCGCCGTCTTCCTGCTCGGCCGGATGACCAGCTCGCGGGAGTACCGCGCCGAGATCCTCGCGTACGCGGACGCCGTCGCCCTGTACGAGACCGTCGCCGCCCGGGCCCACCGGCTGCCCCGGGACGTCGGGCAGCGGGCCCGGCTGCTGACCCTGGCGCAGGACCTGCACAGCGGGGCCTCGTATCTCCTCGACTGGCCGCCGGGCCGCCGCACCGCACTCGTCCGTACCCTGCTCGACCTGGTCGACGGGCCGGGAACCGCCCCGGCCGACGCGGCGGAGCGGCGGCGCGCCGACTGGGTGCGGCGCACGGTCCGGGGGCTGCGCGAGGCCACCCGCTCCCGGGGGCCCGCCGGGACGACGCCCCGGCTGCGGGTCGAGGTCGCCGTCGCCGACCCGGGGGACCCGGACGTGGTGGAGACGCGGTTCCTGATCGACGGCCGCCCCGTCGTCCCCGAGGCCTTCGGGGCCGGTCCGGGCGACACGCCCGAGCGGGTCGTCGACGGCGGCCTGCTGCGGGCCGCGCCCGAGGCGCGCGAGGTGCGGCTCGCCGAGGCGTACTGCACCGAGGGCTGTTGCGGCGCGCTCTACGTCACGATCCGCCGCGAGGGCCCGCACGTCGTGTGGAGCGACTGGAAGCGCCCCGGCGGGCCTGCGGGGCCGCCCGGCCTCCCCGCGTACCGCTTCGACGCCGAGGCGTACGACGCCGAGATCGCCCGCGCCGAGGACGACCGGACCTGGACGTGGCCCGCCCGCACCACCGCCCGGCTGATCGCCGCCGGACTGCGGGACCGGCCGGACCTCCTCACCCGCTGGGGCCTGCGGCGGGGCTGGATCAGCACGGACTTCGCCGACCCGGACACGACGGTCGTCACCTTCACCGGCCCGCCCCTGGGCGGAACCGGCCCCGACGGCCCTCGTCCGGACGGCGGTGCCGGTCCCGCCGGCGGCGCCGAGCCGGAGGCCACCGGTCCTACGGGAGTCGCGCCGGAGGGCATCGGTCCCGCGGGCGCCGAGCCGGAGTCGCGCCAGTTCCTGTGGCGGCTGCCCGACGACGGCACACCGCCCGCGGCGCGCGCCGCGGCGGCGCTCGAGCGGCTGGCCGCAGCGGATCCCCGGTCCTTTCCGGAACCGCCGCCACGTCCCGTACCGCCGTCCCGGTGAGCGTCAGAGGTCCACTCCAACGACGGTTATCCACAGGGGTGGTGACGCTGCCGGGCGGCGCGTACGGTGCCAGACATGAAGATCCTGATCAGCGCCGACATGGAGGGCGCGACCGGTGTGACCTGGCCCGCCGACGTGCTGCCCGGCACGCCCCAGTGGGAGCGGTGCCGCGCCATGTTCACCTCCGACGTGAACGCGGCCGTGCTCGGCTTCTTCGACGGCGGCGCCGACGAGGTCGTCGTCAACGAAGCGCACTGGACCATGCGGAACCTGCTCCTGGAGAGACTGGACGAGCGGACCGAGATGCTCACCGGCCGGCACAAGTCGCTCTCCATGGTCGAGGGCGTGCAGCACGGGGACGTCGACGGGATCGCCTTCGTCGGCTACCACACCGGAGCGGGCGCCGAGGGGGTCCTCGCGCACACCTACCTCGCCAACTCCATCACCGGTGTCTGGTTGAACGGCGTGCGGGCGAGCGAGGGCCTTCTCAACGCCCGAGTGGTCGCCGAGTACGGCGTCCCCGTCATCCTCGTCACCGGCGACGACCTGACCTGTGAGGACGCCCTCGGGTACGCGCCCGAGGCACGCAAGGTGGCCGTCAAGGACCACGTGTCGCGGTACGCGGCGGTGTGCCGCACCCCGGCGCGGACGGCCGCCGACATCCGCGCGGCGGCGAAGGACGCCGCCTCCCTCGCCGTCCGCCACGCGCCGGTCCACGCCGGACCCCACACCGTGGAGGTGGAGTTCGACGCAGAGCACCTGGGCGCCGCCGCCACGGTGGTTCCCGGCGTGGCGCGGAGCGGCGAGCGGCGCGTCGCGTACACGCACGAGACGATGTACGAGGCAATCCGCACGTTCAAGGCGGTCACGACCATCGTCTCCGCCGCCGTGGAGGAGCAGTATGGCTGAGGAGAACCGGGGTCCGGACGCGACCGCGCTCGACGAGGTGGTCACCTTCACCTCCGAACTCATCCGCATCGACACCACCAACCGGGGCGGCGGCGACTGCCGTGAGCGCCCGGCCGCCGAGTACGTGGCGGAGCGGCTCGCCGCCGCCGGCCTCGAACCGACCCTTTTGGAGCGGACCCCCGGCCGCACGAACGTGGTGGCCCGCATCCCCGGTACCGACCCCTCGGCCGACGCACTCCTCGTCCACGGACACCTGGACGTGGTGCCGGCCGAGCCCGCCGACTGGGCCGTCCACCCGTTCTCCGGCGAGGTCAGGGACGGCGTCGTCTGGGGACGCGGCGCCGTCGACATGAAGAACATGGACGCGATGGTCCTGGCCGTCGCCCGCTCCTGGGCCCGTCAGGGCGTGCGGCCCCGGCGCGACATCGTCCTCGCCTACACCGCGGACGAGGAGGACAGCGCCGAGGACGGCTCCGGCTTCCTCGCCGACCGGCACGCCACGCTCTTCGAAGGGTGCACGGAGGGCATCAGCGAGTCCGGTGCGTTCAGCTTCCACCCGCAGCCCGGCACCACCCTGTACCCGATCGCCGCGGGCGAGCGGGGCACCGCCTGGCTCAAACTCACCGCCCGCGGCCGCGCCGGACACGGTTCCAAGGTGAACACGGCGAACGCCGTCACCCGGCTCGCCTCCGCCGTCGCCCGGATCGGTGCGCACACCTGGCCGGTCCGGCTCACGGCGACCGTCCGCGCCGCCCTCACCGAACTCGCCGAGCTGTACGGCATCGAGGTCGACACGGGCGCACCGGACGTCGACGTCGACCTGCTCCTCGACAAGCTCGGCCCCGCCGCGGCGCTCGTCGCCCCCACCGTCCGCAACAGCGCCAACCCGACGATGCTGGACGCCGGGTACAAGGTGAACGTCATCCCCGGCCAGGCCGTGGCCTACGTCGACGGCCGACTGCTGCCGGGCACCGAGGAGGAGTTCGTCGCGACCATGGACCGGCTCACCGGGCCGGACGTGGAGTGGGAGTTCCACCACCGCGAAGTGCCCCTCGAGGCCCCGGTCGACTCGCCGACCTTCGCCAAGCTCAGGGCCGCCGTCGAGCGCTTCGACCCGGCCGGGCACGTCGTGCCGTTCACGATGTCCGGCGGCACCGACGCCAAGCAGTTCTCCCGGCTCGGCATCACCGGCTACGGCTTCTCGCCGCTCCGGCTGCCCCCGGAACTCGACTACGGGGCGCTCTTCCACGGCGTCGACGAGCGGGTCCCGGTGGACGCCCTGCACTTCGGGGTACGCGTGCTCGACCACTATCTGAGAACCGCGTAGACAGCACGCACCACGTCACACGCAGCGCACGGGCCACGCACAGCACGCACAGGGGGAGGAAAGACCGTGACCGGGGGAGAGACGACCATGACCGGCGACACCGTACGGACGACCGGGGCCGCACCGAAGACCGAGGCCCCGTACGGCACGTGGCCCTCGCCCGTCGACGCCGCGCTCGCCGCGGCCGGCGACGGGCGGCCCGAGTTCCTTGGCATGGTCGGCGACGAACTCTGGTGGACCGCGCCCCGGCCCGCCGAGGGCGGTCGCCGCGCCCTCGTGCGGCGACGCGCCGACGGCACCGAGGAGAGCCTCCTGCCTCCGCCGTGGAACGTCCGCAACCGCGTGATCGAGTACGGCGGCCGCCCCTGGGCCGCCGCCGAGCGGCCCGACGGAGGACCGCTCCTCGTCTTCAGCCACTTCCCCGACCAGCGCCTGTACGCCTACGAGCCGGAGGCCGGACCGGCGGCGGAGCCCAGGCCGCTCACCCCCGTCTCGGCCGTCGGCGGCGGGCTGCGCTGGGCGGACCCGGTCGTCCGCGCCGACCTCGGCGAGGTCTGGTGCGTCCTGGAGGAGTTCACCGGCCCGGCCCCCACCGACGTGCGGCGCGTGATCGCCGCCGTGCCCCTGGACGGCTCCGCCGCGACGAACCGCGCGGCCGTGCGCGAACTCAGCGACGGGCGGCACCGGTTCGTCACCGGACCGCGGCTCTCGCCGGACGGCCGCCGGGCCGCCTGGCTCGCCTGGGACCACCCCCGGATGCCATGGGACGGCACCGAGGTACGCCTCGCCGACATCGCCCCCGACGGCACCCTCCACGCCGAGCGGACCGTCGCCGGCGGACCGGACGAGTCGATCCCCCAGGTCGGCTGGGACACGACCGGACGGCTCCTCCTGACCAGTGACCGCACCGGCTGGTGGAACCTCTACCGGGCCGGGATCGCGGCCGACGGCACCGTCGACGAGCCGACCCCCCTCTGCCCCCGCGCCGAGGAGTTCGCCGGACCCCTCTGGAAGGTCGGACTCACCTGGTTCGAACCGCTGGAGAACGGCCTGATCGCCGTCGTCCACGGCAAGGGGACCACCGCCCTCGGCATCCTCGACCCCGAGACCGGCACCCTCGTCGACGCCGTCGGGCCCTGGACCGAATGGGCCTCCACCCTCGCCGTCCACGGCACCCGCGTCATCGGCGTCGCCGCGGGACCGCACACCGCCTACGAACTCGTCGAACTCGACACCTGCACGGGTCACGCCCGCGTCGTTGGCGCCGCCCACACCGACGCCGTCGACCCCGCCCACCACCCCGAGCCCGTCCTGCGCACCTTCACCGGCCCCGGCGGACGCGACATCCACGCCCAGGTGTATCCGCCGCGCCACCCACGCTTCACCGGGCCCGAGGGGGAGCGGCCGCCCTATGTCATCTGGGCCCACGGCGGACCCACCGGGCACGCCCCGCTCGTCCTCGACCTGGAGATCAGCTACTTCACCTCGCGCGGGATCGGCGTCGCCGAGGTCAACTACGGCGGATCGACCGGATACGGCAGGGAGTACCGGGAGCGGCTGCGCGAGCAGTGGGGCGTGGTCGACGTCGAGGACTGCGCCGCCGTCGCCACCGCCCTCGCCGCCGAGGGCACCGCCGACCCCGCGCGCCTCGCCGTCCGCGGCGGCAGCGCCGGCGGCTGGACCACCGCCGCCTCGCTCGTCTCCACCGACGTCTACGCCTGCGGCACGATCATCTACCCCATCCTCGACCTGCGGGGCTGGGCCACCGACGAGACGCACGACTTCGAGTCGCAGTACCTGACCGGACTGATCGGGCCGCTCGACAAGGTCCCCGAGCGGTACGCGGCGCGCTCGCCCGTCGAGCACGTCGACCGGCTCTCGACACCGTTCCTGCTGCTCCAGGGACTCGACGACGTCATCTGCCCGCCCGCCCAGGCCGAGCGCTTCCTCGCCCGTACCGCGGGCCGGGGCGTCCCGCACGCCTACCTCGCCTTCGAGGGCGAGGGCCACGGCTTCCGCAGGGCCGACACCATGATCCGTGCCCTGGAGGCCGAACTCGCCCTCTACGCCCGCGTCTTCGGCTTCGACCGCGACGACCTCACCGAACTGGAGCTGCGCACATGACCGGCGCCGGTACGACGCGGGCCGCCGCCCGCCCCGCCCGGCTGCGCCCCGGGTCGCGGGTCGCGGTCGTCGCACCCAGCGGACCCGTCCCCCGGGACCGGCTCGACGCGGGGCTCGACGTCCTGCGCGGCTGGGACCTGGAGCCGGTCGTCGCCCCGCACGTCCTCGCGGCCCACGACACCCTCGGCCACCTCGCGGGCACCGACCGGGCCAGGGCCGACGACCTGACCGCGGCCTGGTGCGACCCCACCGTCGACGCCGTGCTCTGCGCACGCGGCGGCTACGGCGCCCAGCGCATGGTCGACCTCGTCGATTGGCCGGCGATCCGGGCCGCCGGCCCGAAGGCCTTCGTCGGCTACAGCGACGTCACCGTCCTGCACGAAGCCCTCGCCGTCCGCGCCGGATTCGCCACCCTGCACGGCCCGATGGTCGCCGCCGGGACCTTTCTGTCCGACCGCCGCACCCAGGAGTCGCTGCGCGCGACGCTCTTCGCGCCCGAGACCGTCCTGACGCTCGGCCTGGACACCGCCCGGCCCCTGATACCCGGGCGGGCCCACGGGGTGACCCTCGGCGGCTGCGTCAGCCTGCTCGCCGCCGACATCGGCACCCCCCACGCCCGCCCCTCGGCCCGCGGGGGGCTCCTCCTCCTGGAGGACGTCGGCGAGGAGCCGTACCGGCTCGACCGGATCCTCACCCAGCTGCTCCGCTCGTCCTGGCTCGACGGCGTCGCGGGCATCGGGCTGGGGTCGTGGGAGGAGTGCGGCCCGTACGAGGACGTGCGCGCGGTGTTCCTCGACCGGCTCGGCGGCCTGGGCGTCCCGGTCGTCGAGGAGCTGGGCTTCGGCCACAGCCCGACGGCCCTGACCGTGCCGCTCGGCGTCCCCGGGGTGCTCGACGCGGAGGCCGGCACGCTCACCCTGGACGTACCGGCGCTGCGCTGAGCCGCGCCGCCGGTACGGGCGGCCCGGACCGACCGGCTGTACGGGCCGCCGTCCGGGCCCGTCGGTCCCGGCCGGTCAGTCCCGGACGGTCAGTTGAGGCCGAAGCGGCCGGCCCAGGTGGTCACGTCGGCGGCCGAGACGTTGCCGCCGCAGACCACCAGGCCGAGTCGGGCGTCGGGGCCGACCCGGTCGAGGACACGGCGGGCCGCGGGCAGCAGGCAGCCCGCGGCGGGCTCCGCCCACAGCTTCGCGTGCTCGGCCAGGTCGAGGGTGCCGCGCACGGCCTCGGCGTCGGTGACCGTGAGGACATCGGTGACCAGCGCCGACACATGGGCGTGGGTGAGGTGCGAGGCGCTGGGGGCGCTCAGCGTCGAGACGATCGAGGACAGCTCCACCGGGACCGGCCGGCCCGCGGCGAGGGCGGCCGACATGGCCCGCGCGCCCTCGGTCTCCACGCCCCAGACCCGTACACCGGGACGCCGCGCCGCCAGGGCCGTGGCGACGCCGGAGATCAGCCCTCCGCCGCCGATGCTGACGAGCACGTCGGTGAGCTCCCCGGCGTCCTCCGCGAGTTCGAGGCCGACCGTCCCCTGGGCGGCGACGACGAGGGAGTCGTCGAACGGGTGCACCAGGCCGAGCCCCTTGGCCCGCAGCTCGTCCACGAGCGCGAAGGCCTCCTCCATGGTCTCGGCGAGCAGCACCGTCGCACCCGCCCCCTCGGCGACCCGCACGGCGCGGGCCGGGGCGGAGCGCGGCATCACGATCGTGGCCCGGACGCCGAGCGCCCCGGCCATGGACGCCACGGCGATGCCGTGGTTGCCGCCGCTCACCGCGACGACCCCCGCCGCGCGCCCGGCCTCGCCGAGCGCCAGCAGCTTCGCCACCGCGCCCCGCGCCTTGAAGGAGCCGGTGCGCTGCAGCAGCTCCAGCTTCGTGGTGACGTGCGTGCCGAGGAGGGCGGAGAGTCCCGGGCTCGGCACCGTGGGGGTCCGCACGACATGGTCCGCGATCCGCGCGGCAGCGTCTTCCACATCCGCGACAGTGATCAGCACGATTGCCTCCGTCACCTCGTCCGCGCGGCCGTGGCCCCGATGATCACGGCGCGGCGGTCCGAGCATCCTACGGCGAAGGGGCGGGGGCGGGGGCCGTGCGCGTGCCGGTCCCCGCCCCCGCCCCCGTACCCGAGGCGGGTGGGTCAGAGCGCTGCGTAGCCGGGGCGCACGACCTCGTCGATCAGACGCTGCCGCTCCGGCAGCGGCAGGAACGCGGCCTCCAGCGCGGCGACCGTGAACTCCTCGAAGACCTCGGGGCCGTAACCGAACGCGTCCACCATGTGCTGGAACTCCTCGCTCATGGTGGTGCCGGAGACCAGACGGTTGTCGGTGTTCAGGGTGATGCGGAAGCCGAGCCGCCGCAGCTCGTCGATCGGGTGCGAGGCGTAGTCCTTCGCGGCGCCCGTCTGGAGGTTGGAGGTCGGGCAGACCTCCAGGGCGATGCGGTTGTCGCGGACGTACGCGGCGAGCCGGCCCAGGGTGCCGTCCTCGGCGATGTCGTCCGTGATCCGCACGCCGTGGCCGATCCGCTCGGTGCCGCAGACCTGCACGGCCTCGTGGATCGACTCCGCGCCGACGGCCTCGCCCGCGTGGATGGTGAAGTGGCAGTTCTCCCGCTTCAGGTGCTGGAAGGCGGGGAGGTGGCGGGCCGGCGGGTTGCCGATCTCGCCGCCGGCGATGTCGAAGCCGGCCACGCCGTTGTCCCGGTGGGCGACCGTGAGCCGCGCGATCTCCAGGGAACGGTCGGTGTGGCGCATGCCGGTCAGCAGGGTGCGGACGGTGATGCGGCCGCCGGCGCGGCGCTCGCCCTCGCGGAAGCCGTCGTTCACCGCCTCGACCACCTCGTCGAGGGTCAGGCCGCCCTCCAGGTGCTGCTCGGGGGCGTAGCGGATCTCGGCGTAGACGACGCCGTCCGCCGCCAGGTCCTCGGCGCACTCGGCCGCGATGCGGGTCAGCGCCTCGCGGGTCTGCATCACCGCGCAGGTGTGGGCGAAGGTCTCCAGGTACCGCTCCAGCGAACCGGAGTCGGCGGCGTCCCGGAACCAGACCGCCAGCTCGGCCGGGTCCTCGGTCGGCAGCGCGGTGTAGCCGCACTCCCGGGCCAGCTCGACGATCGTGGCGGGGCGCAGCCCGCCGTCGAGGTGGTCGTGGAGGACGGCCTTGGGGGCGCGCCGGATCCAGTCGGAGACCGCAGAGACGGCGGAGACGGCGGAGGCGTCGGCGGGCGTGGCAGGGTTGTCAGACAAGTGCATGGCGGGGAAGTGTACGCCACCCGGGTGAGGCGCGCTGTGGCGCGCGGCACCGGGGCAGCGGCGACGTGGTGTCGGGGCGGTGAGGACGTGGCGGCGGGGCGGTGGCGCCGGGCGTCGGGGCGGACGGGCCGGGGCGTCGAGCGGCGGGTCAGCGGGACTGGAGCACCGGAAGGGCGGGCGCGCCGGTCGGCAGCATGTGCTTGGCGGCCAGGACCGGGGTGTCGCCGACCCGTACGACCTGGGTGACCAGCACGGCCGGGGTGTCCGCCGGCCGCCCCAGCTGCTCCCCGCGCCGCCGCCCGAGCAGCGTCGCCGTGATGGCGCTGTGCGCGCCGAGGGCCGTCTCGCGCGAGGCGCCCACGAGCACCGACAACATGGAGACCGCCGCGTCCGGCGCCGCGGCCCGCAGCGCGCGGGCGAACTCCGGATGTGCCGCGTCGAGCACGTCGTCCGGCGCCGCCCACTCGTGGCTCAGGGCCGCCGCCGCGCCCTCCCCGGTCAGTACGGACTCCCAGAAGCGCAGCTCGGCGGAGACCGGGGCGAGCAGGTGCTGGGTGGTGAAGTCGGTGGGCTCCTCGACGGTCCGCAGCAGGGCCCGTACGCGCAGGGGTTCACCCGCCCCGATCAGCCCCTCCAGGGGCTGGACGTGCTCGAACCCGCGCCGCGGCGGTCGGGGGTTCACCGTGCGGCCGACCCCGCGCCGTACGGTGAGGAGGCCGTCCTCCTGGAGCAGCAGCAGGGCCTCGCGCAGCGCGGGCCTGCTCACGCCCAGCCGGGCGGCGAGCTTCGGCTCGGAGGGGAGCGTCGAGCCCGGCGGGAAGGTGCCGTCGTGGACGGCGTCCGCGATGCGTTCGTAGAGCGCCACGACCGGCCGTCGCCGGTGTCCGCTGACCGCCACGGCGCCTCCTCGTCCTCGGTGCTCCGTCCTGCGTGGAGCGATGTCCCGGCACCACGGTAGTCGGCCGCTGTTGTCTGACAAGTCACTCGTACGGCTCCGTCCACCGTTCGGGTGGCTCCCGGGTCGCCCATGCTGGTCCCACGCGCACGCCCGACAGGCACGACGGAGGAGAGGGCCCATATGAGTCCCAAGGAGACGTCGGGGAGGGGCGGGGCCCGGTCCGGTGGCGCCCTCACCCCGGGCCGCATCGGCATGGCGGCGCTCGTGATCGTCACGCTCGTGTTCATCTTCGAGAACACCCGGGAGGTACGGATCCGGCTGCTGATCCCCGAGGTCTCCATGCCCCTCTATCTCGCCCTGCTCGCGACCGCCCTCATCGGCGTGGCCTGCGGGTACTACGCCGCGGCCCGGAGGCGCAAGTGAGGCGCGCGGCGACCGTCGTCGGCGCGGGCGCCGCGCTGACCCTCGCCCTCGTCGCCTTCGGCACGGCGGGGAGGTCCGGCACGGCGGGGACGCGCCGAACGGGGCAGAAACCCGTGACGGCGCACGGCGCCGGGGGCCCCGCGGGTACGGAGACAGGGTCGGGTACGGACACGGAGACGGGGGCGGGCGGGGTGACGGGGCGGCCGCGCGGACGACGGGTCGAGGCCCTCGCTCCCGCCGGTCCCCGCGCGATGCCGGACTTCCTCGGCAGCGATCTGTGGCGGGTCTTCACCCGGCTGGACCGCCGCACCCGGCTCGCCGTCCACGACGTCGGCGGCCGCGACCGCCGGGTGCTCTGGCCGCCGAGCTGGCAGGTCTGCACGCAGTACCCCGCACCGGGCACGGCCGTCGACCGCCGCGCCACGGTCACGATCGGCGTGGTCAGGAAGGGCGAGTCCTGCCCGCCCCGGGTGCGTACGGCCCGCCGCTAGGAACGTCCGGAACCCGGGGCGTACGGGGTGCGGCGGCCACGGCCCCTCTCGGGGCGGCGCTGCGGAACGGCGCGCCGCCCCCGGTGCCGGGTCAGTCGGTGTCCGTCGCCGCCAGGACGGCCAGCCGCTTGCGGCCGGGGGAGAGGGCGGCGACACCCAGGTCCCAGGCCACCTGCTCGAACCACTCCGTGTGGGCGACGAAGCCGTACCAGACGCAGTCCGCCGCCCGCGCCTCGACCTCGGCGGCGCTCGCGCCCTCGGGACCACCCGCCAGTGCGGCGAGGGACCGCCAGGCCGCCAGCCTGCCGTACGCGCCGAACTCGCCGTACCCGTACGCCCCACCGGTCGACGCCGCCGCGAAGAGCACCCGCCACGCCCCGGCCGGCTCCCGGACGGAGCCCCACAGGCCCGAGCCCTCGTCGACCCCGGCGAGACAGTCGAGCCCCAGCGTCAGGAGCGCGCCCGGGATCGCCGCGGCGTCCAACGGCTCCGCGAGGTCGAAGACCCGCGCCTCGACCCGTCCGTTGGACTCCGCCGTCCAGTTCGCCACGGCCGCGCCCATCGCCGCGGCCCGTGAGGGCGACGTCGTCTCGACGGCCTTCGGCGCGACGGTGTCGCCGAGCACCGCTGCCGGGACGCCCCGGTGCGACGGCCCGTAAGGTGACGCCCAGCTGCTGCCCGTGGCGCTGTGGCGGGGCAGTGCGGCCTCGGCCTCGACGGCGGACACCGACAGGGGCAGCCACCCCAACGGGTGGTCGTGCCGCTCCGGCGCGGTCGCCCACGCGGCGATCACCGGCAGCCGCGTGACGGGCGAGCCCCGGAGCACCAGCTCGTGGACCAGGCAGGCGCGGAACTCGTCGGA
This sequence comes from Streptomyces sp. NPDC003327, assembly GCF_053589515.1. Lineage (NCBI taxonomy): Bacteria > Bacillati > Actinomycetota > Actinomycetes > Kitasatosporales > Streptomycetaceae > Streptomyces > Streptomyces sp. NPDC003327. Next base: position 97,048 of record NZ_JBSFSA010000011.1, on the reverse strand, counting down.
GACGTCACCGGCGAACGCCGGAGCCAGGTCCTCCGCCGCGTGGCCGGTGGCCAGCAGCGAGGCGGGGTAACGCGCGCCCCGAGCACTGAGGTCGCGCACGGAGCCGACGAGGCGGAGCGCCTGGGCGGCGTTCTCGGCGCCGGGAGTGGTGGCCAGGAGTCGTACCAGGTGGTCCAGGGCGGCTCCGTACTGCCACGGCGGCGACTCCGCGGCCCGGTGCGCTGCGGAGAGGACGAGACCGAGATCGGCGGCGAAGGCGGCGTCGCCGCGCGCGACCCGCTCGTCGGCGATCGCGTTCACGGCACTCACCGTCGCCGCCTCCGGCAGCGCCGCCACGATCTCCCGGACCTCCGGGTTCTCCTGGATCTCTTGGTTCTCCCTGGTCATGCCTCCGAGGCTAGCCGTGACGGCGGAAGCGGGCAGGGGGGCCGCCCGCGCCCCGCCGCCCCCCCGAGGACCCGACAAGGCCCCCACAAGGCCCTAACCTGGGCGCATGTCCGACGATCACGGTCGCTATGTGACGGCGGGGCCCCGGGTGGGGCTGCGGGAGTTCTCGCTCGACGACGGGGAGGAGTTCACCGCCCGCGCCGAGGAGAGCACGGCGCTGCACCGCCCCTGGCTCTTCCCGCCCCGTACGGCGGAGGCGTACGCCGCGTACGCGGGCGCGCTCATCGACGATCCGGCCCGCGCCGGGTTCCTGGTGTGCGAGCACGCCGAGGGAGGCCGGATCGCCGGCTTCGTCAACATCAACAACATCGTGCGGGGCGGCTTCCGCAGCGGCGCGCTCGGCTACGGCGCCTTCGCGCACGCCGCCGGGCGGGGCCTGCTCACCGAGGCGCTCGGCCTGCTCCTCCCGTACGCCTTCGGCCCGCTGGAACTGCACCGCCTCGAAGCCAACATCCAGCCCCTCAACACCGCGTCCCGCGCCCTGGTCCGCCGCGCGGGCTTCCGCCTCGAAGGGTTCTCGCCCGCGATGCTCCTCATCGACGGGGCCTGGCGGGACCACGAGCGATGGGCGGTCACCGCTTGTAGTTGATCTTCATCGTGTCGAGGTCGGTCACGGTGGACCGCAGCCCCGTGAAGCCGTGGCCGAGCTCCCGGAGCGCGTTCTCCACGCGCTCCTCGGCGAGCGCGCCCGCCATCTCGTCGCCGTCCTCCGCGGCGGAGACGACGACCAGCCGGTACGAGAAGTGCTTGAGCGTCCGGTCGTAGGCGAGCGAGCCCTCCTCGGTGAACCGCATCGCGCTCAGCCCGTGCGCGTCCGCCTCGGCGAGCAGCCGGCTGCGGCTCTCCTCCGACAGCGCGTCGAACGTGCCGCGCACGATGACCCGATAGGTGTGCTGGGTGCCCATGCCTCGTACTCTCCCTGTGCCGCGTGCGGCGGCGTCGTCCGCTCGGCCGCCGCCCTGCCGGGCGCGCCGACCCGCCACCCTATGCGGCCCCGCGGCACCCCGCCGGGAATATCCGCCCCGTTCAGGAGACCCGGCAGAGGATCTCGCCGTGCGGGACCATGAACCAGGCGTCCTCTCGGGCGCCCCAGGCGTGCCAGGCGTCGGCGATCTCCGCGAGGCCGGCCGGGGTGGTGTGGCCGCCGTCCACGGCCAGCTCCGCGTAGCCGGACGAGGTGGTGCGGTCCGCCCACAGGCCGCTCCACCAGGCCCGCTCCTGGGGAGTGGCGAAGCACCAGGCGGTCGCCGTGGTGGTGACCTCGGTGAATCCGGCCTGCCGGGCCCAGGCGAAGAGGCGGCGCCCGGCGTCCGGTTCGCCGCCGTTGGCGGAGGCGACCCGGTGGTACAGGTCCAGCCAGGTTTCCAGGGCGGGCAGTTCGGGGTACCAGGCGAAGGCGCCGTAGTCGCTGTCCCGGGCGGCGACCACGCCACCGGGGCGGCAGACGCGCCGCATCTCGCGCAGCGCCCGCACCGGGTCGCCCACGTGCTGGAGCACCTGGTGGGCGTGGACGACGTCGAAGGAGTCGTCGGGGAAGTCCAGGGCGTGGACGTCGGCGACCGCGAACTCGACGTTCCCCAGGCCGCGTTCCGCGCTGACGTTCCGGGCCTTCGCCAGGACGTCCTCGGCCGCGTCCACCCCCACCACCCGGCCGGGCGCCACCGCGGCGGCGAGATCCGCGGTGATGGTGCCCGGCCCGCAGCCGACGTCCAGGACGTCGAGCCCGGCCCGCAGTTCGGGCAGCAGGTAGGCGGCCGAGTTGGCCGCCGTCCGCCAGCTGTGCGAACGCAGGACCGACTCGTGGTGGCCGTGCGTGTAGACCGCGGTCTCGTGCGCCTGCGGCGCGGAGGCGTGCGACATGGAAGCGACTCCCTCGGGTGGGTGTGTGCCTCCACCGTACGCCCGACCTCCATATATTGAGATCCGTGTCTTGTCATGTGGACGACAGGAGGGCGTGGCGCCGGTCGGAAGGGGGAGAGCGCGGTCAGCCGAACAGGTCCCTCCGGTACCGGAGTTCGTCGAGGACGACCCCGCCGGTCTCCTCCTGGACCACCGTCCCGTCCGCCCGCCACCCCGCGCCCTCGTAGAACCTCCGCGCCCGCTCGTTCCCCGCCAGGACCCACAGGGCCACGCTGTGGAACCCGCTCGCCGCGACGCGCTCGACGACGGCCTCCGTCAGCCGCCGGCCGACCCCCGTGCCCCAGACCGACGGCAGGGTGTACAGCGCCGCCAGCTCGGCCGTCGTCGCGGGACCGAACTCCTCGTCGGGCCAGGGGCGGACGGCGGCGAAGCCGACCGGGCGCCCGCCCGAACCGGTCGCCAGGAGCACGGTCGGACCGTCGGCCGCTTCGAGCCGCGCCCGCCACCGGGCGGCGCGCTCCTCGACGTCCAGGGCCTCCAGGTAGGCCGGGGGCAGCAGTTCGCGGTAGGCGGCCTGCCAGGAACGGACGTGCACGGCGGCGAGCGCCTCCGCGTCCTCGGGAACGGCGTCACGGATCGTCATGCCGCATTCTGACCGGGCCGCCCCCGCCTGCCCAGGGGTCGGACGGGACGGCGCCCGGGACCACCTTTGTGACGGGCTCATGAACGAACCGTCAGAAACCCTCCTCGGCACCTAGGATCGGCCCGCCGCCACCGTCGGCACCCCCCTTCCCACCTGCCGAGGAGTCCCGTGCCGAACCCGCCCGCGCCCGCCCGCCGCTCCGTCCTCGCGCTGCTCGCGGCGGCGCCGGCGGCCACCGCCCTCGGCGGCCTCACGACCCCCGCCCACGCCGCGTCCCCCACCGGCTCCACCACCGCGCCCGCCTCCACCGCGCCCGTCACCGTCGCGCCCGCCTCCGCCGCGGGGTCCACGGCCGGGACCACCGCGCCGCTCGCCGCACCCGGCATCGTCAAGGCCCTGCCGCCCGAGCACTTCACCGTCCGCGGCACCAACGCCGAAGCCCGCTTCGACGCCTTCGGGGACACCGGCCACACGACGCCCACCAGCCGCTTCTTCGTCCGGAACCACACCTCCACCCCCGTCCTCGACGCCGACGACTGGCGGCTCACCCTCTGGGGCGACGGACTCCACGGCCGCGCGCCGGTCCACTTCACGTACGGCCAGCTCCGCGACCTGCCCTCCGTCACCCGTACGGCCCTGATCGAGTGCGCGGGAAACGGCCGCAGCCTCTTCACCACCCAGCAGGGCGAGACCGTCACCGGCACCTCCTGGACCCTCGGCGCCGTCGGGGCCGCCCGCTGGCGCGGCGTCCGCCTCGCCGACGTCCTGCGCCTCGCCGGGATCGCCGGCGACGCCGTCGACCTGCTGCCGCGGGGCCTCGACGACCCGTACGTCTCCGGCGGCGTCGACCACGGCCGCGTCCGCCGCCCGCTGCCGGTCGCCAAGGCCCTGGACGACGTGATCCTCGCGTACGAGATGAACGGCGAGCCGCTCCCGTACGACCACGGGCACCCCGTCCGGCTCGTCGTGCCGCACTGGGTCGGCATCGCCTCGATCAAGTGGCTCGGCGACATCGAGGTCTCCACCCGCCCGCTGGCCTCCCCCTGGTCCACGGACTGGTACCGACTCTTCGGCGCCGCCCACCCGGCCGGCGGCAGCGCCCCGCTCACCCGGCAGACCGTGAAGTCCGGCTACGAGCTCCCCTTCGGCGCCGCCCTGGACGCCGGGCGGCTCCACCGGCTCACCGGCCGCGCCTGGTCCGCGCACGCGCCCGTGCGCTCGGTCGAGGTCTCCACCGACGGCGGCGCCCACTGGCGGCCCGCCCGGCTCCTCGACACCCCGCGGCGCGGCGGCTGGGTCCGCTGGACCGTGCCGTGGCGCCCCCACCGCACCGGCCCGGCCACCCTGCTCTCCCGGACGACCGACGCCGCGGGCAACACCCAGCCCGAGCGGACCGTCCACAACACCCAGGGCTACCTCTTCGACGCGGTCGTGCGCCACCCGGTCACCGTCTCCTGAAGCGGCGAACCCGCCCGAACCTTCGTATAAAGGGCCACGGGGGTGCCATGCGCCCGGCGCCCCCTCCGCGCTCAGGAGGCAGGAGGTACGGGACATGCGGCAGACCGCTCCGGAGGGACGCGGGCCCGTGCGCTACGGACCGCCCGCTCCCGACACGGGCCTGCCCGTCCCGCCCGGCCTCTCCGCGCTGCTCGCCGCGGCCGCCGGGCGGACCGCGCCCGAACCGCCGGGCGGCGGCCCCGTCCTGCGGGAGGCCGCCGCCGGCTACTGGTGGCGCCGCGGCCTGCGCACCCACGCCGAGGACGTGATCGCCGCGCCCGGCGCCCCAACCCTCCTGCTCGCCCTGCTCGCCGCCCACGGCGGCGACGTGCTCCTGCCGCGGCCCTGCCCCGCCTGGTGGACCCCGCAGGCCCGCCTCCTCGGCCGTCCGGCCTACCACGTGCCCACGCCCGCCGAGTGCGGCGGCGTCCCCGACCCGTACGCCCTCCTGGAGACCGTGCGCCGCGTCCGCGCCGAGGGCGGCACCCCCGGCCTCCTCCTGCTCTCCGTCGCCGACGACCCGACCGCCACCGTCGCTCCGCCCGAACTCGTCCGGGAGGCCTGCGAGGCCGCCGTCGCCGAGGGGCTGCACGTCGTCAGCGACGAGACCTGGCGCGACACCCTCCACCACCCGCACGACACCGTGCTCCTCAGCCCCGCCGAGATGTGCCCCGACGACGTCACCGTCCTCACCGACCTCGGCGGCGCCCTCGCCCCGGCCGCCTGGCCGTGCGCCGTCGCCCGCTTCCCGCCCACGGCCCCCTCCCGCACCGACCGCTGGACCGACCGCAGGGCCCGCGTCCTCGACGTGCTCACCGCGCTCGGCGCGGTCGTCCCCGGGCCCCTCGCCCCCGCCGCCGCGCACGCCCTCGACGAGCCCGAGGACGTCACCGTACGCATGCGGCGCGCGGCCGCCGTCCACGGCGGGCTCGCCGGGGCCGCCCACCACGCCGTCCTCTCCGCCGGCGCCCTGGCCCGGCCCCCGCAGGCGGGCCGCCACCTCTACGCCGACCTGGGGCCGCTGCGCGCGGGCCTCGCCGCCCGGGGCGTCACCGACTCCCTCGAACTGGAGCACCACCTCACCGGGCGCCTCGGCACCACCGTCCCCGGCGGCCACCGCTTCGGCGACGAACTCGGCGCCCTGCGCGTCAGGTTCGACACCACCGCCTTCCTGGGCGCCACCGAGGAGGAGCGGTCCGAGACGTTCGCGGCGCGCGACCCCGTGGAGTCCCCCCACGCGGCCCGTGCGCTCGCGGAGTTCGCCGCGGCCCTCGGGGAACTGCGGTGAGCCCGCTCCGCCGCGGACTCAGGCACTCCGCAACCCCGTCCGTCCCTGCCCCCGTCCCCGTCCCTGCCCCCGACCCTGATCCCGTCCCCGATCCCCGACGAGCCGTGCAGAACGGAGCCCGCTGATGACCGAACGGACGGCACGCCCCGCCCGGCCCGCACCGGCCCCGTCCCGGCCGGACCCCGGCACGGCCCCGGACGCCTCGCCCCCTGCGGCCGCTTCCGCCCCTTCCGCCCCTTCCACCGCTTCCGACCCGGGCCCCGGCGCTGACCCCGCCGTCGAGGCTCCCGCCCCGCTCGCGTCCGGCCCCGACGTCCCCCGGCCGCCCGTGCCCGTGGGGCGGCTCCGCCGGGACTGGCCGCGCAGCTTCGCCGACCGGCTCACCGCGCCCCTGCCCGGGGTCCGGGCCTTCGCGCGCCTCGCCCGCGAAGGCGCCGTGCGCCCCCGCCCCGAAGGACTCAGGGACGTCCCCCGGCTGCCCTTCGAACCCGGGCCGCAGCCCGTCGCGGGCCCCGACACCGTCGCCGTCACCTGGGCGGGCCACGCCAGCTGGGTCCTGCGCGTCGGCGGGCTCACCGTCCTCACCGACCCCGTCTGGTCCCGCCGCATCTTCGGCACCCCCGCCCGGCTCACCCCCGTGGGCGTCCGCTGGGAGGACCTGCCCCCCGTCGACGCGGTCGTGATCAGCCACAACCACTTCGACCACCTCGACGCGCCCACTCTCGGACGGTTGCCCCGGCACACCCCGGTCTTCGTCCCCGCCGGACTCGGCCGCTGGTTCGCCCGCCGGGGCTTCCGCCGCGTGACCGAGCTCGACTGGTGGGAGGCGGCCGAACTCGGCGGTGTGCGCTTCGACTTCGTCCCGGCCCACCACTGGTCCAAGCGGACCCTCCTGGACACCTGCCGCTCGCTCTGGGGCGGCTGGGTGCTCACCGACCGGGCGGGCCACCGCGTGTACTTCGCCGGCGACACGGGATACGGCCACTGGTTCGAGGAGATCGGCCGCCGCCACCCCGGAATCGACCTGGCCCTCCTCCCGATCGGCGCCTACGCCCCGCGCTGGTGGCTCAGGGACGTCCACACCGACCCGGAGGAGGCCGTCCGCGCCCACCAGGACCTCGGGGCACGGCGGATGGCGCCCATGCACTGGGCGACCTTCGTCCTCTCCAGCGAGCCCGTCCTCGAACCCCTCACCCGGGTCAGGGCCGCCTGGGAGCGCGCCGGGCTGCCCCGCGAGGACCTGTGGGACCTCCCGGTCGGTGCCTCACGGGTGCTGGTGCCCTGAGCGGGCCCCGCCCGCCCCGTCGGACGCCGCGCCGTCGGCCGCCGCGCCGCGCGGGCCCCGGATCCGGCGCCAGAGGGCCGGAGCCGTACTGAACACGACCGTGAGCGCCACCGCCGCGACGACGCCCTGCCACGGCTCCGGGAAGAGCGAACCGCCCAGGATGCCGATGAGCTGGTACGTCGCCGCCCACGCCAGACAGGCCGCCACGTCGCCCCGGACGAACCGGCGCAGCGGCATCCCGGCCAGCAGGCAGGCGAGCATCACCGGGATGCGCCCGGCGGGCACGAGCCGCGACAGGACGAGCACCGACACCTGGTGGGTGTCCAGCCGCTCCTGTGCCTGGGCCAGCCGGTCCGGCGTGACCCGGCCGCGCAGCGAGGCCAGCCACCGGGAGCCGTTGCGGGAGCGGACGCCGCGCCGCCCGAGCCAGTACAGGGCCGTGTCGCCGAGCAGGGCGGCGAGGGCGGAGACCAGGAAGACGAACAGCAGGGCGAGCGGCGCGGTCTGGTGGAAGGCGACGACGGCCGCCGAGCTGACGATCGCGCCCGTCGGCACCACCGGCACGAGCGCGCCGAGCGCCACGAGGAGGAAGAGCGACGGATAGCCGACCGCCTGCTGCGTCGACTCGGGCGGCAGCTCGCGCACGATCTCGACGAGCCCCCCGATCACCGTACGACCCCCGCCCGGCCCCGGGCGCGTCCCACCGGCCGAGCAGCCCCCGTTCGGGGCGTGCCCGGCCCCGTCGGGCGAGCGGTTCCCGAGGGGCGTGGGCCGGGCCCCGTCGGGCGAGCGGTCCCCGGTCCGGCCGGGCCGGACCTCGTCGGCCGAGCCGTATGCGCTCCGGCCGGGCCCGGCCCCGCCCCCCTCCCGGCCGCCGTCACCGGGCGACCTCCGGGCGGACGCGCTCGCCGTGGGCGAGGAGATGGACCGCCACCTTCGGTGCGAGCCGCGCCGAGTGCCGTACGAACTCGTCGCCCGGCGCGTGGAACTCGTGCGGCCGGAGCCCGTCGAGACCGATGGGCCAGTACGTGCCGTAGTGGACCGGCACGGCCGCCGCCGGGGAGAGCGCGGCGAGCGCCTCGGCGGCCCGGCCCGCGTCCAGGTGGCCGTGCCCGAGGTACGGGCCCCAGCCGCCGACCGGCAGCAGGGCCACGTCCACCGGCCCGACCGCCTCCGCCATCCCGTCGAACAGGCCCGTGTCCCCGGCGAAGTACGTCCGCGCCTCGCCCTCGACGACGTACCCGAGCGCGGGGGAGCGGTGCGGCCCGAACGGCAGCCGCCGCCCGTCGTGCCGCGCCGGCACGACCCGTACCGTCACGCCCTCGACGGCCACCGCGTCGCCCGGCTCGACCTCGGTCAGCCGCAGCCCCCGCTCGACGAGCCTGCGCAGGCCCGGTACGGCGGCGGGCGCGCCGCGCGGCACGAGCAGCCGGGTGCCGGGCGCGAGCCGGGCCAGCGAGGGCAGATGGAGGTGGTCGGCGTGGAGGTGGGAGACGAGGGCGGCCTCGGCGACCGCCGCCTCGGGCGGCGGCGGCGCGCCCCGCCGCCGGCGCAGATGCGCGAGGCGCCGCGCGAACAGGGGGTCGGTGAGGAAACGGACCCCGGAGTCCTCGACCGTGCAGGTCGCGTGCCCCCACCAGGTGACCTCCACCGGCATGCCGCCCTTCCGTCGCCCGTCGTCTTCGCCGACCACCCTCGCCGCCCGTCGCACGGTGCCGTCGCCCGCCGGTCCGAGGCCGTTCCGTAACGAGGGTAAATGTCCGGAGCGCCCGCCGGAGGATGTTCGGCCGTCACCGTCCCGGAGTAATGTCGGCCCATGGACGACGTTCGGGTGGCGGCGATCGCCAGCCTCACCCCGCTCGAAGAGCTGGACACCGACCCCTTCCTCGTGGACACGCGCGGCCAGCACGCGATGTGCGCCCGCTGGGCCGACGACCAGGGGTACGTGCTCACCAGACAGCTGTTCTGCTACGGCATCAGCCCCGACCACGCCGCCCTCTGGACGGACGTGGAGGGCGGCGCGGTCGACCTCTTCGTCGCGCCCAACGAGCGCGTCCTCGCCCGCGCGCTGACCTCCGTGCCGGGCTTCCGCGCCGAGTGCGAGCGGCGCGGGGTGCGGGTCGTCACCGTCGGACGTGACGAACCTCCGTACGACGCGGCCGCGAAGGCCGGCGTCCACCGACGTCTCTCCATGCCCACGGCAGGGTACGACGGTTCCTGAGCGGGCATCCGGTCCCGAGCCGCCCCGGCCCCGGGGACCGGGCCCCGGGGATCCGGCACCGGAGACCGGGACGGACACCCGCGCCGCCCGGGCGACCGGCCCTGTGCCACGCTTGAGGCAGAAAACGGGCGAAAGGTGTGACGCGCGTGGGTGACGGGCGATGGGATGGCGCCGACCGCCGACGCGGCGCGGGCCGCGCCCTGGTGCGGGTGACCGTGGTGTGGGCGGTGTCGACGCTCACCATGCTCCTCCTCGCCGGGCTGCTGCCGGACTTCGAACTCCAGTCGCCCGGCGGTGACACCCTGACGCGGACGGCGCTCACCGCCGCCTGGGGAGCGGGGGCCTACGCCCTGCTCGGCGCGCTGGTCTGGCCGCTGATCGTGCGGGCGCTGCTGCTCGTCCCGGCCCTCGTCCTCGGGCTCCTGGGGTTCTTCCTCAACGGCTCGCTGCTGCTCGTCGCGCTCTGGCTCATCCCCGACGGGCGGGGCGCCGCCGACCCCGAGACCGCGGTGGTCGTCGCCGCGGTCATGTCGGCGGTCGCCTCGGCGACCTCGACCGCCCTCGCCGTCCGTGACGACGACGCCTACCGCCGCCGGCTCTACCGGCTCACCGGCCGCACCCGCCCCCGCGATCCGGGCGGCGGCCCGGAGCCCGCGCCCGGCACGGTCTTCCTCCAGCTCGACGGCGTCGGCCACCACGTCCTGCGCGCCGCCGTCGAGGACGGACTGATGCCCACCGTCGCCGGCTGGCTCGACGCGGGCCACCGGCTCACCCCCTGGCGCACCGACTGGTCCAGCCAGACCGGCGCGAGCCAGCTCGGCATCCTGCACGGCTCCAACGAGGACGTGCCCGCCTTCCGCTGGTACGAGAAGGACACCGGCCGGCTCATGGTGTCCAACCGCCCGGCGAGCGCCGTCGAGCTCCAGCGCCGGGCGGTGCGCCGCACCGGCGACGGCGGGCTCCTCACCCTCGACGGCGCCTCCCGCGGCAACCTCTTCAGCGGCGGCGCCGACCAGGTCGCGCTCGTCCTGACCGTGGCCGCCCGGCGCGGCCGCCGCAACCGCTCCCGGGCGGGCTACTTCGCCTACTTCTCCGACCCCGCCAACGCCGTCCGCACCGCCGGGTCGTTCGTCGCCGAGTGCGTCCGCGAGACCGTCCAGTCCACCCGGGCGCGGCTGCGCCGCGAGCGGCCGAGGGTCTCGCGCGGCGGCACGTACCCCTTCGTCCGGGCCTTCGCGACGGTCGTGGAGCGGGACGTGGTGGTCGCCGCCGTCATGGGCGACATGCTGGCCGGGCGCACCGCCGTCTACGCCGACCTCGTCGCGTACGACGAGGTGGCGCACCACTCAGGGCCGCAGGGGCCCGACACCGACCAGGTGCTGCGCAGGCTCGACCGGTCCGTCGGGCTGATCGCCACCGTCGCCGAGCACGCGCCGCGCCCGTACCGGATCGTGCTCCTCTCCGACCACGGCCAGAGCCCGGGGGAGACGTTCGAGTCCGCCTACGGGCTGACCCTGAAGGACCTCGTACGGGCCGGGTGCGGGCTCCCCGTGCCGCGCAGGGTCGGGCGGACCCGCAGCGGCTCCGAGGCGCGGGACGCGGCGAGGGACGCGCTGCGCAGCGCCCTGCACCGGCCCGTGGACGAGAACGGCGACGAGGCGCGCGAAATCCCCGCGAAGCCCTCCGAGCCCGTCGTCCTCGCCTCCGGCAACCTCGGCCTTGTCTCCTTCCCCGACGTGCCGCACCGGATGACGCGCGAGGAGATCGACCGCCGCCACCCGGCGCTCCTGAACACCCTGGCCCACCACCCCGGCATCGGCTTCCTGCTCGTCGCGAGCGCCGAGCACGGCTCGGTGGTGCTCGCGGGGGACGGCGTGGAGGTCCCGGTGGCCGAGCTCACCGACGACGGGCCGCTGGCCGTCTTCGGCCGGGGCACGGCGGAGGCGGTGCGCCGCACCGACGGCTTCCCGCACGTCGCGGACATCATGGTCAACTCGATGTACGACCCGGCGACCGGCACCGTGCACGCCTTCGAGGAGCAGATCGGCTCCCACGGCGGCCTCGGGGGCGAGCAGTCGCACCCCTTCCTGCTCTCCCCGCCGGACCTCTCGCCGCCCGTCGCCGACGGCGGCGAGCTGGTCGGCGCCGAAAGCGTCCACCGGGTGCTGCGCCGCTGGCTGCGCGAGGGCGCCGGCCCGCAGGTGCCGCTGGGGTCCCCGGAGATTTCGCCGTCCACGGAGGAATCGGAAGAACTTCTTCCGGTTGACGGGCCGGTCCCGCAGGACAAAAACCACTGATTTGGACGCCTGTTCGCCGTTACCGGACGATGGTCCGGATTGCACGACGGAAGGCGCACCACCCCATGAGCACGGCCACCACAACTCCACAGAGCGGACCCACCGGAGGCAGCCCCCGCTCCCCGGAACCCCCCGCACCGTCCGCGGTGTCCGCCGCGCCCGGCCCCGCCCAGCGGCACGCCCGCCGCTTCGGACTCCCGGTCGCCACGGCCCTGGTCATGGGCAACATCATCGGCGGCGGCATCTTCCTCCTCCCCGCCTCCGTCGCCCCGCACGGCACCATCAGCCTCGTCGCCTTCGGCGTCCTCACCCTCGGCGCCCTGGCCCTCGCCCTCGTCTTCGGCCACCTCGCCCACCGCCACCCGCGCACCGGCGGACCGTACGTCTACGCCCGCGAGGCCTTCGGGGACTTCGCCGGGTTCCTCGCCGCCTGGTCGTACTGGGTCACCACCTGGGTCTCCAACGCGGCCCTCGCCGTCGCCGCCGTCGGCTACCTCGACGTCCTCGTCCCGATCCACGGCTCGGTCCCCGCCACCCTCGCCGCCGCCCTGCTCCTCCAGTGGCTGCCCGCCCTCGCCAACCTCGCGGGCACCCGCTACGTCGGCGCCGTCCAGCTCGTCGCGACCGTCCTCAAGTTCGTGCCGCTGCTCCTCGTCGCCGTCGGCGGCCTCCTCTTCTTCGACAGCGCCAACCTCGGCCCCTTCCGGGCCGGCGACGAGAGCGCCCTCGGCGCCGTCTCCGCCTCCGCCGCGATCCTGCTCTTCAGCTACCTCGGCGTCGAGTCCGCCGCCGTCAGCGCCGGCGAGGTCCGCGACCCGCGCCGCAACGTCGGCCGCGCCACCGTCCTCGGCACCCTCGGCGCCGCCGCGCTCTACCTGCTCACCACGCTGTCGGTCTTCGGCACCGTCCCGCACGACCGCCTCGTCGAGTCCGACGCGCCCTTCACCGACTCCGTCAACCTGATGTTCGGCGGCACCTGGGGCGGCACCGCCGTCGCCTGCATGGCCCTCGTCTCCATGGCCGGCGCGCTCAACGGCTGGACCCTGCTCAGCGCCCAGACCCCGTACGCCGCCGCCCGCGACGGCCTCTTCCCGAGGGCCTTCGCCGTCAAGCGGCGCGGCGTCCCCACCGTCGGCGTGCTCGTCACCGTCGTCCTCGCCTCGCTCCTGACCGTCTACAACTACACGGCGGGCGGCGAGGGCGTCTTCGAGATCCTCGTCCTCGTCACCACCTTCACCGCCACGGTCCCCTACCTCCTCTCCACCGCCGCCCAGCTCTACTTCCTCCTCTCCGGGCAGGCCGACCGGGTCCACCGCCCCCGCCTCGTCCGGGACGCCGTCCTCGCCCTCGCCGCCTTCGGCTTCTCCCTCTGGCTCGTCGCCGGATCCGGGTACGCCGCCGTCTACCAGGGCGTGCTGTTCCTCTTCGCGGGCGTCCTCGTGTACGCCTGGATGTCGGCCCGCAGGCAGCGCGCCGGAGCGGTGCCCGGAGCCGCGCGCGGAGCGGCTTCGGAGACAGAGGGGGAGTGACCGCCGGGACGGTGAATCCCGGCCCCCCGCCGTAGTCCGCCCGGGCGGATCTCGGCGCCGGCACGCCGTCCCGGCCGCCGCACGGGGGAGTACGGATCTCCGTGAGCCCCCTGCCCGGACCGCCCGTCGCGCCCGCCGCCCTCCCGGCGGGCCGACGGGCGCGCCCGTGGCCGGTCCTGCTGCTCCTCCTCCTGCTGGCCGTCCTGCTCGGCGCCGGTGCGGCGGGCGCCCTCACCGGCACCGTCCCGCCGCCCTCCGGAACGACGGCCCCCGCCCCGGCCCCTGCCCCCTCCGCGCCCGTGCCCACGCCCGAGCAGGGCGGCGAGACGTACGAACCTGCGGCGGCCGACGCGGGGCTGCCCGGCCGGACCCGACGGCACCCACGACGGCTCAGGCCCGCACCCCCGCCGCGGCGGCCCCGCGGCCCCCGGCGGCGCCCGCGGAGCCCCGGCGCCCTCCCGGTACCCGCTCCGCGCGGCGAAGCGCACCGGCGCGTGGTGATGCGCTGCTGAGAGGCCCGTGCCTCCGACAGCCCCGACACCACCCCCCCCGGATCACCCGAGGAGCTTCGCCATGTCCGCAGACCCGTACGCCGTCCTCCAGGCCCTCCTGCGCGCGGAGGCCGCCCGTAGCAGCCGCGCCACGGACCGCGCCGAACCCGCACCCCCGGCCTCCCGCACCCGGTCCACCGCGCAGGAACCGGACCGCGACCGCCCGGAGACATCAGGCCACTGACACCCCGCCGGCCCGACGCGGAGCCCGGGGACATCCGATTGCGGCCCGTCGGCCCCGCGTCTGGCCGGCCCCGCGTCGGGCCGGAGCCCGCCGCCCTCGCTCCGAGCCCCCACCCGGCATTACCCCCGGCGCAATTTCGCCACGCCCCTGGGCGTCGCGTCCTCCCAGGTGACGCCCACGTCGGGCGTCGTTGCCGCAGGCAGGGGAGCCACAGAGGGAGCCACCGGGTGAGAACTACGCGCCGTCGGGCTTGAAGATCTCGTCCATGGCTTCGGCCCCTTCCGTAATCACCGGACGGATCTGCTTGCGGTAGACGGTCTCGGTCGTCTGAGTGCCGCTGTGCCCAACGACCCTCGCGATGACCTCGATCGGCGTTCCGTGGTCGGAGAGAAGAGAGACGAAGCTCGTTCGCAGCTCCCGTGTCGTCCAGGTGTGGGGAGCCGGGAGGCCGGCGTCCTTGAGCAGCGCGCGGAGGTTCCTCAAGACATTGGTCGAACTCCGCTGAGTCCCGTCCTCATGAGGAAAGACAAGTCGGCTGTCCGCCCACTCGATGTTGGCCGCCGCACACTCTTCCTGCTGATGCTGACGGTGCTGTGAGAGGACGGCTGCGGCGTAGTGAGGCATGGTCAGCGACCTCTTGCTCTTGCGCGTCTTGGTCTCACCTCTTCGCCGGACGGAGCGCCATACGTCGATGTGCGGACGATCCCCGTCGCCTGCATCGATGTGGACGTGCGACCAGGTGAGGGGGCGTTCTTCCTCGGTCCGTACCCCGACGAGCAACGCCAGCACGACGTAGGCGTGAATCCACGAACCGCGCCGGGCCTGGAGGACCGCTTGGGCTTCCTCCAGCGTCAGGGACTTGCTGGGACGACCTTCCCGGCCCTGCGGAAGCTCCACGAGTTCGGCCACGTTGCGTGCGACGACTCCCTCGCGCTGGGCCTGGGCGATCGAGCGGCGAAGGATGGACCGAATCCTCTTCAGGGTCTCGTGAGACACCTCATCCGCTTTGGCCGTCAGCCACTCATCGACGTCGTCGGCGGTCAGCTCGTGAGTCTTGGCCTTCCCGAGGTCGGGGATGACGTGGTTGCTCGCCAGGCTCCGGTAGGTCTTGAGGGTGTTCTCGTCCCGGCCTCGCAGCCCGCGGACCAACCACTTGTTCACGGCGATCTCAATCGTGTGCCTGCTGGAGGTCTGAACCCCGACGGCGAGCCCCTTTCGGAGCTCCCGAAGCTTCGCCCGAACCTCGGATTTGGTCTTGCCGGACACCTTGGGCCGTCGGCGCTTCCCGTCCGGCGTGTAGCCGAGCGAGATGGCTCCGATGTAACGGTTCTTGGACTGGTCCCAGTAGATCGAGTCATCGCCGTTCGCTGCTTTCTTGCGCGCCGAGGCTTCCTCGCTGGTCATCGTGTTCGTGCCTTTCAAAAAGGAGGGGTCGCACCACGTGCAGTGCGACCCCTGGTCGGGTGGCCTCAGGCGGCAGAGCGGGCTTCGCGCTTCAGCAGTTCGACGTACTCCTCGATGTACTCCGTCGGAACGAGGCGCCGGCGCCCTACGCGGACGGTCCGGAGACGCCCCAGGCGGATCTCCTGCCAAGCCGTGGTTCGCTCGAAGCCGAGCACGTAGGCCGCGTCTTCGACGGGGTGAAGGCGTCGAACGAGCGGCACTGCGGTGGTGGGGTGGGGCCCCGGGTCAGCGGTTGCCATCAGGCTCCTTCAGCTCGGTCCGGGGCGCGGAAACCCCGGAAAGTGCTGACAGAACTGACAGAACCTCGCCGCATGGCCTCTGACCTGCAGGTTCGGCCACATCGGCCGTTGTGACAAAACCTCAAAAAACTCTGACAGAACCTCGAAAACCTCGGTTCTGTCAGAGCAGCCCATCGCCCGACGGGCGAGGTTTTTTGAGTTCTGTCAGAGTTTCCGGAGGTTTTGTCAGAGCTCCGAAATTGCTTGTTTCCGCAGGTCAGAGGGCTGTTCGGGAGGTTCTGTCAGTTCTGTCAGCGGGTTGGGGGGTTTTCAGGCGCCGGGGGTGAGGCGGGGGTGGGTCTCGTAGCTGGGCGAGGGCGGCCGGCCGCCGCGGGTGGTGCGGGGCGGCGGGGGCTGCTGGCGGACCCAGCCGTGGTCCTCCAGAAGGTTCAGCGCGGGGTCGAGGTCGCCCATGGCGGGGAACTCGCTGCGGGGCATGGCGCGGAAGAGGTCGCGTTTGGTGAAGGTGGCGGTGCGGTTCTCGGTCAGGTGGGTCAGGACGGTGTGGGCGGCTTCCTGGGCGGGGTCGGCCTTCATGGCGTTGAAGACGTCGAGGGCGTGGGCGGTGAAGTAGTCCCCGAGCCGGGTGGAGGCGGCCATGGTCGCTCCAGCGATCGGCCGGGTCCAGGCGTCCTCGGGGTGGGTGGCCAGGTGGAGGAGTCCGGCGATGCGGGCGACGGCTCCGTCGCGCTTGCTGGCCCAGTTGACGATCGGCGCCAGGGTGCCGTCCTTGCGCAGGCGGGCTTCGGTGACGCGCTGGTAGGCGAGCAGGATCGCGTCGGCCTCGGGGCTGAGGGTGAGCTCGGCCTTCTCGCTCCAGGCCGCGAGGGTCAGCGCCAGGCGGCCGAGCTTCTGGGCGTAGGTGTCGGCGGTGTCGGGGGCGAGGAGGTCGGGAGTGAGGTTGCGGTAGCCGACCAGGGAGGCGGGCTTGGAGTAGAGGAACCGGGCGAGCAGGCCACGTCCGTCGGCGCCCTTGATCTGCCCGATGGAGTCCAGGACGTCCGGCTGCACGGCCAGGCCCATGGTGATGGCGGGGTTCTCGATGTACTGGGCGTCGCGGGCCTGGCGGTTGACGCGGGCCATGTCGCCGGCGTGGCCCTTGAGGAAGATCCCCATGTTCGGGACGCCGGAGTAGCGTCCGGCGATGATCTCGAAGATCTCCCCCTCCGGGGACAGGATCGAGATCCGTCCGTCCTGCTGGGCGAGCAGGGTGGTCAGGGACTCGGCGGTGATGTCGTCGGCGACGAGCTGCGGCTCGGCCGGGACAGTCGCGCGTTCGGCGGCCTTGGTCAGCGAGATGGCCTGCGCGGTGAGCTCGGCCAGCTTGTCGGCCTCGGCGTTGGCGGCCAGCTTCTCGGCCTTCTCGGCCGCGGCTTTCGCGATCCGGGCGGAGGCGGCGGCCTCGGCTCGCTGCGGGGCGGTGAGCTCGATGAGGGCCTTCTCGGCGGCGAGGAGGGGCTTGGTCATGAGCCCGAACACGGCGCTCTTGCGGTTGCCGGGCGGCAGTGCCACGGCGGTGTAGAGGTTGACCGGCTCGCTCCACTGGCCGCGCACGGTGACGGTGAGGCGGCCGCCGGCGGCGGTGCCGATGACGGCGAGGGCGAGGCAGCCGGCGAGGTCGACGGGTGTCTGCGTCTCCTCAGCGACGCCCGCGGTCATGGCGGCGAGCCAGTCGGGCAGGGCGTCGACGGGGAAGGCTGGGAGGGTGCCGCGGAGGTTGAGCGGGATGGGCTCGTCCCAGACGGGTCCGGTGATGTCCTCGGCGGTCATCTCCTCGAACCCGGCCCACAGCTCGGGGTCGTGCGGGCTCATGCGGCGTCCTTTCCCTGGGTGAGTCGCGGGCACTGGCTACGAGGGACGCCTTCGGCGACGACCTTCTCGGCGCCCACGGCCGTGGGGGCCCGGGGCGGTCGGGCGGTCACGCGACGGCTCCCAGGGCGGCGTTCATGCCGTTGGTGACGCAGCGGCGGGCGTACGGCGCCGGGACGTCGACGGCGATGGCCGCGTGGATCAGTTCCTCGGCGATGGTGTCGAGGCCGCAGGGGCCGGGGCAGGCGGTGTGCCGGGCGGCAAGGAAGCGGGCGGCCCCGTAGGCGGCGGTGCCGGCGCCCTGCTCGGGGTGGGCCCTGATGTTGTCCAGCCCGCGCTCCAGGCCGGCCTGGACGAAGGCGGGGGTGTGGCGGCAGCCGGTGGCGACGCTGCGGTCCCAGCGGGTCGGGGTGGAAGAGCCCACGGCCGCGCGGGCGGGGGTGGACTCTTCCCTCTTGACCAGGGCGAGGACGGCCGGCGGCAGAGCGGTGATCGGGCCGGTGCCGGGTCCGAGCCAGCGGGCGTAGGACATCAGGGACTTGATGTCGACGCCGCGCCGGACCTTGTTCGCGGAGCGCATCGCGCCCCGGTAGATCCAGTGCTCCCCGCGCGTCGTCTGGACGATCGTGGTGGGCGGGAGGGCGGTGCGGGCCCAGGCCATGGCGTCTGCGTTATCGAGGTCGACGACGGTGACCAGGGCGCCGCCGGGGTGGTAGCCGATGGCCCTTGCCCGGCGCCAGGCCAGGCCCCACTGGCGGGAGGCGAGGACGGTGGGGTTGGTGGTGGCGGCGGCCCAGCCGTGGCACGGCCACGGGCACACGCACGGCCCGGGGGTCTTCATGTTCAGCCGGCCGCCGCAAGCCAGGTCGGCGCAGTCCGGGCAGTTGCCGAGGGGCCGCTTGTCGGCGCCGAGGGGCAGGACGGGCAGGTGGCCGTCGGCGAGGGCCATGGCGTTGATGGCGAGGCTGTTCACGCGGCCACCGCCGCGCGGTCTCGTCGGATCTGGTTCGCATGGGTCATGCTGGGTGTCTCCAGTTCTCTGAGAGGTGCTGGATGAGGGCGGCCCCGGACTTTGGCGAGACGGGGGCCGCCCTTGTGCTGTCACGCGGCAAACAGGCCGCGTTCTTCCTGCTCCACGGGCGAGAGCCGGGAGCCTGTGGGCGTCTCCGGCGCGAGATCCGTGAGGCGCTGGTCGGTGGTAGGGCCGTCGTTGTGGAAGCGCCAGGTGCCGGCGTCGCCCTGAGGCCGGTCGGGACCGGGGCGGGTGTAGCGGCGGGCCTCGTTCGGGTGGGCGGCGTTCCAGTCCTCTGCGCACACCTTGTGGACGGGCTCGCCGCCGTGGGACCGCATCGGGGTCGGTTTGCTGCACAGGCAGCACGGTCGGTTCCCGGTGTGGTCGAAGTGCCGGGCGTCGCCCCAGTCGAGAAGCGGGGTCATGGCCGGGCTTAGGTGTTGATCTGGCGGTGCAGTTCGGCGACGAGGCGGAGGGTTTCGTGTGCCATGTCGGCGATGGTCTGGAGGTGTTCGTCGACGGTCGTCGGGTCGGGGCCGGTGAACGAGAACAACCGGCCGTCGTCGTGGTTCGGGGTGGGGTTGGTGAACGAGAACGACACGGGCAGCTCCTTCGGCGTCAGATGTTCAGGTGGTGTGCGCGGTGGATGGCGGCTTCCCACACGCTGCGGACCTGGGCTCCGGTGTGGGAGTCGTTCCAGTGGGGGATGGTCTGCCACTTCTTGCCGTGCTGGCGGCGGGCCTCGTCGAGGAGGAGGTTTCCGGCGTCGCGGTAGGCGGTGGTGCGGGCTCCGGCGGCAGCGCGCAGGGCGCCGATGGAGCAGCGGGCGCCCTCGGGGTGGATGAGGGAGTGCCGGGCCCAGCCATGGGTGTCGAGGAATCCGAGCGCGTCGCTGAGGGTCTTCTCGACCGGGCCGGGCCTATGCGCGGGTGGTGCGATGGCGGGGCTGGAGGCGACCGGCAGGGGGGCGGCCGGCGCCTGCGGGGCGGCGGGCGGCGGGCCGGGGTCGAGGAGCTGGAACGCGGCCTCGTACAGGCCCTCGTCGAGGGGGGTGAAGCCGTTCTGAGCGCGGGTGTTCATGCTGCCCTCCACAGGCCGTTCTCGTTGGTGACCTTGTTCTGCTTCTTCAGCTCGGACAGCCGCGGCTTGACGTTCCTGGCGGAGGTCTCCAGCTTGCGGGCGATGGTTTCGGCGGTCATCGGGGTGGCGTGCTCCTGGAGGAGTTCGAGGATGCGCGGCTTGATCAGCTCCTGTCCTTCAGGCGCCGGCGCGGCCCCACCGGCCCCGCCGGGGCCGGTGGGCCGGGTGGTCGCGTGGGGGCGGCCAGGGATGTGACGGGGCGCCTCCTGCACGGCAGACGCGCCCGCAGCTGCGGCGAGGAGGTCGGCGAGACTGCCGACCAGGTTCTTGCCGCGCTTGTCGACCATCGGCGTCTGCGCGATCGCGTCGCGCTCGCGCCAGGCGTCGCACTCCTCGATCCCGACCGGCTCGCCTCCGGCCAGAGCGACTGGCGGAGCATCCAGGTGGAGGGAGCGGAACTGGACGGCCTGGGAGCCGGGGGTGAGGAGGTAGCCCAGGCCGAAGGTGCCGTCCTCGGGAGCGGCGGCGGCCTCGGTGGCCAGGCCGCTCATGTCGCGGTCGGCGACCTTGGCGTACTGACCGGGCCACTGGGAGGGGATCATCGACAGGTCGATGCCCTCCGCACCCTCCACCGCGTTCGCCCCGACCAGCGAGCCCTGCCCCTTGGCGCAGCGCAGGAACACCGCGCCACCGCCGATCAGCAGCTGCGACCGGATCACCGTCGAGTTGCCGAGGTCTTCGGCCAGCGGGGTCTGGGTGGCCAGGACCACGCCGATACCCCGCTTGAGGGATCGGCGGGTCAGCTGCTCCACGATCGCCTTCGCCTCCGCGTGGTGCGGGGAGGAGGCCGAGAGCAGCATGTGGGCCTCGTCGATGACGACCAGGACCAGCGGGTCGGTGAACGGGAAGGCGGGACTGCGGTAGCGGGCTTCGCGGTCGAGCATCATCGCGTAGGCCAGACGCAGCGAGCCCATCGCCTCGTCCAGGCCATCCCCGAGGTAGGCCGAGAGCGAGGCGCCGGCGATGGTCCCCGCCTGCGGAGAAGCGAGGATCACCGCGATGCCTGAGCGGTGGGCCGAGAGCAGGATCTGCTCCAGCAGCCCCGACTTGCCCGACCGGGAGCCGCCCACCAGGTAGAGGTGGCGGGCGCCGGAGCCGGGCTGTGCGAGGGGCAGGAGCGCGGGGCGGCCGTCGACATAGGTGCCGGCGCGGACGTAGCCACGCGAGTCCATCGACAGCTCGTCCAGGACCGTCGAGAGCATCGTGCCGTGCATCAGCGCGTGCTCCCGCATCACCCGCACCCCCATCTGCGACGGCTTGTCGCCGGGGGCCAAGGCGATCTGGATCGTCTCCAGGTCGAGGTTGCCCGCGAGGTCCTGCAGGTTCACGGTGCCGATCGCCCGACGGTCGCGGGTCGCGATGCCCTCCCAGTCCAGCGGCCCGTCGTAGCGGGTGACGGTCAGGGTGGTGCCGGGCATCGCGCCTTCCGGCACGGCCACGTACGCGGCCCACAGCTCCTGGGGCGTCGTCGGGGTGCCGCCGGCCGTGATGGGGGTGGGCTGAGGTGCCTTCTTGAGGTGGACGGTGACGGGCAGGGCGTTGGGTGCGTGGTGCTTGGGGTCGCCTAGCTCGACCTGGGAGACAGGGATTTGGTAGACGGCGGCGATGTCGGCGGCCCTCACCCGGACCTGCTGGCCCTGGGGCAGCGTGATGACGCCGGTGAACGACACGGCCTCGCCCCCGGCAGCGAGGGCGAGCTGCGCGAGGACGGCGCCGGGCTGGATGAGCTTGCGGCCCTCGGTCTGGGTGGGGCCGGAGATGAACTCCGCCCACCACGCCGCGATGACCTGCTCCTGCGACGACAGCCCCGCGCCCGTGACGGTGGTCGCGGGTACGAGGGCGGGGGTGTGGCCGGTGAGGTTGCGGTGGTGTGCGAGGGCGGCCGCGCCTGCCGGGACGGCGAGCCCGAGGGCGATCAGCGGATTCATGCCCGCGGCGAGGACCTCGCCAGCGGCGATGCCGCAGCCGGTGCTCGTGAGCCCACACGCGATCAGAGACCGCAGCACCGGGGCGGCGGCCCCGACGGCCCACGCCCCGGCTCCGGCCGCCGCGGCGACGAGGGCGGACCAGGGGCCGGCGGCGAGTGGCACCACCGCGAGCGCGGCGGGCGCGTACTGAACGAACTGTGCGCGGGTCGGCCCCATGGTCCTGAACTCCTTTACTGCTGGGTGTAGAAGCCGGCTTCGGCCATGTCGACGGGGGAGGTGGCGACGGCGTCGGCGATGCCGCCGTGGTCGTTCTCGGTGGTCGTCTTCGCGTCGTCGGCCGCCGCGGCGGCGCTGTCGGCGGCGGAGGTGTAGGCGCCGGCCGCGTCCTTGGCACCGGTCATGGTCAGCGCGGCGTCGGTGAACTCGCTGGTGGTGGCGTCGTCGACGGCGAGCGCCTTCATGGTCTCGGCGGCGTCGAGCATCTGCTCGGCGGCGTCGTCGACATCGGCGGCGAGCTTGGTGACGGTCTGGGCGTGGGCGTGGACCTTGTGGGTGAGCCAGGCCAGCTTGGTGCGCAGGGCCGCGTAATTGGCGGCGTCCTTGAGGGTCTCGGTGGCGCTCATGCGGGGCTTCTCCTGTCTGTGGTCAGCGGGCGTTGTAGAAGTCGCGCTCGGCGGGTCGGGTCAGGGGGCTGTCGGCGACGGCCCGGAAGATGCCGCCGTGCCGGGCCTCGGCGTTCGCGGAGGCGGTGCGGCAGGCCTCCTCGCCCCCCTCGATCTGGTCGTGGACCTTCTTGGCGGCGGCGGCCTGGAGGTCGAGCTGCTCCTTGAGCACCTCGCACTTGCCGATGAGGTTCGCGCCGACGCCCTTGGCGGTGATGTCGGCGATGAGCTCCTCGCAGTCCGACGCCAGCTGCACGGCGTCGTCCATGAGTTCCAGGGCGGTGTCGGTGCTGGCCTGGCACAAGGTGGCCGAGCCCTCGGCGAGGTCGATGACCTGGGTGAGGGTCATGACCTCACCGCCGCTGTAGGTGCGGGACTTCCCGGCGGCGGTTGTGACGTGGACGCCCTTGTCGTCGACGGTCGCGGAGTGCGGGGTGGGCGGGTTGGGCTGCATCGCGGGGTCCTTCCGGATGTGGTCGGGCAGCTTGACGGTGCGGGGCCGCGGGACGGTGCCCGCGGGCGGGACCGCGGAGCCCGGCGGCACCGTCACCGGCGGAGTGGCCGGCGGCGGGGGTGCCGTCGGCGGCGGTGGGGCCGTCGGGGGAGGAGGCACCGTCGGCGGTGGGTGTGCGGACGGCGGTGGAGGCGTTGTCGGCGGCGTCGTCGAAGACGAGGAGGCCCCCGCCTGCGGCGCCGTCGGGGTCGGGGAGCCTGTCGACGAAGTCGCCCCAGGAGGCTCGGCGGAGGGGGAAACGGAAGGCTTCCCGGCCGGTTTCTTCAGGTAGGCCGATCGCCATCCGTCCCGCAGCCCACCGGCCATATGGGCGCCCGCCAGAAGTCCGTAATGGGCTTTCGCCGCGATGTTGTACGGCCGGTTCCGAAACGTGTCCGGAGTCCGGGCCGGTTCCCATTTCGGCTTCGTTTTGGCAGGGGGCTTCTTGGTTCCCGACTGTTCGTACTTCCCGTGCGTCTTCTCCACGCCGAACAGGTAGCTGATGGCGAGGAGTAGGAGCAGTTCCATGACCCTCCCTTCTGTGACTCTGCGTGGTTGCGGTCGGTTACCGGTTACCGGTTACAGGCCCCCAGGACCCCGGTTCGGGCTCTCCAGCGGGGGGTCGAGGGGGTGTTCGGGGGCTGTAACCGGTAACCGGTAACCGCGCTTGGTCGCTCAGTGCGACGGGGAGCCGATGTTGTTCACGGTCGAGTTCGCCGTGTTGAACACGGACTCCAGCGTGCCGCGGATCGACTCGCTGAACGGCGTGTAGGGCAGGAAGATGCCGGAGACGATCAGCATGATGCAGACCGCCATCTGCTTCCCCTTCGTCTTCTTGAAGGTGAAGAACACGGCCCAGCAGAAAAGGCCGAGAGCGAAGAACTGAAGCGTCATTTTCATGCACCCTTCTCGAAGGTGAATCCCTTGTTGCTCGCGGGGGTTACCGCGCCCGAACCGGAGGGCGCGGAGAGCTTCTTGTAGGCCAGGAGGCCGCCGCCTCCGACGAGCGCCACCCACAGCCACGGGCTGGAGGTGATGCCGCCGCCGGAAGCGGCGCTGGCGGGCTGCTGGGCCCTGGTGGTCGTGCCGCTGAAGACCGGGGTCGGGCACTCGGGGATTCGGGAGACCTCCCAGGAGGACGCCTTGGCGACCGACGCCGCGCGACCCTTCATGCACTCGCGGTAGACGGTCATCTCCCGCTCGTACGCGGCCTTGGCCGCGGACTCCTCGATCTGCGCCCGCTGCTTGTCGGCCTCCGCCGCAACCAGGGAGTTCGCGGCGTCCTCCTGGGCCCGCGCACGCTCCTGGGCGGCCTGCTCGGCTTGCATGCTGGTGACGGCGATGACCGTGCCGCACACCGCGAGGACGGCGATCGCACCGCACGCCGCGAGCGCGGCGGTGTTGCGTCGTAGGCCGTCGGCCTTGAGCGAGAACTTGGTGGACGTGCTGGGCTTCTCCGGGGCCTCGGAGTTGATACGGCTGAACTCCTTGTCCCAGTCGATCCCGGACATGGCTACTGCCTCCTTCCAGAGGATTGAGCGGTGCAGGTCAGAGGGTGTTCGGCTCCAGGGCGAAGAACAGGACGGAGCAGACGGTCAGGCCGAGGCGCTGGAGCATGCTGGCGCGCAGGGCGTCGAGGATCTGGACGCGGGTGTGGGTGCCGGGCCTGAGCGGGACGGTGTCGGCGTCGGTGACGGTGCTGCCGTCGTCGGTCCGGATGGTGAGGACGAAGTGGTACATGACCTCGGCAGCGGCCGTGGCGGGGTTCATGACGTGACTCCTTGGGTCAGGCAGCGGACGTGTCGGGGTAGGCGCAGGCGGTGCACATGCCGAGCGAGGCGGGGATGCGGTATCCGGCGTCTCGCCCGCACTCCGGGCACACCCGGCGGGCGGCGTTCGCCGCGGCGAGGGCCGCCCAGCGGGCCGGGGTCATCGGACGCACTGGCCGGGCCAGGTCGATCCGGTAGAGGTAGGCGACCAGGGGTCCGCGCCGGCGGCGGGGGCGTTCGAGCTGGGCCACGACCGGCTGACCTGCCGGCCGCAGCCCCAGTGCCCGAAGCTGCCGGAACGTCGCCAGCCCCTCCGGTGCCAGACGCCACCGGTAGACGGGCAGGCTGGCCATCAGCGGAGCCGGTGGTAGGAGGCCCGGCAGGTGGTGGCGTGCTCGTTGGCTGCGCGGCGGGTGAAGCCGAGGTGGTCGTGCATGTCGGGACGGTCTCCGCAGCCGTGGCAGTGCCAGGTCGAGCCGTAGGAGGCTCGGGTGCCGGTGACGTCGATGGCGGCGCCGGTCTGGTTGTGGAACCGGATGAGGAGGTTGTCGGGCTCGGGCGGGTTGGTGTGCGGAGAGAGCTTCACCGGAACGCTCCTTCCAGGGCCTGGGCGGGGTGGGTGTCGCGCAGTTCCTGGTAGCGGCCGGTCACCCAGCCGGTGGACCAGCCGCACAGCTCGGCCGCCTGCCGCACGGGCAGTCCGGCGGCGAACGCCGCGGCCACCGTCCGCAGGGCCAAGTCCTTCTCCTGCTGCTTCTCGGCCGGGCCGGCGGCGAGGAGCGCGGCGCGTTCACGCTCGGCCCGTTCCCGTCGTTCACGCTGTTCACGGGCGGCCTTCTCGGCGGCCTGCCGCCGGTCGTGTTCGGCACGCTGGGCGGCCTCGCGTTCACGGCGTTCACGGGCCAGGCGCTGCTGTTCACGCTCGTGTTCATCGCGTTCACGAGCCTCCCGCTCCGCCCGCTCCCGGCGCTCCTCGCGCTCGGCCTGTTCACGGGCCAGCGCCGCCTCGTGCTCACGCTGTTCACGGGCCAGCTTCGCCTCGAACTCGCGCTCTTCCCGGACCCGCTGTGCTTCCTCGTCGGCCCGCTGCCGGGCGGCCTGCTCGGCCTCCTGGGCGCGCTGCCGGGCCTCCTGCTCGCGGCGCCGGCGCTCGGCCCGCTCCCGCTCCTCCAGCCCGGTCACGGCGGCGGTAATGGCGCGGCGGTAGGCCAGGCCGGTCTCGGCGGTCACGATGAGGAGGAGGGGTGCGACCGCGTGGACGGCCACTCCGACCAGGTCTTTCTTCAGCGCGGAGTCGACGGTGTTGAGGGCGAGGGTCATGATGCCGGTCATCCACCGCAGCACCACCGGCCACCGCCCGCCCTCCCCGCCCAGGCGAGCCAGGACTGAGTCCAGCCGGACCACGATGACGACGGCGGCGTCCACCACGATCGGGAGGATCGGGGCGGTCCAGTCCCAGGCGTCGGGGGTGTGGGCCCGCATCAGCGGGGTGACGGTGAGGACCGAGTACAGCATCGCCCCGCACACGATCAGCCACGTCCCCACGCTCAGGGCCTGCTCGGCTGAACGGATCTGAACAGCGTTCACGACACCGCCCCCCAACCCGCCGCCAGCGTCTCCGGGGTCAGATCAAGGGTGTAGCCGGTCAGCTCGATGTCGGCGCCAGCGAACCGGCCGTGAACCTTCAGCACCAGCGTCCCGCCCCCACGCTGAACGCGGTGAACAACCGCCGCCGGATCGATGTTCAGGGCCTCGCGCCACGCCTCGAACGCGCCGAGGTCGTCGTGCAGCGACAGGCACAGCCGGTCCGGGTAGACCGGGCACAGGTCCACGTTCGGCGCCGGCAGGTGCGAGAACTTCGTGTCCAGGACGATCAGCGCCGTCAGTGGCGCCGCCAGATCCGAGAGTGTGCGGGCGTTCACGCGGCACCGCCCGGCTGCACCGCGGCGCGGTTGGTCAGGTCCCGGCGGAGGGTCAGGACTCGGCGCCGGCGGCGACGCAGCCGCTGGGCGTCCAGGTCCGTGACCGGCCGGTCCAGCAGCGCGATCTCCACGTCGAGCAGGTCGACCTCCGCCACGATCAGCGGCATCTCCCGCTCGATCGCGTCCAGCTCCGCCGCCGACGGCTCACCGTCGAACGCCAGCGCCTGGGAGGTGGCGGGGAGTGTGATGATGGACTTCATGGGTCGTGCTCCCTTCTCAGAGGAACGGCCCTAACGAGGTCCCGGAGGTGCAACTCCGGGACCTCTCGCCGTTTGGAACCATCCGGCTCCCCTCAACCCCGCCCGTACGACACCCCGGGTGACGGGGGCCGGACGGGCGAGGGAGGCAACCGGCCGCAACCAGAGGGCTGCGGAGGTCAGATGACACGGTGGGCATGGCCACTCCGCCGGTCCAGCGGGAGGGGCGCCCAGGGTCTTAAGCGCTTCACGCCGGCCTCCATAGGAGCGGACATGACGGAATGACAGTTCGCGATCTTTGCCCCTGTCTCACCGACGCAGAAGACTCCGTGGTCCACCCCGAAGGGCGGCCGGAGCAAGGTGCTTGCTGTTCGCGTACGGCAGGGCCTGCGGCTTGTCGCAGATGCCTGTGTCCACTGTTCAGTTCTCAACCGTGACTGGCGCTTCCATCGAGCCCCTTCCGAGGACCCTCCGGGCGTCCAAAGGGCAGCCCTAAGAGAGCCGTCCTGTGCTCACCTCAGAACCCGAAGGCCCATCTGGTGCGCACCAGAAGAGTGGCATCTGGTGCGCACCAGATGCAACCCCTCGGTTCGAGGTGCGTGTCGGTGTGCTCTTCGATGGAACGGTCGAAGGCGGGGGTGTCGGAAGCCAACTGGGGTTAACCTCAAGAGGGTTAACCAGCTCTCACCTGCGGCTTTACGGAGGCGGCGTGGCTAAGGGGTTAAAGGCGATCCGGACCTCGCGGGGCTGGTCGCAGGACCGGCTGATTTTTGAGATGCGGCGGTTCGCGGAGCAACGGCTGCTCGACATTGCCTCGGCGGCCAGCCTCAAGACCTATGTGTCGGAGTGGGAGAACGGACGCCGTGCCCTCACGGATCGGTACGCCTCGATCCTGCGGCAACTTCTGGGGGCCACGGACGTCGAGCTGCGTGGTGAGCCCGAGACGCCTGAGCCTCAGGCGGACGGCTACGCGGAACTGCTGAGCCGAATCGACGCGGCTGGCAGCCTGAGCCAGTCCATGGTCCCGTCGTTCCTGGCCCAGACCGAGCTGCTGCGGACCATGGACCGTCAGATGGGCGCGACCGGCCTGGTCGACCAGATGAACGGTCACCTGGCGGCGATGGAGGAGGCCTTGACCTTCGCCGTGTTGCCAGCCGCGCGGCGACCCCTCGCGACTGCCCTCGCAGGAGCATCCACCCTCGCCGCTTGGCAGGCGTTGGACGCCGGTGCCGTGGACCGCGCATGGAGGCGGTACGAGCTGGCCAAGAAGGCAGCCCAAGACGCCGAATCCCCGTTGTACCTGGCGCATGCCATGGGCGAGCAGGCATACGTACTTGCGGACGCTGGTCGGCCTCAGCTGGCGGTCGAGCTGGTGCGCGACGCACAGCGCACCTACCCCGAACGCCAGTCACCCCGCCTGAGGGCATGGTTAGCGGCGGCAGAGGCAGAGCTGTGCGCTGCCGTGGGCGGCCCGGAAATGGAGCCAGCCGCGAGGGCGGCCCTTGAGCGGGCGACCGCACTCCTTCCGGATGACGGAGAGGTCCGCGACGCCGACATGCTGAGCATCTTCCTCAATACCGGTCACCTGTCGAGGTGGCGGGGGAACGTCCTGGCCAAGCTCGGGGACACCTCGGCGATGGAGGAGCTGTACGCGTCGCTCGGCAGCGCTGATGAGACCTTCGTGCGCGCGAACTCCGGCATCCACTGCGACCTCACCCAGGCGCACCTAGCCCGCGGCGAGCTGGACGAGGCACGGTCGCATCTCCAGAAGGCCCGCTTGCTGGCGAACCGCACGGGATCCGTGCGGTACCGCCGGCGTGTGGAGCTTCTTACCGGGCGCCTCTAGACCGGGACGCGAGGACGTGGAGCAGGGCCACGAGCGTGCCGGAGCCCATGAGCTTTCCCTCAGTCATCAGGCGCGGGATGTCATCAAGGGGAATCCAAGCGACCTCGCCAGCCTCCTCGGCGTCGGTCGGCTCGCCGACCTTCTTAGCGCCACGGGCCACGAAGACCTCATGGGGCGAGTCGACCATCCCGATCATCGGCTGGTAGCTCACGACGTGCTCGACGGGGCCGGGGCGCCACCCCGTTTCCTCTTCGGTCTCGCGCGCCGCCGTGGTGGCCGCGTCCTCGCCCGTGTCCACGATGCCGCCGGGCAGCTCCCAGCCCCACTGCTGCGGCACGAAGCGGTACCGCCACAGCATGAGAACGCGGTCCTGGTCGTCGATTACGGCCGTGATCGCCACGCGGAAGAGGCGAACGACGTGGTGCTCGAAGCGCTCGACGCCGGGAGGCTCGACGTCGACCAGGTCCAGGTTCACCCACGGGTTCTCGTAGACCTGGCGGGAGCCGTGAATCTTCCACGGCTCCATCTCTGCTGGCGTCGGGACGCTTGTGCCACCAAGGATGCGGTAGGAGCTGCGATCGTGAGCCTTGATGAGGTGCTCACTCGCCAGACGGGCGAGCACCTGACGCAGCGCGGTACGGCCGATCTCAAGCTCAGCGCTCAGTGTCCGCTCGGAGGGCAACTTGTCGCCGGGGTTGTAGCGGCCCGATTCGATCCACGACCGGATCGTTTCGTAGACCCTCTGCGTCTTGGGTCCCATCCTCGGCGCACACTCCCTGATTGTCGGCTGGTGATAGCCAGCGTATCGGGGGAGCAGAGCGGGTGACTCGGGCATGCGAACCTCTCTTCCGGGGCTGGTCCACCCCGGACGCTGATAGTGGGCGGATGGAAAGGAGATGCCTCCGGCACGGGCGCTCCGACTCCGGGGTAGGAGGGGACCGTACGCGGGTGCCGGCCGGTGGGAGTGTGGAGGCGGGGGCTCCCGTCCCGTCTGCCGGCGGCCCAGGTAGCGCCGAGCAGACACGGCACCGCGCGTCCCGGTCGTTCGTCCAGTGGGGCGCTCCACCTGGGCGCCCGGCACGGCGCCTGTTCCACGGTGTGTGGGTCGACGGCAGACGGGACGGGAGCCAGGGCCGTCCACGGCCGGGGCAGAGTCTACGAAGAGGTTGCATCGTCAGTACCCCCTGTCACAATGCTGACCATGGATGCCCATGCGAGGCTGATTCGCTCAACACATGATCAGTTGACTGCTGTTGGCTTCGTGCGGGTCTGTAGCGAGGAGCACGCTGAAACCCCGAAGCTCCTGCAGCAGTACGAAGCCTGTCTCTCTACCGCAGAAGATGAGAGGCCGCTACAAGAGTTCCTCACTAAGAACCCATCCATGCTCACCCAGCAGCTAGGTGGAAGCTGCCGCTGGGTCCATCCGCAAGTACGCCTTGGTAACGCGTACGTTCCCGACTTCCTCGTGGCCCGTATCGACAGCGTTGCTCTGCACTGGACGATGATCGAGCTGGAAAGCCCTAGAGCTCCCCTTTTCCTGAAGAGTGAGGGGAAGCAGAACCGGCCCGCCGAGAAGCTCCGGGAGGGGCTTGATCAGATTACAGAGTGGCGTCGCTGGCTGAGGGACAACATGGAATCCGCCCAACGGCGCCCACGAGGGAACAAGGAAGGTCTGGGCCTGGTGGAAATCGATAGCGAGGCTCGGGGACTCGTGGTGATCGGCCGGCGCGCAGACATGACTGGCGACGATCGCGTGAATCGCGGTCATTTGTCCCGGGAACGTCAGGCCATGATCCGCACCTATGACTGGTTGGCCGACGAGGCCCGACGAGGATACCGAAACTCCTTGGCCTCCGATGAGCCCTGCTACGAATGCGCCTTCCTTAAATAGCCCATCAGTGCGTGCCGGTTTCGTGCCAGACCGGTCGGGAGCGGCGGTCAACAGCGGCAACCTGCGAGGGCCAAACGATAGGCTCTGACATTTACATGTATTGGTCAGAGGCCTGTGAGCGGCGGGAGGATCGATGATTCCCAAGCTCAGGACTCGGGGACTGTAGCCACGGACTGGCCTCGTGTTGCAGGGAGCTACGGCGCACTTGGTCCAAACGCCACGCCGGTGCGCTCTGCACTGGCAAGATAAGGCCATGGTTCGCAGGCCGTATCCCACGTACCTTGATCAGACGTATCCCGAGACAGCGGCAGTATGGAGGGCTCTACGAGAGCTACGTCCGAGCCCCCCGGGGTATGCGAGCACAGGCGCGCGCCAGAAGCTGTTCAGCGCAGCACTGGAGCAGTCTGAGCAACTCTTCACCGCAGCAGCTTCGGTTGGACCGGCGTCCAGGCCCCTCGTACTTTTCTACGGCCTGAGCCAGGCGGGTAGGGCCATCGCAGCGTGTGCACCCGTCCCCGCTGACAAATGTCGCCTAATCGGCCACGGAATCGCCGCAGCCAACATGGACCAGTCAGACCTGGGCTCGGTCACTGTCAAAGACAAGGGCGTGCACGGAACTCAGTCGTTTACTCAGGTTGCGGCGATGCTCGGATCGCGATCGCTGCCTGAGGAAGCACGTCTTGCGGACGTGTGGGCGTCGATCCCGGAGGTGAATCTCTGGCCCTTGCAGTCGACAACTCGTCCGCAGCTATCAGTCAGTAGAGAGACACATCAGGTCGACGCCAACGCTTTGCAGGCGATGGTGTCCGGACTGCCTGGACACCTTCAAGACCATGCATGCCTGCAAGACCGTGATCAGGCCGTACGCGCGTGGCTCGCCGACTATCCTTCGTTGGCGGGGTACCGCTTCCGGTCGACTGGCGCCATCCCTGATAGCGGCCCGGAAAGCTGGAATTCGATGCAAGGCACGATCGGCTGCCGCCTGGTGTGGGACGTGGTGGGCGGAGATGAGGCCGCAGAGCGCAGGTTCGAGGAAATCGCACCGTGGAAGGGGCGCAGCCTCTCAGGCTCCACCCGAGTGATCCACGCGCGATTTGGCGGTGACGACCGCGAGATCCACCCTCTGTTGGCCTGGTGGGCGGTGCTCTACACGCTCTCAATGCTTGCCCGCTATCAGCCAGGTCAGTGGACTGCGCAGATCGATGTGAACCGCAGTAAAGACGCTGTAGCCCTCGAGTACCTCCTGGACAGCGCCCTTGCCGCGGTGCCTGAGCTGATCCTCGCGGCGATCGACGAGGTAACGACCTAAGCCGACGAGCAGCCTTCGGAACATACGACGATGCCAGCGGTACAAAAGCTGTCCATGGGTACCGCACCCCCCGTCTGATGAGGGCGGGGGTCCGGGCGGGCTCACAAAGCAGCTGTCGCCACCGCATCACACTGCGGCAGGGCTCGCGGCTTACTTGTGCACCCACGAGACATGGCAGGCCATCCCTAGGTCGCTGACCTGGCAAAACGATCGAAAGGCACGCGCCCTCCGAAGCGGTGTGCCTCACCGTGCACCCGTGTGCGCCTTCCCTGACCACCGCGTGGACTGGATGCTGCCAGGGTCCGTACGGGTTCCCGGAGGGGAGAGGAGAGACGGTGACCCAGCCGAGGTGCGGGGCTCTGACGAAGAGGGGAGGCCGGTGTAAGCAGCCGGCTGACCTGGGCAGTGGTCAGTGTTGGAGGCACCAGGGAGAGTGGACCGCTCGCGCACAGGTGGACCGCAAGAAGAAGGAAGCCGCGGCAAAGAAGCAGGAGCTTCGGAAGAAGAAGTGGTCCTGGTGGTGACCACTGACTGACATTCACGGCTGACATCAACAGGCTAGGACGTGCGTGGCCGAGGCTGGTCTCCAGCGGTAAAGAATCCCCGGCCGTTGGCTATGCGCGGTCGACCCGATCGAACTCCTAAAGCGGTGGTAGCCGATCGGCCAGCACAGGCAAACCAGTGCGTTCCAGCAGGGTGGTTCGCGCCTACCCGCTGAGGGGCGCTGCTGGCGGGGAGGCTTACGCGGAGTGGAGAGTTGGGCCGTCCCTGGGCCGTCCGAGGGCGGCCCAGGGGCACCAACACTCACCAGCAGCCACCAGTCCTCGGTCGCTGCGACCTGGATCAATGGCAGGAACCCGAGGCCAGCAGGGAGGCTCGCCACTTCCTGTGCAACAACAAGCAGCGACAGCCCGTCGATGTGTTGCCCTTGCCTTACTCGGAGGACTGGCGAGCCCGCACCCACCAGCCCCTGCTGGCCAGGGGGAGCCATACAGGGAGCCACGCGGGGCGACACCCAGCGGACGTAAGCGGACTTCAGCGGCCACAGTGGCTCCCCTGAGGCCTGGCGAGCGGGCGTCTGACGGAGGCCGGGGGAGGGGGCGCATTACCCCCGGCGTAATCGACCCTCCGCCCGTCGCACGGCAGGCTCTGTTCCACCGGAACCCGGGCGGCGCACTCCGACCGGGCTCCGGGACCACCCCGTCCCGCACGACCCCATCTGGAGGGTGATCCGTCATGTCCCAGGCCCTGCTCGCCGGTCTCGCCCGCACCACCCGGCCGCAGTCCGCGGTGCGCCGCTTCCTCGCCCTCGACGCCGCCGTCACCGGGGCCAACGGCATCGCCTACGTGGCCGCCTCCCGCCCCCTCGGCGAACTCCTCGGCGTCGACGCCGGCCTGCTCCTCGGACTCGGTCTCTTCCTCACCGCCTTCGCCGCGGGCGTCGCCTGGCTGGCGAGCCGCCCGCAGCCCCCGGCCCTCGCCGTCAAGCTCGTCGTCGACGCCAACGTCCTGTGGGCCGTGCTCAGCGTCGTCGCCCTCGTCGCCTGGCTGGAGCCCACCACCGCCGGGCTCCTGTGGACCCCGACGCAGGCGGCCACCGTCGCGGGCTTCGCCGGACTCCAGTGGGCCGCCCTGCGGGCCGCCTCCGTCAGCCGTTGAGAGAACGCAGGTACGCGACCGTCTCCGGGTCGGCCGGGAGGAACGTCTCGATGGCCAGCTCGGCGACGGTCACGTCCATCGGAGTGTTGAACGTCGAGATCGACGACACGAAGGACAGCACCCGCCCGTCGTGCTCGAT
This sequence comes from Streptomyces sp. NPDC003327, assembly GCF_053589515.1. Lineage (NCBI taxonomy): Bacteria > Bacillati > Actinomycetota > Actinomycetes > Kitasatosporales > Streptomycetaceae > Streptomyces > Streptomyces sp. NPDC003327. The sequence goes on along the minus strand of NZ_JBSFSA010000011.1, from coordinate 63,668 downwards.
GCGCAGCGGCAGCGCGAAGTACGGATACGGCTCCGCGTCCGGCCGGTCCTCCGGGCCGACCTCCTCCGGCAGCGGATAGGCCGCCACCTCCTCGTACAGCGTGCGCAGTTGCTCCGAACGGGCCAGGGCGATCTGACGGTCCATCTGGGCCAGGAGGTGACCGCGCCACTCCCGCAGGTTCCGGATCCGCGGCGCGAGGCCCTCCGGGTGCAGGGTGATCCGCATCGCGTTCATCGGCGGGGTCAGCAGGTGCTCCGGCAGCCCGTCGAGCAGCAGCCCGATGCCCTTGTTGGCCGCCACCACCGTGTACGTGCCTTCCACCACGAGCGCCGGATACGGCTCGTACCCGTCGAGCAGCTGCTGGATGCCCCAGCGCAGCGTCTCCAGGTTCGGGGCGTCGAGCGGCGACTCGGCGTACCGGGGGGCGTACCCGGCGGCGAGCAGCAGCGCGTTCCGCTCCCGCACCGGCACCTCCAGGTGCTCCGCGAGCCGCAGGACCATGTCCTCGCTCGGCCGCGAACGGCCCGTCTCGACGAAGGAGATGTGCCGCGCGGACGAATCCGCGCGCAGCGCCAGCTCCAGCTGGCTCAACCGCCGCTGCTCGCGCCATCCGCGCAGCAGCGGCCCCACGCCCGTGTCGCTCACGACAGTTGTCATGGCCAGACGGTATCCCAGAGGGAGACCCGGGTAGCTACCTCCCGTGGCGCCCTGTCCGCCCGCCCCGACCCGCCACGCCGGGGCCCACCCCGCACCGCCCGACCGGAGGGAGCACCGCGTGTCCACACAGCCGCTGTCGCAGAAGGAGATCGAGGACCGCCTGCGGGAACTCCCCGGCTGGTCCGTCGAGGACGACCGCCTCACCCGCTCCTACCGGCTCGCGGACCACTTCGCCGCGACCGCCCTCGTCGTGCACGTGGCCCAGCTCCAGCAGGAGCTCGACCACCACTCCGACCTGACCCTCGGATACGACTCGGTGACCCTGTCCGTGCACACGCACTCCGCGGGCGGCGCCGTCACCGAGAAGGACTTCACCCTCGCCGAACGCGTCGAACGCATCGCCCCCGGCCACGGCGCGCACTGACACGACGCCCAGGGGGAGACCACCACCAGGACCATGCCCGACGACGAGGCCGAGGCCGCGCGGTACGACGAGACCCAGGGGCGGGGTGCCCCGCGCGGACGCGGCGGCCGCCGGGGTGCTGCGGCTCGTGCCGCCCGCCGCGCGCACCCTCCTCGACCTCGCCTGCGGCACCGGCCTCGTCACCGAACGGCTCGTCCGGCCCGGGCTCCGCGTGTACGGCGCCGACGCCGCGACCACGGACCGCCGACCAGGACGGTCCCGGCCCGAGCCACCCCCTGGCCTGCTGGGTCAAGCGCGGCTGAAGTCCATCACCCAGTTCGTCACCCACTCCCCGGACCCCTCGGGCGCGAACGCCTGCTCCCAGCGTGCCGCCCGGTCCGTGATCCCGCTGTAGCCGCGCGAGGGGAACGTGATCTCGTCCACGTGCGCCCCGCCGCCCCAGTGCAGACGTCCCGACGTGTGGCCGTCGAACTCCTCCCAGCCGCTCGCCGGATCGAGGAAGTCGACGAGCCGCCGGTTGCGGACGTGCCACGGGCCGTCGAGGAACGCGAACCCGTGCCGCCCCTCCACCGTCGCCCCCGCGTCCCGGGGCGTCACGCCGTCACCTCCGTCGTGCCGGTGCGCAGCGCGTCCGCGAGATAGCCGGGCAGGTCCGGGGCGGCCGGAGTCAGCACGTGGCGCACCCAGGCGCTCCGCTCGTGCCCGTACGGCGCCAGCTCCCAGACACAGCCGATCCAGGAACGGTCGACGCGCACGAAGTGGGCCGGATCGGTGTCCGGGCAGCCGAGCGCGGCCTGGCCGGCGGCGGCGCCGGTGAACTGGAGGACGTTGTCCCAGACCCAGCTGTACACGTTGAGGTACGCGCCGCTGTCGGCGCCCCGGTGCAGCACCACGAAGCCCGCCGGAGGGGTGCCGTCCGGCTCGGGAAGGAGTGCGGGGAGCAGGGCGTACGCGGCCCGCTCCACCTCGGGTTCGATCCCGGCGGGACCGGCGGAGACGTGGTAGCGCTTGAGGTGCCGGCCGCCGATCTCGACCGGCGGCAGCGCGAGGAGGTTCTTCTCTGCGAAAGCCATGGCTGGACTGTAGGAAGACTTCACTGACACCTTGTGTCAGTGAAGTCCAGCCGTCTCCTCTCGATCCTGCTGCTCCTCGGGACCCGGCACCGGATGACCGCCGCCGAACTGGCGGCCGAGCTGGAGGTCTCCGTGCGCACCGTCTACCGGGACGTCGAGTCCCTGCACGCGGCGGGCGTCCCGCTCTACGGGGACGCCGGGCACCGCGGCGGCTACCGGCTCCTCGCCGGGCACCGCCACCGCCTCACCGAACTGTTCACGCGCGAGGCGGAGGCGCTCGTCCTCGCCGGGATGCCGGGCGCGGCCGAAGGGCTCGGCCTGGGCGCGCACTTCGTGGACGCCCAGCTGAAGCTGCGGGCCGCCCTGCCCGCCCCGCTGCGCGAGCACGTCGACCGGCTGCGGGCCCGCTTCCACATCGACGCCCCCGGCTGGTACGCGGAGGACGCGGGGCCGGCGGCGGCGCCGTTCCTCCCGGAGGTCGCCGAGGCCGTACGGAACGGGCGGATCCTTCAGGTCCGCTACCGCCGCTGGAAGGAGCCGACCGACGTCGACCGCCGACTGCTCCCGTACGGCCTCGTCCTGAAGGCGGGCCGCTGGTACCTCGTCGCGGCCCCGGCCCCGGCCCCGGCTCGGGCGGAGGGCCCGGCCGAGGGTCCGGTCCCGGCCGAGGCCCCGGCCGACGTCCGGGCCCCGGCCTCAGTCCCGGCGCCTGCGGCTCCCGCCGCTCCCCCCGGTGCCGCCGCGACCGGCGTCGGGGCGCCCCGCACCTTTCGGGTCGACCAGATCCTCGCGCTCACCGTCACCGACGAAGAGGCTCCGGTCCCGGCGGACTTCGACCTCGCCGCCCACTGGCGGGCGAGCCAGAGCGACTTCCACGCCCGGCTGCACCGCGGCGAGGCGGTCGTCCGGCTCTCCGCGCGCGGGGCGGCGCGCCTCACCGGCGCCGCCGCGCGTGCCCTCGCCGAGACCGGCACCCCGGACGGCGACGGCTGGACCCGCGCCACGCTCCCCGTCGAGTCGACGGAGCACGCCCACGACACCTTGCTCGCGCTCGGCGCGGACGTGGAGGTCCTGGCCCCGGTGGAGCTGCGGAACCGGATCGCCGCCACCGTACGGACCCTGGCCGCGCGCTACGGCTGAGCCGACCTTCCTTTTGCCGTACCGGCAACATTTCTGGCGATCCGGAACGTCCGGTCGCACGCTGGAGCCATGACCCAGCATCGCGACTCCCGCCCCGCGCCCGCGCACATGCCCTCGGACGCCCACGCCCACGCCCATCAGCACACCGACAAGCACCACCACCACCCGCACCACGGCGGCACCCAACCCGACTGGAACGAGCTGGCCGCGCACCTGGAGCGCGAGGCCGAGCTCGCGAGCTCCGCCTACGCCGAGGCCGCCGCCTGGGTGGGCACGCTCGGCCCGCGGGACGGCGTCCGCCGGATCCTCGACATCGGCAGCGGCCCGGGCGTCGTCACCGCCCTGCTCGCCGAGGCGTTCCCGGCCGCCGAGGCGGTCGCCGTCGACGGGGCCACCGAACTCCTCGACCGCGCCCTCGCCCGCGCCGGGGCCCGCGGGCTCGGCGCCCGCGTCTCCGCCCGCCACGCCGAACTCCCCGACGACATCGGCACCCTGGGCGAGGCCGACCTGATCTGGGCGGGCAACTCCCTGCACCACATCGGGGACCAGCGGGCCGCGCTCGCCGAGTTCGCCGCCCTGCTCCGCCCCGGTGGCACCGTCGCCCTCGTCGAGGGCGGGCTGCCCACCCGGCACCTGCCCAGGGACCTCGGCTGGGGCCGGCCCGGCCTGGAGGCCCGGCTGGACGCCCTGAACGCCGACCGGTTCGCGCAGATGCGCGCCGAGCTGCCCGGCTCCAAGGGCGAGGCGGAGGACTGGCGGGCGCTGCTCGCCTCGGTCGGCCTCACCCCGGCCGGCACCCGCACCTTCCTGACCGACGTTCCCGCGCCCGTCCCGGCGGGCGTCAGGGAGCTGGCCGTCAGCCACTTCGGCCGCCTGCGCGAGTTCCTCGCCGGCGCGCTCGACACGGAGGACCGGGCGACCCTGGACCGGCTCCTCGACCCGGCCGACGAGCAGTCGCTGCACCGCCGCCCCGATCTGTTCCACCTGACGGCCCGTACGGTGCACGCCGCCCGCAGGGGATGACCCGGCGGCGCCCCGCAGGCTCACCCGCCGCCGACGATCAGGACACCGGCTCCAGCTGCCACCACTGGAACGGGGAGTCGGTGTCCTCCCACTGCCGCACGTTGCCGCCGTCCTCCTTCGACTCCTCGGCGACCTCCAGGAGCAGCCCGCTGATGAAGCTCACCAGCGCGACCGTGTCAGGCGACTGGAGATCCCGCTCGATGATCCACTCCTGCGCGCCGAAGTTGTTCGCCTTCCACTGCTGGACGTTGGCGCCGTTCTCCGTGGAGGCGTTGGCGACGTCGAGCCGCTTCCCGCTGGCCGCGTTCACCAGGTGGTAGAGGCCCCCGCCGTTCGGTACGGGCACGATGTGCCACTGCTGCCCCGGCGTGCCGTTCTCGGTGCCCTGCTGGACGTTGGCCCCGCTGCGCGAGGACCCTTTGTACACCTCGAGGAGCAGCCCGCTCGCCACGTTCCGCACCCGGTAGAGCCCCTTCGCCACCGGCGTCGGCGCCCCGCCCCCCGTACTCGCACCCACACCCGTACCCCTCTCTCGTCCGTACGACATGACGACACGAAGGCCCCGGTGCCGGCCGCGAGCGCGGCACCGGGGTCCTTCCTCACCGCCGCGCCGTCAGGCGCCGGCGCTGAACTCGGCCGGGTCCGGGCCCAGGCGACGGCCCTCGTCGAGCGCGGCGATCGCGGCCAGGTCCTCGGCGTCCAGCTCGAAGTCGAAGACGTCGATGTTCTCGCGGATGCGCGAGGGGGTCACGGACTTCGGGATCACGACGTTCCCGAGCTGGAGGTGCCAGCGCAGCACCACCTGGGCCGGAGTCCGCTCGTGCTTCCGCGCGATCGCGACGATCGCCGGGACCTCCAGGAGCCCGCGGCCCTGGCCGAGCGGCGACCAGGCCTCGGTCGCGATGCCGTGCCGGGCGTGCACCTCGCGCGCGGCCCCCTGCGCGAGCTGCGGGTGCAGTTCGATCTGGTTCACGGCCGGCACGACGGACGTCTCGCCGATCAGCCGCTTCAGGTGCTCCGGCAGGAAGTTGGAGACGCCGATCGCCTTGGCGCGCCCGTCGGCCAGGATCTTCTCGAACGCCCGGTACGTGTCGACGTACGCGTCCTTGGCCGGCACCGGCCAGTGGATCAGGTACAGGTCGACGTAGTCGAGGCCGAGCTTGTCGAGCGAGGCGTCGAAGGCGCGGAGCGTCGCGTCGTGACCCTGCTCGCTGTTCCACAGTTTGGTGGTGACGAACAGGTCCTCGCGGGGGATGCCGGAGGCGGCCACGGCGCGGCCCGTGCCGCGCTCGTTCTGGTAGATCGCCGCCGTGTCGATCGAGCGGTACCCGGCCTCCAGGGCGACGGCCACCGCCGTCTCCGCCTCGTCGTCCGGCACCTGCCAGACACCGAAGCCGAGCTGCGGCATCCGGACGCCGTTGTTCAGGTTGATCGAGGGGACCTTGCTGTCCGTGCTCACGTGGGAAGGTTCCTTACGTCGTCGCGGTCGTACGGGGACGCGCGCCCGCCCCTGCGGACTCGGGACACGCCTCTCCCTCAGCCTCAACGATCGACCCCCGCCCCGCATTCCGCACGCACGGACAAGACCGAACCCGGCCATCCGTACCCGACCAGGCGTACCCGACCCGCAGGGGACCCGCCCCGCCGCACCCGGCCGGACGCCGGTCAGCCGTACAGCGCGTCGACCTCCGCCGCGTACGCCCGTTCGATAGCCTTCCGCTTCAGCTTCAGGGAGGGCGTGAGCAGCCCGTGCTCCTCGCTGAAGGGATGCGCCAGGATGCGGAAGGTGCGGATCGACTCCGCCTGCGAGACGAGCGTGTTGGCCGCGATCACCCCCCGCCGGATCTCCGTCTCCAGCGAGGGATCGCGCACCAGCTCGGCGGGGGCGAGCGGCGGCCGCCCCTGCATCGCGAGCCAGTGTTCCACCGCCTCCTGGTCGAGCGTCACCAGGGCCGCCACGTACGGGCGGTCGTTGCCGACCACGATGCACTGGGCGATCAGCGGATGCGCCCGCACCCGCTCCTCCAGGCCCGAGGGGGCGACGCTCTTGCCGCCCGAGGTCACCAGGATCTCCTTCTTCCGGCCGGTGATCGTCAGATAGCCGTCCTCGTCGAGCGCCCCCAGGTCGCCGGTGGCGAGCCAGCCGTCGTTGAGGACGGCCGCCGTCGCCTCCGGGTCGCCGAGGTAGCCGGAGAAGACCTGGCCGCCGTGCAGCCACACCTCGCCGTCCTCCGCGATGTGCACCGTCGTCCCCGGAACGGGCTGCCCGACCGTGCCGTACTTGACGCGCCCGGGCGGGTTCGCGGTGGCGGCGGCCGAGGACTCCGTGAGGCCGTACCCCTCGTAGACCGTGACGCCCGCGCCCGCGAAGAACAGGCCGGTCCTGCGGTCCATGGCCGAGCCGCCCGACATCGCGTGCCGGACCCGGCCGCCCAGGGACTCGCGGACCTTCACGTACACCGTCTTCTCGAAGAACTGGTGCTGCACGCGCAGCGCCGCCGACGGCCCAGGGCCGAGGCCGAACGCCTTGTGCTCCAGGGCCTCGGCGTACCGGACGGCCACGTCCACGGCCTTGTCGAACGCACCGACCCGTCCCTCGCTCTCCGCCTTGCGGCGCGCGGCGTGGAAGACCTTCTCGAAGATGTACGGGACGGCGAGGACGAAGCTCGGCCGGAACGCCGCCAGGTCCGGCAGCAGTTCGGCGGCGGTCATCACCGGCTGGTGGCCCAGCTTGACCCCGCCGCGCACCGCCGCGACCTCCACCATCCGGCCGAAGACGTGCGCGAGCGGCAGGAAGAGCAGCGTGGCGGCCTCGTCGCCCGGCCGCGAGTGGAAGACCGGCTCCCAGCGGCCGATCAGCATGTCCGACTCGAACATGAAGTTCGCGTGGGTGATCACACAGCCCTTCGGGCGCCCGGTCGTGCCCGAGGTGTAGATCACCGTGGCCACCGAGTCCGGCGTCACCGCCCGCCGGTGCCGGTGCACCACGTCCTCGTCGATCCCGGCCCCGGCCTCCGTCAGCTCGGCCACCGCCCCCGCGTCCAGCTGCCACAGCCGCTGGAGCCGGGGCAGCCGGTCGACCACCGAGCCGATCGTCATCGCGTGGTCCTCGTGCTCCACGACGCACGCCGTGACCTCGGCGTCGTGGAGCATCCAGAACACCTGCTCGGCGGAGGAGGTCGGATAGACGGGCACGGGCTGCGCGCCGATCGTCCAGAGCGCGAAGTCGAAGAGCGTCCACTCGTAGCGGGTGCGGGACATGATCGCGACCCGGTCGCCGAACCGCACGCCCTGGGCGATCAGCCCCTTGGCGAGGCCGAGGACCTCGTCCCTGAACCGCGCCGACGTCACGTCCCGCCACACGCCGTCGGAGCCCTTGCGGCCGAGCGCGATCCGCCCGGGCGTCGCGAGGGCGTGGTCGAACACGGCGTCCGCAAGACCGCCGACCAGGGGGGCCGCCTCGACGGGCGGCACCGTGAACTCGCGCACTGACCTGCTCCTCCCTCGACGGCTCGATGGCTGAAAGGGGCCGTTGTCGCTCTCCGTACGGCGCGGGTGACGGTACCCCACCCGCCAGCGCGGCGGGAGGGCCTTCACCAAGCCGGGACAATCCGTGTTCCCACAGGTCAGGGTGGGTGAACGGATCAAGTCGGAGCAGTGCCGGGCCCGTTCCCGACCGACCGGTACGTCCTCCGGGGCGCCAATCTCCACGGAATCTGTACGGGCCCGGCACGCACCGGGCCCGCCGCGCCCCCTCAGCCCCGGAGGGGCGGGTTCCGTGCGATCCGGGCGATGCCGCAGGATGGGGGAGCGCGACCACCCCACGGAGCAGTGGAGCCCATGACCCCCCGCACCAACCGCCCCCGCACCAACCGCCCCCGCGTCACCCGCCGTACTCCCCGCACCCGCACCGCCGGCCCCGCGGCCCCCGGCCGCCCGCGCTTCCTGCCCGCCCGGCTGCCGGTCGACGGCTACGTCCTCGCCCTCCTCGCCACGGTCGGCCTCGCCGCCCTGCTTCCCGCCTCCGGCCCGGCGGCCACCGTCGCGGAAGGCGCCTCCACCGGGGCCGTCGCCCTCCTCTTCTTCCTCTACGGCGCGCGGCTCTCCACCCGCGAGGCGCTCGACGGCCTGCGCCACTGGCGGCTCCACCTCACCGTCCTCGCCTGCACCTTCCTCCTCTTCCCGCTCCTCGGCCTCGCCGCCCAGGGCCTCGCGCCCACCGTCCTCACCCCGTCCCTCGCTCAGGGCCTCCTCTTCCTCTGCCTCGTCCCCTCCACCATCCAGTCCTCCATCGCCTTCACCTCGATCGCCCGGGGCAACGTGCCCGCCGCGATCTGCGCGGGCTCCTTCTCCTCCCTCGCGGGCATCGTCCTCACGCCCCTGCTCGCGGCGCTCCTCCTCGGCGGCAGCACCGGCGGCCTCTCCGCCGACTCCCTGCTCGGGATCGTGTTCCAGCTGCTCGTCCCCTTCCTCGCCGGGCAGGTGCTGCGCCGCTGGATCGGCGGATTCGTCACCCGTCACAAGAAGGTCCTCGGGTACGTCGACCGCGGCTCGATCCTGCTCGTCGTCTACACCGCCTTCAGTGAGGGCATGAACGCCGGCGTCTGGCAGCTCGTGACCCCGGCCCGGCTCGGCCTGCTCCTCGCCGTCGAGGCGGTGCTGCTGGCGGTGATGCTGACACTGACCTGGTACGGCGCGAAGCGGCTCGGCTTCGGCCGGGCCGACCGGATCGCCGTCCAGTTCGCCGGTTCGAAGAAGAGCCTGGCGGCCGGGCTGCCGATGGCGAGCGTCCTCTTCGGCGCCCAGGCCTCCCTGGCGGTGCTGCCCCTGATGCTCTTCCACCAGATGCAGCTGATGGTCTGCGCGGTCCTCGCCACACGCCGCTCCCGCGACGAGGACGCCCCCCTCGCCTCCGCCCCCGCGCCCACGCAGGCGCCGGAACCGGCCACCTCACCCGCACCGGCGGCCCCGGGAACCCCGCCCGTCCCGCGCTGATCATCCGGGCGGATACCGTGGCCCCATGACCCGTCAGAGCCGCCCCCTCGGTGCGACCCGCGTCCCCATACGCTACGGAGCCCGCCCCTGCTCCCTCGTCGTCTGCCGCGGCTGCTGCTGCGGCGACGCCCGCAAGAACCCCGGCACCGACCACGCCGGGCAGCTGGACCGCCTCCGGGAGGCCGCCGCGCGCTCCGGCGGCCGGCTCTCCGTCCGTACGAGCGACTGCCTCGGCCCCTGCGCGCAGGGCAACGTCGTCGTGGTCCAGCCCTCCACCGAAGGCCGACGGCGCGGCGGCCGGGCCGCCTGGATCGGCTTCACCCTGGACGACGACTCGCTCGACGCCATCCTCGCCTGGACGGAGGCGGGCGGCCCCGGCATCGCCCCGCCCCCGGAGGCGCTCACCCTCCAGATGATCGACCCGCCGAAGAACTGACGCTCCGGCGAGGACCGCTCAGAGCGCGATCCGGTGCTCTCCCGCGTACACGTTCATGTCGGCCCCGCGCAGGAAGCCGACCAGCGTCATCCCCGTCTCCGCCGCCAGGTCCACGGCGAGCGAGGACGGCGCGGAGACCGCGGCGAGCACCGGGATCCCCGCCATGACGGCCTTCTGCGCCAGTTCGAAGGAGGCCCGCCCCGACACCAGGAGCACCGCCCGGCTCAGCGGCAGCAGCCCCTCCCGCAGCGCCCGCCCCACCAGCTTGTCCACGGCGTTGTGCCGGCCCACGTCCTCCTGCACGTCCAGCAGCTCGCCGTCCTCCGTGAACAGCGCCGCCGCGTGCAGCCCGCCGGTCGAGTCGAAGACCCGCTGCGCCGCCCGCAGCCGGTCCGGAAGGGCGGCGAGCACCGCGGGCGTCAGCCGCAGCGGGGGAGCGTCGGCGATCGGGAACCGGGCGGTCGTACGGACCGCGTCCAGGCTCGCCTTGCCGCACAGCCCGCAGGACGAGGTGGTGTAGACGTTCCGCTCCAGGGAGATGTCGGGGATCCTCACGCCCGGGGCCGACTGCACGTCCACCACGTTGTACGTGTTGACGCCCTCGGCCGTCGCCCCCGCGCAGTACAGGATGTTCCGCACGTCGGAAGCGGCGGCGAACACCCCCTCGCTCACCAGGAACCCGGCCGCGAGGGCGAAGTCGTCGCCCGGGGTCCGCATCGTGATCGCGATCGGGCGGCCGTTCAGCCGGATCTCCAGCGGCTCCTCGGCGACCAGCGTGTCCGGCCGGGTGTTCACCGCCCCGCCCCGGATCCGCACGACACGCCGTCGCTCGGTGACCCGTCCCATCCCACGCACCCCTCTCTCTCCCCGTACCGGAATCCGAGCGCCCATTCTCCTCCTTCCGCCCCCCCACCCGGCGAGCCGGGGCGGCGCACGGGCCTTGTCGCGGTCGGCCAACCGATTCGGGGGAATCTTGGTGGTTTACGTCACCGGTTACCGATCAGTCGCTGGCAAGACTGGGTGGTTCCTGCCGGACGAACGATTCACCTAGGGGGTCCCGGGCATGACGGGCACTCGCATCTCGGGGCTCGGGCACTACCAGCCCGCCAAGGTGCTCACCAACCACGACCTCGCCGAGATCGTCGAGACCGACGACGCGTGGATCACCTCCCGGGTCGGCATCCGCACCCGCCACGTCGCCGGCCCCGAGGAGCCCGTCGACGAACTCGCCGCGCACGCCGCCGGGAAGGCCCTCGCCGCCGCGGGCCTCACCGCCGCCGACGTCGACCTCGTCCTCGTCGCGACCTCCACGGCGATCGACCGCTCGCCCAACACCGCCGCCCGGGTCGCCGCCCGCCTCGGCATGGCTTCGCCCGCCACCCTCGACCTCAACGTCGTCTGCGCCGGATTCACGCACGCCCTGGCCACCGCCGACCACACCGTCCGCGCCGGGGCCGCCCGCCGCGCCCTCGTCATCGGCGCCGACAAGATGACCGACGTCACCGACTGGACGGACCGGACCACCTGCGTCCTCGTCGGCGACGGCGCGGGCGCCGTCGTCGTCGAGGCCACCGAGACGGACACCGGCGCCATCGGCCCCGTCCTGTGGGGCTCCGTCCCCGAGATGGGCCACGCCGTCCGCATCGAGGGCACCCCGCCGCGCTTCGCCCAGGAGGGCCAGAGCGTCTACCGCTGGGCCACCCAGCAGCTCCCCGCCCTCGCCCGGGAGGCCTGCGCGCGCGGCGGCGTCGCGCCCGAGGAGCTCGCCGGCGTCGTGCTCCACCAGGCCAACCTGCGGATCATCGAGCCGCTCGCCGCCAAGATCGGCGCCGTCAACGCGGTCGTCGCCCGGGACGTCGTCGACTCCGGCAACACCTCAGCCGCCTCGATCCCCATGGCCCTCGCCAAGCTCGTCGAGCGCGGCGAACTCGCCTCCGGCGCGCCCGTCCTCCTCTTCGGCTTCGGCGGCAACCTCTCGTACGCCGGTCAGGTGGTCCGCGTCCCCTGACGGCCGCGGCGCGCCCCGTTCGGCGGAGCCCGGTGGCGGCGGGCCGGGGGCGGGCCTAGCTTCGATCGCGGCGAGGGTCGCCGCACCGCCCGGTACGGAACGGCTCCGTGCCCCGCACCCTCGCGCGATCTGGAGGACCGCCATGCGCGCGATACGTGTCGCTTCCGCCGCCCTGCTCTCCGCGGCCGCCCTGGTCCTCGCCGCGCCGACGGCATCCGCGGCCGAGGGCGAAGGCGAGGGCACCGGCGAGGGCGGCGGCAGCGGCGACGGCGGGAACCACGACGTCACGTCGTTCGGCTTCTCCGTCACCCCCGCGACCATCGCCCCCGGCGGGACCGTCACCCTCGCGTCCGACGGCTGCGAGGTGCCGTCCGTGACCGTCACCTCGGGCGTCTTCGACACGGTCACCCTCACCGAGGGCCGCCCCGGCACCGCCACCGTCGACGTCGAGGCCAAGGTCGGCGCCCAGTACGAGATCGCCTTCGACTGCAAGGGCGAGCGCGGCACGACCACGCTGACCATCGCGTCCGGCGGCGCCCCGCACCCGCGCCCCGACACCGGCGAGGGCCCCGGCGAGGGCTCCGGCATGCCGCCCGGCGCCCACAAGGGCGTGAAGGCCGGCTACGGCGGCCCGGCCGCCTCCGAGGACCTCGGCGCCACCGAGCTGGTCACCGGCGCCGCCCTGATCGCCGGCGCGCTCGGCGCCGCCGTCGTCCTCACCCGCCGCCGCGGCGCCGACGGCCGCGCCTGACCCCGGGACCGGGGCCGAAGAACGGCCCCTCCGCCCCGGTGTGACGAGGTCCGGGGCGGAGGGGCGCCACACCGGGGGCGCGCCCCGCCGCGGGCGCCGCCCCACGGGCGCCGAGGAGGGCGTACGTGCGCGAGTCGTCGACCAACGAGGCCGGCGGGCCCGCCGGCACCGGCCGGCACGGGGCCTGGGGCCTCGTCCTCGTCGCCCTGCTCGTCGGGGTGCACCTCGTGCGCGGCGGCGCTGCCGGCCTCGACCCGGCCGGGCCCCCGCAGCCCCTGGCGGCCGCGGCCCCCGACCGGCTCGGCACCGAAGGCACCGGGGCCCTCGCCGCCACCGCCCTCGCCGACCCGCTGCCCGCCTCCTCCCCGGTCCGCGTCCGGATCCCGTCCGTCCGGGTCGACGCGCCCGTGGCGAAGACCGGCCTGGACGCCGACGGCTGGATCGAGGCGCCGCCCCCGGAGGAGGACCACCTCGCCGGCTGGTTCACCGGCTCCGTCACCCCCGGTGAACGCGGCACCGCCGTCGTCGTCGGCCACGTCGACACCCCGTTCGGCCCGGCCGTCTTCTACGACCTCGGTGCCCTCGCCAAGGGCCACCGCGTGGAGGTCGCCCGCCGCGACGGCCGTACCGCCGTCTTCACCGTCTACGGCGTCGAGGTCGTCCCCAAGGACCGCTTCCCGGCCGCCCGGGTCTACGGGGACGCGGGCCGCCCGGAGCTCCGCCTCATCACCTGCGGCGGCCCCTTCTCCCGCGAGACCGGCTACCAGGGCAACGTCGTGGTCTCCGCCCGCCTCACCGGGGTCCGCTGACGCCCGGCGCCGCCCGGACCTGACGTACTCCCGCCGAATGATTGGCCTGGACCACCCGCCGCTTGTCAGGGTGACCGCACGGAGCCGGCGTCGGGGGGCGTCGGGCTCCCCCCTGTCACCGGGGAAAACGCTGGTGAAAGCCACCGCGAACCCCTGGTAGAGTTATCCGTGTCGCCAGGGGGAACACCCCGGCGCGACACACACCCCGTCCGGGTGGCGGAATGGCAGACGCGCTAGCTTGAGGTGCTAGTGCCCTTTATCGGGCGTGGGGGTTCAAGTCCCCCCTCGGACACCAGCAGAAATGCCGGTCGATCACTGATCGACCGGCATTTCTCGTTCGCTCCTCGGCGCGCGGGCCGCGCCGCCCCGGCCTACCCTGGACGATCATGCGTCGCCCCGGCGAACGGCGGAGGCAGTCATGGCCGATGACGGCAGGAGACCAGGGGGAGCGTCGTGGGGCGGTGGGCCCCCGGCGGACGGGCCGCCCTCCGGCCCGCTGCGGGGGCAGCACCCGCCGGAGCGGCCGCGGCGCAGCCGGTGGCGGCCGCTCGTCCTCGTCGTGATCGGGGTCCTCGTCCTCGCGACGGGCATCGCCGGGCTCCTGGTCGGTACGCGGAAGGACGGCGGCGGGGGAGCGGCCACCGGTTCCTCGGCGCAGCCGGACTCCGCGGGCGCCACGGCGCCCACGCGGACCGGGCGGCCGACGGCGGAGAGCCCCGCCGCGGACACCGGGGCGCACGCCTTCGGCCGGACGCAGCGGTACGAGGACGGCGTCGAGGTCACGGTCTCGGCACCCGTCCGGTTCACCCCCTCGGCCGCGGCCGCCGGTCACACGCCGGGGAACACCGCGGTGACCGTGGAGATCACGGTGCGCAACGGGACGGAGACCCCGCTGCGGCTCGACCTCGCGCAGGTGTACGGACGGGGCGGCGACGGGCGGGAGGCCGCCCGGGTCTTCGACGTGGAGCCGCACGAGAACCTCGGGCTGAGCGGCTCCGTGCTGCCGGGACGGCAGGCCGTCGCCGCGTACGGCTTCGACCTGCCGGCCGCCGCGCAGCCCGTCCTCGACGTCGAGGTGCGGGTCGACGTCGAGCGGGACGCCGCCTTCTGGAGCGGGCCGGTGCCCTGACCGCGACCGGGGCCTTCGGCGGCCTCAGGGCTTGCGGGCCACGACCAGGCGGCAGTTCGGGCTGCCGTCCGGGCGGCGGCCCAGCGCGTCCAGCGGGGTGAGGGAGACGGTGAAGCCCGCGTCCTCCAGGCGGGCGACGACGTCCGCGAGGCGGAAGGTGCGGTAGTACATGACGAACGGCGGACGCCACAGGGCGTTCCTGACCCGCATGACCGCGTCGAAGCCCCACAGCGTCCAATAGGGGCGGGAGCCCACCGGAGGCGGCGCGGGGAGCGGGAAGGCGAAGGTGCCGCCGGGGCGCAGCGCGGCGTGGACCTGCGTGAACAGGGTGCGCTGCGCGTCCGGGAGGAAGTGGCCGAAGGCGCCGAAGCTGACCGCGAGGTCGAAGACCGGTGCGAAGGGGAGGGCCAGCGCGTCGGCCCGGACAAGGGTGGCGGCGGGGTGGGCGCGGCGGGCCCGCCGCAGCATGCCCGTACTGAGGTCGACTCCCGCGACCCGGCCCGCGCACACCGACCGCAGGACGGAGAGCCCCGCGCCGGTGCCGCAGCAGACGTCGAGCCCCGTGTCGAACGGACCGAGCTCTTCCAGGGTGCGGGTCACCGGGTCGAGGAGCCGGTCCGGGGTGCGGAAGGGGGTGGCGTCGAACTTGTCGGCGAGCAGGTCGTAACCGTGCTCGACGGAGCTGAGCGCCTGCCGGGTCAACTCGCGGAGGCTGGGGCCCTGCGGGGTGAACATGGCCCGAGCCTATGCGCTCGGAGCCGTACGGTCACGGTGACCGGCGCCCGGAGCGGTGACCGCCCGGCTTCCGGGACCGCGGCGCTCTCAGAGCGTGCTGCCCACCGGGGGCGGCGACCAGGAGGGGGCCGTGCCCGTCAGCTGGCAGACCAGGAGGTAGAGCGGGATCGGCGGCGTGTACGGGGAGTCCCCGTCGGGGTGGTGGATCAGCCGGGGGCCCCGGTCGGGGATCTCGGCGCCCGGGGCGTAGCAGGCGGGCAGCGGCCAGGTGACGTCGTGGTCGGAGCCGGCCGGGACCAGCCACCACCACCAGTCGCTGTCGGCGTAGACGCAGCCCTTGGCGGGCAGCCGGGACAGGATGCGGAAGCCGAAGCGGGCGGGGACGCCGACCGCGTCGCGGCCGAGGCCGGCGCGCAGGCCGCCGGGGACGGTCAGCCGGGTGCCGCCGAGCGCGGGGGAGCGGAGGGGGACCGTGCCGGGAGCGGCGGGGTCCTCGGAGGAGCGGCGGCTGCGGGGGAGCAGCAGGGTCGTCACGGACTTCAGCACGGTTCCCCCATGCCGTGGGCGAGCTCCGCCCAGACGATCTGGGACGTGCCCTGACCGGTGCGCTCGGCGCCCCAGGAGCTGCAGAGCGCGTCGACGATGAGGAGGCCGCGGCCGCGTTCCTCGGCGCCGCAGTCGCGGATGCGCGGCCCGGCCGGGCCGCCCTCGTCGCGTACGGCTATGCGCAGCTTCTCCTCGCCCTCGCGCAGCTCGCAGACCACGCGGAGGCTCGCGGTGTGCAGGACGGCGTTGGTGACGAGTTCGGAGACGAGGAGCGCGACCGTGTCGCGTATGCCGGGGCCGCAGCCCCAGAGGATGAGCCGTTCCTCCGCGAGGCGGCGGGCGCGGCCCACCGATTCGGTGCGGGCGGGGAGTTCGAAGGCGAAACGGCGCACGGAGGCGTCGGTGCGGGGCTGAGGGCGCGGGGCCGTGACTCGAGGGCTCATGAGACCTGAAGGCTGCGCGTTACCAGAAGCCACGACCGGTTCCTCACAACAGTGGGCAGGACTGCCGTACGGCGCTTCCGCCGGGCGCGAGCGCGCGGAGGCAGCGTGTACTGGTTCACCGGAACACTGTCCTCCTGACTCGGACACTTGGCAAGTGGCACTCTGAAAATTGCAGAGTGCGCTGTTCTCTCTGGACTGGCTTCGTGGCACACTCGTCGAAACAGTGCGTCGGGGAGGTCAGGAGTGAGTGAGCCGCGGTCCGCCCCCACGGTCGGACAGGTCGTTCTCGGCAGGCGTCTGCAGGACCTTCGGGAGCGGGCCGGCCTGAAGCGGGAGGAGGCCGCCAAGATCCTCCGGGTGGCCCCGGCCACCGTGCGGCGCATGGAGACCGCCGAGGTCGCGCTGAAGATCCCGTACGTCCAGCTGCTGCTCAAGGCGTACGGCATCACGGACTCCGAGGCGGAGGGCTTCGTCGCCCTCGCGGAGGAGGCCAACCTCCCCGGCTGGTGGCAGCGGTTCCACGACGTGCTGCCCGGCTGGTTCTCCATGTACGTGAGCCTGGAGGGGGCCGCGAGCCTCATCCGGGCCTACGAACCCCAGTTCGTCCCCGGTCTGCTGCAGACCGAGGAGTACGCCCGTGCCATTCTGCGCAGCGGGGCGGTCGGCGGCAGCGATGCCGAGGAGATCGAGCGCCATGTAGCCCTCCGGATGGAGCGTCAGTCCCTGTTGACCAGGGAGGACGCCCCCAAGTTCTGGGTGATCATGGACGAGACGGTTCTCCGCCGACCGGTCGGTCACGGGCCCGAGGTGATGCGCGACCAGCTCGACCGGCTGCTCGAAGCGTCCGAGTCGCCGAACGTCACCCTGCAGATCGCGGAGTTCGCGTCCGGCCATCACCCCGGCACGTACGGTCCGTTCGTCCTCTTCCGCTTCGCCATGCCCGAACTCCCGGACATGGTCTACAGCGAGTACCTCACCGGCGCCGTCTACCTCGACGCGCGGCCCGAGGTGGCGTCCCACCTGGAGGTCATGGACCGTATGGCGGCGCAGGCCGCGACTGCACAACGCACGAAGGAGATCCTCCGGGTTCTCCGCAAGGAGCTGTGAATGGATCGCATATACAACGGCATGCCCGCCGCTGAGCTCGGTGCCGAGGGCTGGCACAAGCCGTGGAGCGGCGGGAACGGGGGCAACTGCGTGGAGGCCATGAAGCTGGCCGACGGCAGGGTCGCCGTGCGACAGTCCGCAGACCCTGAAGGACCCGCCCTCATCTACACCCACGGGGAGATCGCCGCCTTCATCCAGGGAGCGAAATCCGGTCAGGCCGACTTCCTGCTCACCTGACCCTTCCGTCCCGCCCGAACCGTCGCGTACCTCTTGCAGCAGCGCCACCGTCCGTACCGACCAGGAGAGCCGAGCCGATGACCCAGGACCCCGCATCCGTGAGGATCGACACCAGCAAGCCGCATCCGGCGCGCATGTACGACTGGTTCCTGGGCGGCAAGGACAACTACCCCGTCGACGAGGAGATGGCCCGCCAGCTCCTCACCGTCGACGCCCGCGGCCGGGACATGGCCCGGGTCAACCGCGCCTTCATGCACCGCGCCATCCGCTGGCTCGGCGCCCGGGGCGTGCGCCAGTTCCTCGACGTCGGCACGGGCATCCCGACCGAGCCCAACCTGCACCAGATCGCGCAGGGGGCCGCGCCGGAGGCCCGTGTCGTCTACTGCGACAACGACCCCATCGTCCTCGCCCACGCGGCCGCCCTGCTGCGCTCGACCCCGGAGGGGGCCACCGAGTACATCCAGGCGGACGCGCGGGAGCCCGACGTCATCCTCGAAAGGGCCGGAAAGGTCCTTGATTTCGACCGGCCGATCGCGCTGTCGATGCTCGCGCTGCTCCACTTCGTGGGCGACGAGGACGGCGCGTACGAGCTGGTCGCGAAGATCGTCGACAAGCTCGCGCCGGGCAGCTACCTCGTCCTCTCCCACGTCACCGGGGACTTCGACCCCGAGGGCGCGGCGAAGGCGGCCGCCCTGTACAAGGCGCGCGGGCTGACCCTGCGGCCGCGCTCGCGCGACGAACTCGCCGCGTTCTTCGACGGCCTGGAGATCGTCGAGCCCGGCGTCTCGCTGACCGCCGACTGGCACCCGGAGCTCGGCGAGCCGGTGCCCGTCCAGGGCGACGACCCGATCCCGGGCTGGGCCGGCGTGGCCCGCAAACCCTGATCCCACGCGAGACGACGAAGGCCCGTGGACCCCGGTGGTCCGCGGGCCTTCGGCCGTTCACGAACCCGGCGCCGCCGGTTCGACCAGCGTCACGCGGAAGCTCCGCGGGCGGCTCACGTTCCCGGCGGCGTCGATCGTGCGGTACTCGACGGTGTGCGTGCCGTGGTCCGGCGTCGGGTCGTCCCACGGCACCGCCCGGCTCCGCCCCAGCTTCCCGTACACGAGGTCGTCGATCACCGTGCCCTCCGGCGAGAAGCGGAACGGCGCGTCGGCGTCGGTCGGCCAGCCGTAGTACGTGTACCAGCCGTCGCCGTCGACCCGGAACTGGCTCACCACCGCGCCCTCCTGATCGTCCCGCGCGGCCAGCCGCATGGTGAACGGCCCGTCGTACACGTACTCCACGGGCCGCCCCGGCCGGTGCACGGTGCGCAGCGGCGCGGAGAGCGCGTACGAGGCGGTGGCCGGGCGGGCGTCCACCGTCCACCGCAGCTCCTCGCGCGTGCCGGCGATCCGCGCGGTGAGCGTGTGCGTCCCCGGCCGCAGCCGCAGCGACCGCAGGTCCAGGTCCCGGTCGTTCGCCCCGGTCGGGACGGGCCGGCCGTCGAGCCGCCACCGGACCGCGAGCGCCCGGTCCACCGGGTGCGTGGTGTCCGCGTGGACGACGGTCCCGGCGCCGACCGGCGCCCCGAGCGGGGTGTGCCCGGTGAAGGCGGCCTCCACAGGAGGCGAGGCAGGGGTGGCGAGCGACGGGTCCACCGTCCAGGAGACGGTACGGGTCAGGGCGGCCGAGCCGCGGACCGCCGGGTCCCTGACGAACGGCGTCGGATCGGTCACGGTCGCCGTCAGCGTGTGGCCGCCCGGCGCGAGGGCCAGCCGGCGCAGGTCGACCGTCCGGGCGCCCCGGGTCGGGAGCGTCCGGCCGTCGAGCCGCCAGGTCACGGAGAGCGGCCCGCCGAGCGGGTGCAGAGTGTCCACCCAGACCGTGCGGTCGGCGCCGAGCGGGGCGTCGTTCGGCGTGTGGCCCTGGACCAGGTCGACCTTCGCGGCGATCGCCCGGACCATGACCTCCCGCTCGACCTGGTCGAAGGCGTAGCCGAGCGTCTTCATCAGGGAGTGGCGGGACGGGCGCCAGACCCCCTTCGTGCTGTACAGACCGCCCTCGTGGCGGCCGATAATGCCGCCGGCCTCGCTCTCCTCGCCGAGCCAGCGCCACCACTTGGCCCGCCGCTCGCGCATCTCCCTCTCGGTGAGGAGCGTGTGGTGGGCGGAGTCCGGCTCCTCGCCCTCGTACGTCCCACCGGGCACGCCGCGCCCGTAGTAGTCGTACTCGTCCTGGAGGCCGCCGAGCGAATGGCCGATCTCGTGCGGGGTGACGAGCGCGGAGAGCGCGTTGCCGCCGGACGCGGTGGCGTGACGGCCGCCCGCGCCGCCGTAGGTGGAGCTGTGGGCGAGGGCGACGACCTGCCGGTTGCCCCGTCCGGTGCCGGGGACGAGATCGGCTAGCGCGGCCGCCCTGGCACCGTCCACGGTGAGGAGCCGCTGCACGCTCCGCGGGTCGCAGCCGCCCCAGAACCCCATGCCGAGCGCGGTGTCGCGGTCCGGGGCGTCGAGCCCCGGGTCGCAGTCCACGCCGGAATCCTTCGACGGCACCTCCACCGCCCAGACGTTGATGTACGAGCGGTAGGACGCGAACGGCTCGATGCTCCACAGGGTGCTGAGGTGCTTCGTCAGGTCCGCGCGGAACAAGGGGAGTTCGGCCGCGGTGTAGCCGTCCCCCAGGAACACGAGGTTGAACCGCTTGTCGGCGGGACCGGTGGTCTGCACGGGGACGACGACCGGCCCCTCGCCGACCGTCGGGGTCTCGGCGGCCGCCGGAGCGGTGCCCACCAGCCCGGCGGCCAGCAGGCACACCGCGGTGAGCCGGGCCGCTCCTCTTCGAACGGCCGTGCGCGGCTGTGAGGTCATGGGGCGCGAGCCTAGGCCGCACCCCCTGCCGCGTAAAGACGTTCGTCAGTCGTCCACCCCGGCGACACGTGGACGCGGCGTCGGCGGGGCAGGCCCGGCGCGAGATCCGTGCGTGCGCGGCACGGCGACAACGGCAACGCGGTCAGCGGCGCAGGTACGCGAGGCCGGGGTGCTCCGCCGCGTACCCCTCCAGCAGGCGGCGGGCCACCGACACCGAGTCCACCAGCGGATGGAGCGCGAAGGCCTTCACCGCCGTGGCCCACGAACCGCTCCCCGCCGCCGCGAGGACCTCCCGCTCCACCGCCTTGACCGCCGTCACCAGACCGGTGGCGTGGCCGGGCAGCGGCGCCACCGACACCGGGTGCGCGCCGTTCGCGTCCACGAGGCAGGGCACCTCGATCACCGCGTCGGCGTCGAGGGCGGCGAGCGTGGCGCCGTTGCGCACGTTCAGGATCAGCGTGCTCCGCTCGTCGCGTGCGACCGCCCGCATCAGCGCGAGCGCCACCTTCTCGTAGCCACCGGACTCCAGGTCCTCCTCGTCGCGCTCGCCGACCCCCGCGGCCTCGCGGTTGGCCGCCATGTACGTCGCCTCCCGGTCCGCGAGCGTCCGCCGCCAGGCGGCGAGGGCCGGGGTGCCGGGACGGCCGGCCTCCTCGTAGAAACCGGCCTGCTGGTCGAGGAGGAAGGCGCCGCGGGTCCGCTCCGCGGACCGGTAGGCGGCCACCGCCTCCCGGTTGAAGTAGTAGTAGTGCAGGTACTCGTTGGGGACCGCGCCGAGCGCGCGCAGCCACTCGGTGCCGAACAGCTTCCCCTCCTCGAAGGAGCCGAGCGCCTCCTCGTCGGCGAACAGCCGGGGCAGCACGTCGACGCCGCCGACCCGGAGCCCGCGCAGCCAGCCCAGGTGGTTGAGGCCGACGTAGTCGATCCACGCCGCGTCCGGGTCCGCGCCGAGCACGCGGGCCACCCGGCGGCCGAGGCCGACGGGGGAGTCGCAGATGCCGACGACCCGGTCGCCGAGGATGCGGGACATCGCCTCGGTGACCAGGCCCGCCGGGTTGGTGAAGTTGATGACCCAGGCGTCCGGGGCGAGCGCGGCGATCCGCTCGGCGATCCGCACCGCGACGGGCACGGTCCGCAGCCCGTACGCGATCCCGCCCGCGCCGACGGTCTCCTGCCCCAGCACCCCCTCGGCGAGCGCGATCCGCTCGTCGGCCGCCCGCCCCTCCAGACCGCCGACCCGGATCGCGGAGAACACGAAGTCGGCCCCGCGCAGCGCCTCGTCGAGGTCCGTCGTCGCGGTCACCGCCGGGGCGTCCGGCACGTCGTCGGCCTGCTCGGCGAGGACCCGGGCGACGGCCGAGAGCCGCCGCTCGTCGAGGTCGTACAGGGTGACGTGGGTGATCCGCCCCTCGGCGTGGTCGCCGAGGAGGGCGCCGTACACCAGCGGCACCCGGAATCCGCCGCCTCCGAGAATCGTCAGTCGCATGCCCGTACGCTACTCGCGCGCGTCCCGCCGCCCGGGCCGGACACCCCTCGGTGGCACCCCGCCCGAGCGGCCCGGGTGCGCGGCCCGGTGGGGAACAATGGCCCCATGTCCCGACGCAAGACCCGCCCCCGCACGTCCGCCGCGCCCGCGCCGGCGGTGACCGCGACCTCCCCGTGCCCCTGCGGCCTCGACGCCGCGTACGGCGCCTGCTGCGGCCGCTTTCACGACGGTACGGGCGGTACGGCGCCCACCGCCGAGCTGCTGATGCGCTCCCGCTACAGCGCCTTCGTCGTCCGCGACGAGGCCTATCTGCTGCGGACGTGGGCGCCGGAGACACGGCCGGGCGGGGTCGACTTCGATCCGGCGCTGCGCTGGAGCGGCCTGGAGATCCGGGAGACCGGCGAGGGCACCGCCTTCCACCAGCGGGGCACCGTCACCTTCGTCGCCCGCTACGTCCACGGCGGCGAGCCGGGCGCGCTGCACGAGCGGAGCCGCTTCGTCCGCCACGAGGGGGCGTGGGTGTACGTGAACGGGGAGTTCCTCGGGTAGCGACGGGCGCCGCCCGGGCAGGCGCCGCCCGGGCAGGCGCCGACCGGCCGGGCGGGCGCCGGGCGAAGGGCGCGAGGCGCGCGCGGGTTCACCGGGGGGAGGAGAGCGCCGGGGTGCGCGTCCGCCCCGACGGCAGGCCGTCCGCGAGGTCCTCGGCGACGATCTTCTTGGCGATCGCGTCCGTCGCGACCCGCAGTTCGGGACCGCTCGGCCGGCCGCGCTCGCGCTCCAGCCGGTCGGCGAGCCAGTCGGCCCACGCCCGCGTGATGATCTCCGCCTCCCGCTTGCCCGCCGGCGTGTGCGAGAGCAGATTGCCGTGCCGGGTGAGGAACCCCTCGTCGACCATCCGGTCGAAGGCGGGGAGCAGCACCTCCGGCGGGATCCGCCGCCCCGCGGCGATCAGCCCGAGGCTCGCGTGTCCCACGGTCCGGGTGAAGAGCTCCACCTGCATCACCGCCCAGGCGCCGGCCGTGTCGAGCCGGGTGTCGGAGGCGGCGATGATCCGCCGGGCCGTGTCCATGTCCATGCGCCGCAACAGCCGGCCGACGGCGAGTTCGAGCAGCTTCGCCGAGTCGCCGCTGGTGGTGGGGGAGGCGAAGCCCTCGCCCATGTCGCCCGCGGCGCCGCGGGCGGAGTCGTGCAGGGCGACCTGCTTGAGGAAGAGCGCCACGACGAAGCCGACGGCCGCGACGGGCACCGTCCACAGGAAGACGGTGTGGAGGGTGTCGGCGTAGGCCTGCACCACGGGCTCGGCGACCTGGTCGGGCAGGCCGTGGACCCCGGCCGGGCTCTGCGCGGCGGTCGCGATCGCCGCCGGGTCGAGCCCGGCGCCCGCGCCGAGGGCCGCGGCCTCGGCGACGCCCGTCCGCAGGTTCGGGCCGAGGGAGTTGGCGTAGATGGTGCCGAAGACGGCGGTGCCGAAGGAGCTGCCGAGCGTACGGAAGAAGGTGACGCCGGAGGTGGCGGTGCCGAGGTCGGCGTAGGGCACGGTGTTCTGCACGGCGATGGTCAGCACCTGCATGCACAGACCGATGCCGACGCCGAGCACGAACATGTACAGGGACGCGAGCCAGGCGCTGGTGCCGGGCTCCATGAGGGAGAGCAGGAAGAGGCCGATCCCCATCACCAGGCAGCCGAGGATGGGGAAGATCCGGTAGTGGCCGGTCTTGCTGACGACGTTGCCGCTGAAGACGGAGGCGATCAGCAGGCCGATGACCATGGGCAGCGTGCGGATGCCGGAGACCGTGGCCGAGTCCCCGTCGACGTACTGGAGGTAGGTCGGCAGAAAGGTCATCGCGCCGAGCATGGCGAAGCCGACGACGAAGCTGAGGACCGAGCAGACGGTGAAGACCGGGTTCGAGAACAGCCGCATGGGCAGCATCGGTTCCGCGGCCCGCGTCTCCACCCAGCAGAAGAGGGCGAGCGCGAGCAGACCGCCGGCGAAGAGGCCGATGATGACGCCGGAGCCCCAGGCGTACTCGTTGCCGCCCCAACTCGTGGCCAGGATCAGGGCACTGGAGCCCGCGGCGACCAGCGCGATGCCCGTGTAGTCGATGACCGGACGGCTCGCGGAGCGCACGGAGGGGATCGTGCGGGCGGCGGCGATCACGACGAGGATCGCGATGGGCACGTTGACGTAGAAGGCCCAGCGCCAGCTGGCGTGGTCGGTGAACAGGCCGCCGAGCAGCGGTCCGATGACGGTCGAGACACCGAACACCGCGCCGATCGCGCCCTGGTACTTGCCGCGCTCGCGCAGCGGGATGACGTCGGCGATCAGCGCCATCGAGGTGACCATCAGACCGCCGGCGCCGATGCCCTGGAGGCCGCGCCAGACGATCAGCAGCGTCATGTTGGTGGCGAGGCCGCAGAGGAACGAGCCGGTGATGAAGACGACCGCCGAGATCTGGAAGATCACCTTGCGGCCGAAGAGGTCGCCGAACTTGCCGACGAGCACGGTCGCGACCGTCTCGGCGAGGAGGTACGAGGTGACCACCCACGACATGTGGGCGGCGCCGCCGAGGTCCGCGACGATCGTGGGCAGCGCCGTGCCGACGATCGTCTGGTCGAGGGCGGCGAGGAGGACGCCGAGCATGATCGTGCCGAAGACGATGTTGCGGCGGCGGTTGTCGAGCACGGGCGGCTCGGTCGCGGCCGGGGGTGCGGGCGCTGCGTCGCTGGTGGTGGTCACCCTGGCAGCGTCACACCGGGGCCGTCCCCGTGCATGCGGGGGACGGCCGAACCGGTGTACGGCTGACGGCTGAACCGGTCTACGGCTCACGCCTGACGGGCGCACTGCTCACGGCTCCGGCGCGGCGGCCGGCCGGTGCGGCGGCGCGCCGCCGCTCAGCGGGTGACGAGCAGGCGGGGGTGGTGCTTGGCGAGGATCTTGTTCGCGCGGGCGAGCGCGGCGAGGGCGTGTTCCCGGTCCGCCCGGTCCTCCGCGCAGAGCGGCCCACGGAAACGGGACACCTCGCGCGCCGCGCAGTCCGCGTCGACCTCCGCCTGGAGGACGTGCAGCGGCAGACAGGAACCGATCATGGCGGCCACGCGGTCGGGGATCGGTACGGGTACGAGGGGCGAGGGCGAGGCGATCACGGGTCAGTCCTAGTCGGTCCGGGAACGGTACGGAAGGGGTCTCCCTCTCATACGTACCGGATGGCCGTCCCGGTTCAGGAACGGCCCCGTCGCGGCCGGGCAACGCCCGGGCGCCCGCCCCGCGTCACGCGCGCCCCCGCACGCGCCAAGGCGCGCCGCCCCGGTGATCGCGGCCGCGGACGTTCCCGCAGGTGCGGGGCCGGGCGGCCGCCGGGGGGTTGTGCGCCGACGCCGCGCATCGCGCGCGTGTACGACGAACGGGCGGCCCTCGGCAAGCCGTTGAGGATCTTGGGCCGTCGTCGGAGTGTGTGGCATCTCACTCCCGCCGGTGCGTTCCTAGGACAGGATCTCCGACAGGTCGTACGAGACGGGTTCGTCCAGCTGTTCGTATCCGCAGGTCTCGGGCGTGCGGTCCGGGCGCCACCGCTTGAACTGGGCCGTGTGCCGGAACCGGTCGCCCTCCATGTGGTCGTACCCCACCTCGCAGACCCGCTCGGGCCGCAGCGGCACCCACGACAGGTCCTTCTTGCCCGACCAGCGGCTCGGGGCACCCGGCAGCCGCGCCGCCGCGTGGGCCGCCTCGTCCGCCCACGCCGCCCAGGGGTGGCCGTCCGGCGGGTCCATGCGCAGCGGCTCCAGCTCCTCGATCAGCTGGGCCCGCCGTGCGGCGGTGAAGGCCGCGCAGACGCCGACGTGCTGGAGCGTGCCGCCGCCGTCGTACAGGCCGAGCAGCAGCGAGCCGACCACCGGGCCGCTCTTGTGGAAGCGGTATCCGGCGACGACGACGTCGGCCGTCCGCTCGTGCTTGATCTTGTACATGAGGCGGGCGTCCGGCCGGTACGGCAGGTCGAGCGGCTTCGCCACGACCCCGTCCAGGCCCGCGCCCTCGTACTGCTCGAACCACTCGGCGACGACGGCCGAGTCCCGGGTGGCGGGGGCCAGGTGGACGGGGGCGTCGACCCCGTCGAGCACCCGCTCCAGGGCCGCCCGCCGCTCGGTCAGCGGGGCGTCGAGGAGCGCGGTGTCGTCGAGGGCGAGCAGGTCGAAGGCGACGAAGCGGGCCGGCGTGGTCTCCGCGAGCATGCGGACCCGGGAGTCGGCCGGGTGGATGCGCTCGCTGAGCCGGTCGAAGTCGAGGCGGCCCTCGTGCTCGATCACGATCTCCCCGTCGACCACGCAGCGCTCCGGCAGACGCGCGGTCAGCGCCTCGACCAACTCGGGGAAGTAGCGGGTGAGCGGCTTGCCGGTGCGGCTGCCGATGACCAGCTCGGGCCCGTCGCGGTGGACGACGGCGCGGAAGCCGTCCCACTTCGCCTCGTAGTGCATCCCGGGCGGGATCTTCTTCACGGACTTGGCGAGCATCGGCTTCACGGGCGGCATCACCGGCAGATCCATGGGTTGATTGTCCGGTATGCGGGAGTTGTCGGCGAGCCCTAGGCTGGCCCGCATGGCAGGCAAGGCGGCAGCGGTGGAACTCGAAGTCGGCGACAGGACCGTGCGGGTCTCCAACCCGGACAAGGTCTACTTCCCCGAACGCGGCTACACGAAGCTGGACATGGTCGGCTACTACCTGGCGGTCGGCGACGGCATCACCCGGGCCCTGCGGAACCGGCCCACCACCCTGGAGCGTTACCCCGACGGGGTGACGGGCGAGTCCTTCTTCCAGAAGCGGGCCCCGAAGTACCTCCCCGACTGGATCCCCACCGCCCACATCACCTTCCCGAGCGGCCGGTCCGCCGACGAGATGTGCCCGACGGAACCGGCGGCCGTGCTGTGGGCCGCCAACCTCGGCGCCGTCACCTTCCACCCCTGGCCGGTCCGGCGGGACGACACCGACCACCCCGACGAACTGCGCATCGACCTCGACCCGCAGCCCGGCACCGACTACGGCGACGCCGTGCGCGCCGCCCACGAGCTGCGCGCGGTCCTCGACGAGCACGGGCTGCGCGGCTGGCCCAAGACCTCCGGTGGACGGGGCCTCCACGTGTTCGTGCCGATCGCGCCCCGCTGGACCTTCACCCAGGTCAGACGGGCCGCCATCGCCTGCGGCCGGGAGCTGGAGCGGCGGATGCCGGACAGGGTGACCACCCGGTGGTGGAAGGAGGAACGCGGCGAGCGGATCTTCGTGGACTACAACCAGACGGCCCGCGACCGGACCATCGCCTCCGCCTACTCCGTACGCCCCCGGCCGCACGCCCCGGTCTCCGCGCCGCTGCGCTGGGACGAGGTCGACGACGCGGCACCGGAGGACTTCGACATCCGTACGATGCCGGCCCGGTACGCCGAGCTGGGCGACGTGCACGCGGACATGGACGACGAGCGCTTCGGGCTCGACTCCCTGCTCGAACTGGCGCGCCGGGACGAGGCGGAACACGGGCTCGGCGACCTGCCGTATCCGCCGGAGTACCCGAAGATGCCGGGCGAGCCGAAGCGGGTGCAGCCGAGCCGCGCGAAGAAGGAGTGAGGGGCCGGCGGGTCGGCGTCGGCCCGCCGTCGCTCGCTGGCCCTAAAACAACACGAACGGTCGTGCTAGCATTTTTTCACATCCAGGCCGACCGAGGAGATCCGGCATGTTCCCGATGGCTCCGCTCGTACGCACCGCCCTCAACGCCGCCGCGCGCCTCGCCCCCGGCCCGGCCGGCCGCTGGGCCTTCCACCTCTTCGTCCGCCCGCTCGGCCGCGCCGCCCTCAGGCCCGTCGAGCGGGAGCTCTTCGACCGCGCCCGCACCGACCGCCTGCGCGTCCACGGCAAGGACGTCGTCACCTACGCGTGGGGCGACGGGCGGCGGCCCGTGCTCCTCGTCCACGGCTGGTCCTCGCGCGCCTCACGGATGAGCGCCTTCGCCGAGCGGCTCCTCGCCCTCGGCTACAGCCCGGTCACCTTCGACGCGCCCGGCCACGGGGAGTCCACGGGCAGTGCGAGCAACATCCTCGAATACCGCGAGATCATCAGGGAGTTGCACGCCCGGCACGCGCGCGACGGCCGCTTCGAGGTCGTCGTCGCCCACTCCTTCGGCGTCCTCGCCTCCCTCTTCGCCCTGCGCGACGGCGTCCGCACCGGCCGGTTCGTCGGCCTCGGAGGCGTCGGCTCCTTCGATCTGCTCCTCGCGGGCTTCCGGTCCCACCTCGGCGTCGACGACCTGGTGGTCCGGCGCATGCGCGAGCACGTCGAGCGGCACCTCGCCCCGGCCGAACCCGGCATCTGGGAGCGCTTCGGCGCCGACCGGGCCCCGGAGGAACTCGGCGCGCCCGTCCTGCTGTTCCACGACGAGGGCGACGACATGGTCCCGCTCGCCCACGCCCGCCTGATCGCGGACGCCCACGGCGCGCGGGCGCGGCTCGTCGTCACCCGGGGCCTCGGACACCGGCGCATCCTCACGGACCCGACGGTGCTCGGCGAGGCGCTCGCGTTCCTGCACGGGGACGGGGACGGGGCCGGGGACGTCATCACCGCGGCGGACGTCCGGTCACGCGACCGGGCGGCGACCCTCTGACCGGACCCGCGGCGGCTCAGGGGGCGTCGAGGGCCGCGCGGCCCCGGGGGGTGGCGGCCGCGCGGAGGCGGGCCAGGACGCCCCGGTCGGCACGCTCGTACGCGGCGGTGTCGCCGAACAGCACCGACTGGGCGTTCCCGGCCTCCATCAGCGCGATGATCTCGAACGCCACCTGCTCCGCGTCCAGGTCCCCGGCGAACTCGCCGGCCGCGCGCGCCTCCGTCAGGGCCCGCTCCACGTACGCCGTCCAGTCCCGCCGGGCCTGTGCCACCGCGTCGTGGACCGGGCCCGTCCGCGCGTCGAACTCCGCCGAGACCGCGTAGAAGAAGCAGCCGCCCGCGAAGACGCGCTCCGCGGAGTACGCGAGCCAGTTCCGGCACAGGTCGCGGACCCGTCGCGCGCCCGGCGGCACCTCGGCCAGCGGCGTGACGACCCGCTCGGCGAAGACGGCGACCGCCGCCCTGACCGTGGCGAGCTGGAGCTCCTCCTTGGAGCCGAAGAGCGCGAAGACGCCGCTCTTGCTGAGCTTCAGCTCGGTGGCGATCCGCCCCAGCGACAGGCCCTCCAGGCCCTCGACCGAGGCGATGTCCATCGTCCGGCCGAGCACGAGGCGCCGGGTCTGGTTGCCGCGTTCGACCCGGCCGTCCGTCCTGGCGGCGGGGGTGTTCCCGGTGGTGGCGCTCATGCCCCACATCGTACTGAACGCACGACCGTGCGGATATCTCTCCCGCGCGCCGCCTTGTGTTTCCGGCGGCCGTGCCCACGCCATTGATCGAACGTTGATGGCCTGTTTACGCCCGTCCGGCAGCGTGGGGGTCATGCAGACGGATACCGACGTGCTCACCGCCCCCGACCTCTCCTGGCGCGAGAACGCCCTGTGCGCCCAGGCCGGACCGGAGTTCTTCTTCCCGGCCCCCGGCTCGTCGACGCGCGAGGCCAAGCAGCTGTGCGGAGCCTGCGAGGGACGGCTCGCCTGCCTGGAGTACGCCCTCACCCACGACGAGCGGTTCGGGGTGTGGGGCGGCCTCTCCGAGAAGGAGCGGGGTCGGCTCAAGCGCGGTCAGCGCCACTGAACCGCCCCGCACCAGCCCCGCACCCGTCCCGCCGGGCCGGTGCCGCCCCGCCGGGCCGGTCTCAGCCGGCGGCGCGGGCGGCCATCCGGGCCTTGCGGGCCGCGAGCTTCTCGTCGAACGTGCTGGCCTCGCTGTCGAGCCCGTTCATGTAGAGCCCCAGCTCCTCCTGGGCGCGCAGGCCCTCCGGGCCGAGGCCCTCGATCTGGAGGACCTTGAGGAAGCGCAGCACGGGCTGGAGCACGTCGTCGTGGTGGATGCGCAGGTTGTAGATCTCGCCGATCGCCATCTGCGCGGCGGCCCGCTCGAAGCCGGGCATGCCGTGTCCGGGCATCCGGAAGTTGACCACGACGTCGCGCACGGCCTCCATGGTCAGGTCCGGGGCGATCTCGAAGGCCGCGCCCAGCAGGTTCCGGTAGAAGACCATGTGCAGGTTCTCGTCGGTCGCGATGCGCGACAGCATCCGGTCGCAGACCGGGTCGCCCGACTGGTGGCCGGTGTTGCGGTGCGAGATGCGGGTGGCGAGCTCCTGGAAGGCGACGTACGCCACCGAGTGCAGCATCGAGTGCCGGTTGTCCGACTCGAAGCCCTCGCTCATGTGCGCCATCCGGAACTGCTCCAGCTTGTCCGGGTCGACCGCGCGCGAGGCGAGCAGGTAGTCGCGCATCACGATGCCGTGGCGGCCCTCCTCGGCGGTCCAGCGGTGCACCCAGGTGCCCCAGGCGCCGTCGCGGCCGAAGAGCGACGCGATCTCGTGGTGGTAGCTCGGGAGGTTGTCCTCGGTGAGCAGGTTGACGACGAGGGCGATCTTGCCGATGTCCGTGACCTTGGACTGCGACGGCTCCCAGGCCTCGCCGTCCTCGAAGAAGCCGGGGAAGTTGCGGGCGTCCGACCACGGCACGTACTCGTGCGGCATCCAGTCCTTGGTGACCTTCAGGTGCCGGTTGAGCTCCTTCTCCACGACCTCTTCGAGCGCGTAGAGCAACCGAGCGTCGGTCCACCCTGCCGAGCTGCCGAGATGGGGAGAAGTGAGCGTCACAGGGACTCCAGGGGACGGAGGGCTTACGGGCATGCGGGTACCTACGGCTTCGTAGGTTACGAGACCGTAGGTTAAGCCTCCATAAGGCTTCGGCCAAGCCCGTCCCGGCGATGTCCGATTACGTTCCGTTATGCGTGCTGCTCGCGAGGCGTGCCGGAGGCGCAGGTCACGTCGTCCGTGCGCCACCTCGCGTTGCACCTCGCGCGTCAGTACGGCTACACAGCGCATGCGAGGGGCGCGGTCAGGAAGGCCCGAACCGCCCACGCCCGCCGCACCCCGCGCGCCCTCCCGTGACGCCGGCTACCCCGCCTCCGCACGCGACGCGGACTCCCGCACCTCCTCCGGCGTCGTCGGCCGCAGCTCGCCGTCGAGCAGCAGCCAGCGGGTGATCCCCAGCGACTCCAGGAACGCCATGTCGTGGCTCGCCACGATCAACGCCCCCTCGTACGCGTCGAGGGCCGCCGTCAGCTTCCGCACCGACGCCATGTCCAGGTTGTTCGTCGGCTCGTCCAGCATCAGCAGCTGGGGAGCCGGCTCCGCCAGGAGCAGCGCCGCGAGCGTCGCCCGGAACCGCTCGCCGCCCGACAGGGTGCCCGCGAGCCGGTCCGCCCGCGCGCCCCGGAACAGGAACCGCGCGAGCCGGGCCCGGATCGCGTTCCCCGTCGCAGCGGGCGCGAACCGCGCCACGTTCTCCACGACGCTCAGCCCGTCGTCGAGGACGTCGAGCCGCTGCGGCAGGAAGCGGAGCGGCACGCGCGCCTCCACCTCGCCCGCGAGCGGCTCCCACTCACCGGCGATCGTCCGCAGCAGCGTCGTCTTGCCCGCGCCGTTCCGCCCCACCAGGGCGATCCGCTCCGGACCCCGCAGCTCGAAGCCGCCCCTGACCCGGGCCCCGTGGCGCAGTTCCAGGTCGCGCAGCAGCAGCACCTCGCGCCCCGGTGGCACCGAGGTGTGCGGCAGCTCGACGCGGATCTCGTCGTCGTCCCGTACGGCCTCGACCGCGGTGTCGAGGCGCTCCCTGGCCTCCGAAAGGCGCTCGGTGTGCAGGGCGCGGTGCTTGCCGGCCGAGACCTGGGCCGCGTCGCGGCGGCCGTTCGCCACGATCTTCGGGACGACCTTGTTCGCGTAGCTCTTCTGCGCGTACCGCTTCCGCCGCGCCAACTTCATGTGGGCGTCGGCGAGTTCGCGCTTCTGGCGCTGGACGTCGGCCTCGGCGACGCGGACCGTCCGCTCCGCCGCCTCCTGTTCGGCGGCGAGCGCCTCCTCGTAGGCGGACCAGGCGCCGCCGTACCAGGAGACCTCCCCGTCCCTGAGGTCGGCGATCTGGTCGACCCGCTCCAGCAGTTCACGGTCGTGGCTCACCACGACCAGGACCCCGGACCAGCGCTCCACCGCCTCGTACAGCCGGGCCCGGGCGTACAGGTCCAGGTTGTTCGTCGGCTCGTCGAGCAGCAGTACGTCGGGCCGGGCGAGCAGCAGCGCGGCCAGGCGCAGCAGCACCGACTCGCCGCCGGAGACGTCGCCGACGGTCCGGTCGAGGCCGATCGCGCCGAGGCCCAGCTCGTCCAGCACGGCCCGCGCGCGCTCCTCGACGTCCCAGTCGTCGCCGAGCGCCGCGAAGTGCTCCTCCGCCGGATCGCCCGCCTCGATGGCGTGCAGCGCGGCCCGCTTCGCGGCGATGCCGAGGATGTCGTCGACCCGGCGCCCGGTGTCCAGGACCAGGGTCTGCGACAGGTAGCCGATCTCGCCGGAGACCCGGACCGTGCCGGACGCCGGCGTCAGCTCGCCGGCGATCAGCTTCAGGAGGGTCGACTTGCCGGAGCCGTTCAGGCCGACGAGCCCGGTCCTGCCGGGGCCGACGGTGAGCCGGAAGTCGTCGAGGACCTCCGTGCCGTCCGGCCAGGAGAAGGAGAGGGAAGAACAGGTGACGAAGGTGGGGTGATGTGCCATGGAGGCCTCCCGGTGGCGCGAGCGCGAGCGTGGGCTGACAGCGGACGCGGGAGACACCGGGGCGCGGGCGACGGGGGAAGACCGGCTCGTACGCCGAGGTCGAGAACGGCACGCACGGCACGAAGGGCACGCGCGGCACGGTGTCTCACCACCTCAGACGAGCAAGGTCCGTTCTCCGATCGGGCGACGACAAGGTCGGGTACGACGCTACGGCCGCGCCCGGGAACACGGCAAACGATTTACGGGCGCTCGTGCAGCAGCCGCGCCAAGTCCCGCTCCCAGTCCAGGTACTGGTGCTCGCGCCCCTCCGGCACGAGGTGCTGCGAGGCCTCGAGGAACCGGCGCAGCTCCGACGTCCGCACGTGCACCATCGCCACTCCCTCGGGTGCGTGGAACTCGACCACGGTGCGGTCGTAGCCGTACGGCCGCAGCCGCACGTCCCCCACGCCCGCCGGGCGCTCGACCCCCTGGGCGAGCAGCTCGCGCGCGAAGGACCACGACACCTCGACGCCGCCCAGCGTCGCCGGGGGAGGGAACGCCATGCACACGGCGTACGGGTCCCCGCGGTCGTACCTCAGGGTGGCGGGCACCGACTCCATGCGCGGAGCGGATGCGACCAGACGGGCCTCGACGGCCTGCTCTATGACGGCGGACACGACCGGCTCCTCTCACGGTTCTCGGATCCTGTGCGTCTCCCCGACACCAGGGCACCTGACACCAGGAAGACGACGGGAACGACCGGAACGTGCACTCGGCCGCCACGTGACCTACATCTCCTTCCCGAGGGGCACCCCGGCCCCGCGCGGGGGGAGCGCCGAGGCCCTCTGGACGGGGCCGCCCGGGGGTACTAGCTTCCGGCGCCATGACGTCCAAGGGAAAGACGAGACGAACGATGTCGGTGGGGCTGGTCGGGGCGGCGCTCGCGCTGACCCTCGCGGCCCCCGCGCGGGCCGGGGGGACCCCCACGGCCCCGGCGCGGACGGGGGAGACCCCCGCGGCCGCGGCCGGCTGGCAGCTCACCACCACGGGAACGGACGCCCGGTTCCGCGGCCTCGCGGCCGTCGACCGGCGCACCGCCTGGGCGGCGGGTTCCCGGGGCACGGTGCTGCGGACCACCGACGGCGGACGGAGCTGGCGAAACGTCTCGCCGCCCGGCGCCGGCGCCCTGGAGTTCCGCGACGTGGAGGCCTTCGACGCCCGCCGGGCCGTCGTCCTCGCCATCGGCGAGGGCGAGGCGTCCCGCGTCCTGCGCACCGAGGACGGCGGCGCGACCTGGACCGAGTCCTTCCGGAACACCGACCCGCGCGCCTTCTACGACTGCATGACCTTCTTCGACCGCCGCCACGGCCTGGCCATGAGCGACCCCGTCGACGGCAAGTACCGCATCCTCGCCACCCGCGACGGCGGCCGGTCCTGGGAGGTGTTGCCCGACGACGGGATGCCGGCGGCGCTCCCCGGCGAGGCCGGGTTCGCCGCGAGCGGCCAGTGCCTGGTGTCGGCGGGTCCCCGCGACGTGTGGCTCGCCACCGGCGGCGGGGCCACCGCCCGCGTGCTGCACTCCGGCGACCGGGGCCTGACCTGGACCGCCACCGAGGCGGGCATTCCGGCGGGCGACCCCGCCCGGGGCGTCTTCGGGCTCGCCTTCCGGGACCGCGCGCACGGCCTCGCGGTCGGCGGCGACTACCGCAAGGACCAGCCGTCCCCGCTCGCCGCCGCCGTCACCGGCGACGGCGGCCGCACCTGGGGTCCCGCAGGCACGCCGCCGCCCGCCTACCGCTCGGGCGTCGCCTGGCTGCCGCACAGCTCCCGGGCCGCCCTCGCCGTCGGCCCGACCGGCACGGACCTGACGACCGACGGCGGCCGCACCTGGCGGACCGTCGACACCGGCTCGTACGACACGGTCGACTGCACGGACGACGGCTCCTGCTGGGCCTCGGGCGAGAAGGGCCGCATCGCCCGCCTCGCCCGCGACCGCGGCTGACGGCCGTCAGGCCTGCGGCAGTTCCTCCCGGTACGCGGCGAGGCCCTCGGCGGTCCTCGTCGCGTGGAACTCCGTGATGCGGTAGGCGCAGACACCCTCGGTGCTGAACGGGTCGGCCGCCGCGATCCTCTCGATCTCCGCGCGGTCGGCCCCGGCGGCGAGGATCACGCCGCCGTCACGGGGGTTCTTCCGCCCGGAGGCGAGGAACACCCCGGCGGCGTACTGCGCGTCCAGCCACGCGATGTGCGCGTCCATCAGGGCGTCGGCCCGCTCGACGGGGGCGGTGTAGGTCAATTCGAGTACGAACATGCCGGCCAGGCTACCCGCGAGCCCCGCGCTCCCCGCGGGGCGTCCCGGCCCGCGCCCGCCCGTAGGGTGGCCGCATCATGACGATCATCGAGAATCCGGCGGGCTGGCCCGCCGACGAGAGCGCCGCCCGGGAGATCCAGCGGGAGCTGCGCGGGCGGCTCGTGCTCGACGAGACCGGTCCCGCGGTCGGCGAGGGGCACGTCACGGGCCTCGACGTGGCGTACGACGACGAGCGGGACCTCGTCGCCGCGGCCGCCGTCGTCCTCGACGCCCGCACCCTCGACGTCGTGGAGGAGGCCACGGCCGTCGGCCGGGTCTCGTTCCCGTACGTCCCCGGCCTCCTCGCCTTCCGCGAACTCCCGGCCGTGCTCGCCGCGCTCGGCGCCCTGGACGCCGACCCGGGCCTGCTCGTCTGCGACGGCTACGGCATCGCCCACCCGCGCCGCTTCGGTCTCGCGAGCCACCTCGGCGTCCTGACCGGACGGCCCTCCCTCGGCGTCGCCAAGAACCCCTTCACCTTCACGTACGAGCAACCGGGCGCCGATCGCGGCCGCTTCGCCGCGCTGCGGGCCGAAGGGGAGGAGGTCGGACGGGCGTTGCGCACCCAGACCGGGGTCAAGCCCGTCTTCGTCTCCGTCGGCCACCGCGTCTCCCTCGACAACGCCTGCGCCCAGACCCTGCACCTGGCGCCGCGCTTCCGCGTCCCGGAGACCACCCGGCACGCCGACTCCCTGTGCCGCAGGGCGCTGAAGGAGGCGCTGGAGGCGCTCGGGCCGGCCTGAGCACCGGGACGCCGGGACCGTACGGGTACCTGAGTACCCGTACGGATGCCCGTTGTCAGACCCACCGGGCAGAGTGGTGGCCATGACGACGCCGGTTCCCACCTCCTCGACCCCCGTGCGCCGCGGCCTGGCGCTGGCCCTCCTCGCCGCCGGAGGCGCGGCCCTCGCCTGGGTCTGCGCCATGCTGTACGTCCTCGTCGCCTGGGTCGCCGGGTGACGGAGCGGCTCCGGCGCGTCGTGCCCGACCGCCCCGACGCCCCCGCGGGGCGCCCCTTCCGGCTCGTCCACCTCTGACGAAACGTCAGACAACGCGCCCGCTCGAGGTCTTGGGAGAGCCAGGACCCCTCACCCCCGGTGGGCCACCCGGAAGCGGATGCCTGCCGCCCGCAGGCGGTCGATGAGGGCGTCGCCCATCGCCGCCGCCGTCGTCACCTGGCCCGCCGTCTTCGGCAGCGGGTCGAACGCGAGGCAGAGCGCCGACTCGGCCAGCATCCTGGCCGTCTCGTCGTACCCCGGATCGCCGCCCGCGACCTCGGTGAAGACCCGTCGTCCGCCGCCCTCGCCGACGAACCGCACGGTGAACCAGCTGCGGGCGCGCCGCTCGGCCGACGGCCCCTGGCCCGCAGAGTAACGGCCCATCAGCCAGTTCCGCACCCAGGGGAGTTGGGCCGCCGCCACGCCCGCGCCGACCGCGGCGGCGCCGCCGAGGGCCATCGGCAGCGTCTTCACGGAGGCGTAGTGGCGGTAGCGGAAGTCCGGTCCGTACCGTTCGACGGCGGCCGCCGAGCGCGCCACCACCTGCGGGTCCAGTGTCGGCAGCGGCAGCGCCCAGGTGCCGGTCTCCCGGCTGAAGCGCGGTCCCGCCAGCGGCGCCCGGGCCCGCCTGCCCACCAACCGCGGCTCGTGGAGCCGCCGTTCGTGCGCGGCCCGCAGGATCTCCCGGCCCCGGCCGAACGCCGTGATCGCCGAGGCGAAGGTGCCGCCCGAGAACATCGCCCCGGCCCTGACGAACCCGTCGACGCGGAGCGGCACCCCCTCGGGGAGCTGCCGCACCGTGAAGTACACGCCGAGGTCGTGCGGGACCGAGTCGAAGCCGCAGGCGTGCACGATCCGGGCGCCGGTCTCCCGCGCCCGCGCGTCGTGCCGCACATACATCAGGTCGACGAACTCGGCCTCGCCCGTCAGGTCCACGTAGTCCGTGCCGGCCTCCGCGCAGGCGGCGACGAGGCCCTCGCCGTACCAGACGTACGGGCCGACCGTGCTGGCGACCACCCGGGCGGACCCGGCGAGCGCGCGCAGCGCCTCCGCGTCGCCCGAGTCCGCCACGACGAGCGGCAGCTCCGCGCAGTGCGGGTACCGCGCGGCGAGCCGGTCCCGCAGCTTCTCCAGCTTGCCGAGGCTGCGCCCGCCGAGCGCCCAGCGGCACTCCCGCGGCGCGTGCTCGGCGAGATACGCGGCGGTGAGCCCGCCCACGAACCCGGTCGCCCCGAAGAGCACCACGTCGTACGGCCTCGCTCCCGCGTCCCGCCCCGCGACCGCCCCTGTCGCCATCCGGCCCCTCACCTTCACCCGCTCCACCGCGCCGCGCGCTCGCGCATGCCGTCGGCGGAGGATAGCGGAAGGCGGTCGCTCCGCCGCCCGCGCGGCCGACGGGATTTTCCAAGCGCTTGCTCGGCCGGGGGGCTTGTGCGGAGTGGAACACGTTCCTAGCATCGTCGGTGTTACAGCATTGGTGTCACACACTCTGGGGGCTCGATGAGCACGACGCACACCGCCCGCGACGGCGGCCCGCTCGCCGGGGTGCGGGTGGTCGAACTCGCCGGCATCGGCCCCGGCCCCTTCGCCGCCATGCTCCTCGCCGACCTCGGCGCCGACGTCGTCCGCGTCGACCGGCCCGGCGGCCCCGGCCTCGGCATCGACCCCGCCCACGACCTCACCAACCGCAACAAGCGCTCCGTCCTCGTCGACCTCAAGGCCGACGGCGGCCCCGCCACCGTGCTCGACCTCGTGGAACGGGCCGACATCCTCGTCGAGGGGTACCGCCCCGGCGTCGCCGAACGCCTCGGCGTCGGCCCGGACGCCTGCCTCGCCCGCAACCCCCGCCTCGTCTACGGCCGGATGACCGGCTGGGGCCAGGACGGCCCGCTGGCCCCCACCGCCGGCCACGACATCGGCTACATCGCGATCACCGGCACCCTCGGCATGATCGGCCCCGACCCCGAAGGGCCGCCCACCGTCCCCGCCAACCTCGTCGGCGACTACGCGGGCGGCTCGCTCTACCTCGTCGTCGGCGTCCTCGCCGCCCTCCAGCACGCCCGCGCGCACGGCGAGGGCCAGGTCGTCGACGCCGCCGTCGTCGACGGCGCCGCGCACCTCACCACCATGATCCACGGCATGCTCGCCGCCGGCGGCTGGCAGGACCGCAGGGGCGTCAACCTCCTCGACGGCGGCTGCCCCTTCTACGGCGTCTACGCCACCTCCGACGGCGGCCACATGGCGGTCGGCGCCCTGGAGGAGCGGTTCTACGCCGAGTTCGCCCGCCTCCTCGGCATCGAGGACGTCGCCCCCGCCCGCCGCGACCTCGCCCGCTGGCCCGAGCTGCGCGCCGCCGTCGCCGCCCGCTTCCGGAGCCGTACCCGCGACGAGTGGACGGCCGTCTTCGACGGCAGCGACGCCTGCGTCGCCCCCGTCCTCTCCCTGCGCGAGGCACCCGCGCACCCCCACCTCGCCGCCCGCGCCACCTTCACCGAGCACGCGGGCCACACCCAGCCCGCGCCCGCACCCCGCTTCTCCGCCACCCCCGGCACCCTGCGCACGGGCCCCGCCCTGCCCGGCGCCCACACCGCGGAGGTCGCCCGCGACTGGGCCGTACCCTCCCTCCAGACCCAGGAGTCCCCCGCATGAAGCGACGGATCTACACCGAGGACCACGAGGCCTTCCGCGCCACCGTGCGCACCTTCCTGGAGAAGGAGGTGCTGCCCCACTACGAGCGGTGGGAGAAGGACGGCATCGTCTCCCGCGAGGTCTGGCTCGCCGCCGGACGACAGGGCCTCCTCGGCATCGCCGTCGACGAGGAGTACGGAGGCGGCGGCGCCCCCGACTTCCGCTACGGCGCCGTCCTCGCCGAGGAGTTCACCCGGGCCGGCACCCCCGGCCTCGCCATCGGCCTGCACAACGACATCATCGGCCCGTACCTCACCTCGCTCGCCACCGAGGAACAGAAGCGGCGCTGGCTCCCCGGCTTCTGCTCCGGCGAGACGATCACCGCCATCGCCATGACCGAACCCGGCGCCGGCTCCGACCTCCAGGGCATCCGCACCACCGCCGAGGACCACGGCGACCACTGGGTCCTCAACGGCTCCAAGACCTTCATCTCCAACGGCATCCTCGCCGACCTGGTGATCGTCGTCGCGAAGACCACCCCCGAGGGCGGCGCCCACGGCCTCTCCCTCCTCGTCGTCGAGCGCGGCGCCGAGGGATTCGAGCGCGGCCGGAACCTCGACAAGATCGGCCAGAAGTCCCAGGACACCGCCGAGCTCTTCTTCAAGGACGTCCGCGTCCCCAAGGAGAACCTCCTCGGCGAGCTCAACGGCGCCTTCCTCCACCTGATGACCAACCTCGCCCAGGAGCGCATGGCGATCGCCGTCGCCGGCATCGCCGCCGCCGAACACCTCCTGGAGCTCACCACCACGTACGTCAAGGAGCGCGAGGCGTTCGGCCGCCCGCTCTCCCGGCTCCAGCACATCCGCTTCGAGATCGCCGAGATGGCCACCGAGTGCGCCGTCACCCGGGCCTTCCTCGACCGCTGCATCGAGGAACACGCCGCCGGGACACTGGACGCCGTCCACGCCTCCATGGCCAAGTGGTGGGCGACCGAACTCCAGAAGCGGGTCGCCGACCGCTGCCTGCAACTGCACGGCGGATACGGCTACATGAGCGAATTCCCGGTGGCCCGCGCCTACACCGACGGCCGCATCCAGACCATCTACGGCGGCACCACCGAGATCATGAAGGAGATCATCGGCCGGTCCCTCCTCGGCTGAGCCCCCTCCGCCGACCCGCCCCGCGCCGACCCTCCTCCGCCCCGCACCCACCCTCATCGCGAAAGGCCTCCCGTGAGCACCGAAGCGTACGTGTACGACGCGATCCGCACCCCGCGCGGTCGCGGCAAGGCCAACGGCTCCCTGCACGGCACCAAGCCGATCGACCTGGTCGTCGGCCTCATCCGGGAGATCCAGGCCCGCCACCCCGGACTCGACCCGGCCGCCATCGACGACATCGTCCTCGGCGTCGTCGGCCCGGTCGGCGACCAGGGCTCCGACATCGCCCGGATCGCCGCCATCGCCGCCGGACTGCCCGACACCGTGGCCGGCGTCCAGGAGAACCGCTTCTGTGCCTCCGGCCTCGAAGCGGTCAACATGGCCGCCATGAAGGTCCGTTCCGGCTGGGAGGACCTCGTCCTCGCCGGCGGCGTCGAGTCCATGTCCCGCGTCCCGATGGCCTCCGACGGCGGCGCCTGGTTCGCCGACCCGATGACGAACCTGGAGACCAACTTCGTCCCCCAGGGCATCGGCGCCGACCTCATCGCCACCATCGAGGGCTTCACCCGCCGCGACGTCGACGAGTACGCGGCCCTCTCCCAGGAGCGCGCCGCCACCGCCTGGAAGGACGGCCGCTTCGCGCGCTCCGTCGTCCCCGTCAGGGACCGAGCGGGCCTGACCGTCCTCGACCACGACGAGCACCTGCGCCCCGGCACCACCGCCGACTCCCTCGCCCGGCTGAAGCCGTCCTTCGCCGACATCGGCGAACTCGGCGGCTTCGACGCGGTCGCCCTGCAGAAGTACCACTGGATCGAGGAGATCGACCACGTCCACCACGCCGGCAACTCCTCCGGCATCGTCGACGGCGCCTCCCTCGTCGCCATCGGCTCCAAGGAGGTCGGCGAGCGGTACGGGCTGACGCCGCGCGCCCGCATCGTCTCCGCCGCCGTCTCCGGCTCCGAGCCGACCATCATGCTCACCGGCCCCGCCCCGGCCACCCGCAAGGCCCTCGCCAAGGCGGGCCTCACCATCGACGACATCGACCTGATCGAGATCAACGAGGCCTTCGCCGCCGTCGTCCTCCGCTTCGTCAAGGACATGGGCACCACCCTGGACAAGGTCAACGTCAACGGCGGCGCCATCGCGCTCGGCCACCCCCTCGGCGCCACCGGCGCGATGATCCTCGGCACCCTCGTCGACGAGCTGGAGCGGCAGGACAAGCGCTACGGCCTCGCCACCCTCTGCGTGGGCGGCGGCATGGGCATCGCCACCGTCGTCGAGCGCGTCTGACCGTCCCGTCCGAACCCCTCTTCACGGAGAAGCAGAGACATGAGCGAGAGCACCACCATCCGCTGGGAGCAGGACGAGACCGGGATCGTCACCCTCGTCCTCGACGACCCCGCCCAGTCCGCCAACACCATGAACCGGGCCTTCCGGGCCTCCATCGCCGCCGTCGCCGACCGCGTCGAGGCCGAGCAGGACTCCATCCGCGGCATCATCTACACCTCCGCCAAGAAGACCTTCTTCGCGGGCGGCGACCTCAAGGACATGATCCAGGCGGGCCCCGAGCACGCCCGGGACATCTTCGAGGGCGCCCTGGAGATGAAGCGCGCGCTGCGCCGCATCGAGACCCTCGGCAAGCCGGTCGTCGCCGCCATCAACGGAGCCGCGCTCGGCGGCGGCTACGAGATCGCGCTCGCCTCGCACCACCGGATCGCGCTCGACGCCCCCGGGTCCAAGATCGGTCTGCCCGAGGTCACCCTCGGCCTGCTGCCCGGCGGCGGCGGCGTCACCCGCACCGTACGCCTCATGGGCATCACCGACGCCCTCCTCAAGGTGCTCCTCCAGGGCACCCAGTACAACCCGCAGCGCGCCCTGGACAACGGCCTCGTGCACGAGGTCGCCGCCACCGCCGAGGAGATGATGGCCAAGGCCATCGCCTTCATCGACGCCCACCCCGAGTCGCGGCAGCCCTGGGACGTCCCCGGCTACCGCATCCCCGGCGGCACCCCCTCGCACCCGAAGTTCGCCGCCAACCTGCCGGCCTTCCCCGCGAACCTGCGCAAGCAGCTGAACGGCGCCCCCTACCCGGCCCCCCGCAACATCATGGCCGCCGCCGTCGAGGGCTCCCAGGTCGACTTCGAGACGGCGCAGGTCATCGAGTCCCGGTACTTCACCGAGCTGGTCACCGGACAGACCGCCAAGAACATGATCCAGGCGTTCTTCTTCGACCTCCAGGCCGTGAACTCCGGCGCCAGCCGCCCCAAGGACGTCGAGAAGCGCCAGGTCCGCAAGGTCGCCGTCCTCGGCGCCGGCATGATGGGCGCCGGCATCGCCTACTCCTGCGCCCGCGCCGGCATCGAGGTCGTCCTCAAGGACGTCACCGACGAGGCCGCCGCCAAGGGCAAGGCGTACTCGGAGAAGCTCTGCGCCAAGGCCGTCTCCCGAGGCCGTACGACCCAGGAGAAGGCGGACGCCCTCCTCGCCCGCATCACCCCCACCGCCGACCCGCAGGCCCTGGCCGGCTGCGACGCGGTGATCGAGGCCGTCTTCGAGGACACCGCCCTCAAGCACAAGGTGTTCCAGGAGGTCCAGCACGTCGTCGCCCCCGACGCGCTGCTCTGCTCCAACACCTCCACCCTCCCGATCACCGTCCTCGCCGAGGGCGTCGAGCGCCAGGCCGACTTCATCGGCCTGCACTTCTTCTCGCCCGTCGACAAGATGCCGCTCGTCGAGATCATCAAGGGAGAGCGGACCGGCGACGAGGCCCTCGCCCGCGCCTTCGACCTGGTCCGCCAGATCAACAAGACGCCGATCGTCGTCAACGACTCGCGCGGCTTCTTCACCTCGCGGGTCATCGGCCACTTCATCAACGAGGGCGTCGCCATGGTCGGCGAGGGCATCGAGCCCGCCTCCGTCGAGCAGGCCGCGGCCCAGGCCGGCTACCCGGCCAAGGTGCTCTCCCTCATGGACGAGCTGACCCTCACCCTGCCCCGCAAGATCCGCAACGAGACCAAGCGGGCCGTCGAGGAGGCGGGCGGCACCTGGGTCACGCACCCGGGCGAGGCCGTCATCGACCGCATGGTCGACGAGTTCGGCCGCCCCGGCCGCAGCGGCGGCGCGGGCTTCTACGAGTACGGCGAGGACGGCAGGCGGGGCCGGCTGTGGCCGGGCCTGCGGGAGCACTTCGCCAAGCCCGGGTACGAGATCCCGTTCCGCGACATGCAGGAGCGGATGCTGTTCGCGGAGGCCCTCGACACCGTCCGCCTCCTGGAGGAGGGCGTCCTGACCTCCGTCGCCGACGCCAACATCGGCTCCATCATGGGCATCGGCTTCCCCGCCTGGACCGGCGGCATCCTCCAGTACATCAACGGGTACGAGGGCGGACTGCCCGGCTTCGTCGCACGGGCGCGCGAGCTGGCGGAGACGTACGGCGAGCGCTTCGAGCCCCCGGCCCTCCTCGTCGAGAAGGCCGGGCGCGGCGAGGTCTTCACCGACTCCTGAACGCGCCCCTCAGCTCCTCGCTGAGGGACCGCCGGAAGGCCGTCACGAGGGCCTGGACCACCATCGGCTGCATGTGCGCCGAGAGCGACTTCATC
Source organism: Streptomyces sp. NPDC003327 (assembly GCF_053589515.1). Lineage (NCBI taxonomy): Bacteria > Bacillati > Actinomycetota > Actinomycetes > Kitasatosporales > Streptomycetaceae > Streptomyces > Streptomyces sp. NPDC003327. The sequence goes on along the minus strand of NZ_JBSFSA010000011.1, from coordinate 20,412 downwards.
GCGGTCAGGTGGTCCGGGTCCTCGCCGCTCTCCCGGTACGGGTTCCACACCTGCTCCTGGAAGAGCCGCGCCAGCTCCTGCGCCGCGGCCCGCGCGTGCTCCAGGAGCACGGTGCGGGAGGCCAGGATCGTCTCGTGCTCGATCGGCACGTCCAGCAGCTCGACCCCGAGCCGCAGCAGCGACCCGTCCAGCCGGAACGTGTCGGCCTCCTCGGTCCGGTCCAGGACACCCATCGCGGCCAGCCGCTCCACGTCCCGCCCCGTCAGCGGCCGCCCGGCCCGCCGCTCCAGCTCCTGCCGGGTGATGGTCTCCGCGGACTCGGGCGCCCACGAGGCCACCAGGGCCCGGTGGACGGCCAGGTCCTGCGCGCTCAGGTCCGCGGGCAGCTGCTCCAGATACCGCTCGATGGCCGCGAGCGTCATGCCCTGGCGCTGGAGCTCCTCGATGAGCGCGAGCCGCGAGAGGTGGTCGGGCCCGTAGCGGCCCACCCGCCGGGCGCCGATGACGGGGGGCGGCAGCAGCCCCCGGGTGCCGTAGAACCGCACGGTCCGCACCGTCACCCCGGCCCGCGCGGCCAGCTCGTCCACGGTGTAGCCCGCCGTCTGCCCGTCACCGCTCCCGACGTCCACCCGAGCCGCCTCACTTCCGCCGCCGTCGGCCGGTTCCGTCCGACCACTGCAACAGTATTGCTGTCTCACCGACGGTGTAAAAGAGGACGCCGGTCCGGGGGAACCGGGGAGCGGCTAGAGTCGGCGGCTGTTCGAATATGGGGAACGGGACGAGGGGGAGAGATGTACGCGCAACTCAGGGAGACCGCTGACGAGTTGGCGGCCGTGCTGTGGCGGGAGTGCACCGTGTACCGCGAGCGCGGCGGGGGCGTCGTCATCCGGGGCGAGCACGTGGAGCGGTGGATCAGCCTCGCGCCGACCGGCGGCAAGGACCGGGCGCTGCTGCGCGCGGGGCGGCTGCTCGACGGGGGGACGACCGCCCCGGCCCGTACCGAGGTGGTCGTCGACCTGACCGCCGGGACGGCCGAGCTCGCGGCCGTCTGCCGGCGGCTGCTCGCCGAGGTGGCTGCCGCCGCCGAACCCGCCGCACCGGCCCCGGCCAGGGCCCGCGCGGGCCGGCGCGCGCCGTCCCGTCCCCGCAAGCGGCGGCACACGGGCTTCGGCTCGGCCGTGGTGCTGCTCGGTGTCGCCGCCGTCGTCGGCCTCTGGATCTACACCACCTTCGGCCGGGCCGGTTCCTGACCCCGGTCAGTACCCCAGGACGGGGTAGTGGTCGCTGAGGTTGGTGTACGTGTACGTGCGGCCCCAGCTGGAGACCGTCCACGGCGCGCTCTGCTCCGGGACGACGTGGTTGGTCCAGCCGGCGGGGCGGGCGTTCCCGGCCCGGTGGAGGACGTGGTCGAGGTCCTCGCGCGGGTCGTCCGGGTAGCGCTCGGCGGCGATCGTGTTGAGCGCGGTGTCGAAGGAGTACGGGTGGCCGGTCCGGGCGTCGGCCCCGGCCAGGCCCGCGTCGGCGAGCATCGTGCCGTACTCGGCGCTGTGCGAGTCGACGTTCAGGTCGCCCGCGACGATCACCTGCTCTCGCGCCGGGATGTTCTTGGCGTCGAGGAAGGCGTCGATCGTCTTGAACTGGAGCGACCGCGTCCGCGCCGCCTCGCCCGCCGCGCAGCCCGGGTCGGTGGACTGGGCGTGGGTGCCGAGGACGTGGACCCGGCTGCCGTTCACGTCGAGCACCGCGTAGGCGAAGCCCTTGTTCGAGTACCAGTCGGCGCCGCACGCGTCCTTGTAGACGTGCTGCTCCTTGCGGAGGATGGGCCACTTGCTGAGGATCGTCACGCCGCCGTCCTCGGGGGTGGTGCCGGAGTACGCGCCGCCGGTGGCGTCCCAGCCCGTCCTGCCGCGGCCGACGACGGGGGTCTGGTGCGGGTAGCGGTCGGCGGCGTTCGCCTTGAGCGCGTCGGAGGAGGAGTTGTCGAAGGCCTCCTGGAGGACGACGACGTCCTGGCCCTGGAAGAAGGGGGCGGCGGGGATCGCCTTGGCCCGGTGGTCCTGTCCCCAGTTCGGGTAGAGCGAGCGGGAGAAGAGGAACGCGTTATAGGTGAGGACCTTCAGGCGCGGGGTCTCGACGGCCGTGCCGGTGGCCGTGGCCTTCGGCACCGCGGAGGCGGCCGGAGCCGTCGCGGCCAGCGTGGCGGCGGCGAGCGCGAGCGAAAGGGCGACGCCGGGGGTGCGGCGGGATGCGGCGAGCGGCACGTGAACTCCCAAGTGAGGGTGGGGGGTTGTTCTGGCGCCGCACATACAACCAGCCGTGGTTACCTTCGGGTAGCCTGTGGATGCCGGGAATCTTTCGGGACTCGCACAAGCGCACGAACTCCGGTGCGAGTGTGACGCGGGTCACCTCCGGGGGCCGGGTAGACTGCGCGCCATGACCCTCGCGAACTCGACGATCTTCAAGATGGACCTCGGTCCGCTCAACCCCGTGTGGGCCGAGCTCATCCTCGGTCTCGTGCTCTTCGGACTGACCTTCCTCTTCCTGGCGAAGGGCATCCTGCCGAAGATCCGCCGCACCCTCGACGAGCGCGAGGACGCCATCGACGGCGGCTCCGAGCGCGCCGACGACCTGCGTTCCGAGGCCACCCAGATCCGCGAGCAGTACGAGGCGGAGCTGGCCGAGGCCCGTCACGAGGCCGCGCGCATCCGCTCCAAGGCCGTCGAGGAGGGCTCGGCCGCCATCGCCGCCGCCCGCGCCGAGGGCATCGCCGAGCGCGACACCATCCTGGCCGCCGGTGCCGAGAAGATCGCCGCCGAGCGCGCCGCCGCCGAGCGCGAGCTGACCGCCGACGTCGACGCCTGGGCGCACGCCCTGGCCGCCCGCATCGTGGGCGAGCCGGTCGGCGCCGACCGCGGCTGAACCGCGACCGCACCACCGCACGACGGTACGACCGCACGGCGGCGCGACCGACCGAGACGCGCGGGACGGGGTCGTCGTCCAGGGCCACAGGCCCGGACGACGGCCCCTCCGTCGTTTCCGGCCGCGCGGTTCCCCCGCCCCCGGCCGCCCGTCGGCGCCGCCGGGGGTGCAGCCTGGACGTATGAGGAGAAGCAGCCCGGTGAGCCATCCGCAGGACGAAGCCCGCGCCGTGCCGCACGACCCGGCGCCCCCGCCCGTCGGCGGCGTGCTCTGGACCGTCGCCGGTGACGTCCGGGGCCTCCTCATGCTGCCCGCCGCCCTCACCATGCAGGTCGCCCACCCCGCCATCGGCGCGGGCGTCGACGACCACTCCGTCTTCCGCACCGACCCCTGGGGCCGCGGCGAACGCTCCCTGCGCTCGCTCCAGCTCTGGGTGTACGGCGGCGCTGCGGCCGCCGAGGAGGGCCGGCGCCTGCGGAAGCTGCACCGGGACATCCGGGGCACCGACGCCCACGGCCGCCGCTACCACGCCCTGAACCCGGCGTACTACTCCTGGGTCCACGCGACCGGTTTCCCCGTCTACGCGCACGGCCTCGGCCTGCTGTACCGCCCCCTCACCGAGGCCCAGCTCCGGCAGCTGTACGCGGAGTGGCTCCGGGTCGGCCGGGTCCTCGGCATCCACGACCGGGACATGCCGCGGACGATCGAGGAGTTCTGGCCGTACTACCGCCGGGTCCTCGCCGAGGAGCTGGAGGCCACCGTCGTCGTCCGCGAGCTGCTCGACACCGACGCGCCCGTACCCGCTCCCGATCGCGGCCCCCGCGCGCTCCGCCTGGCACTGCGGCTCCTGTGGCCGGTCCTGCGGCGGCCGTTCCTGCGGGCGCGCGCCTTCCTCACCGTCGGCCTCATGCCGCCGGACGCCCGCGCCGCGATCGGCCTGGAGTGGACCGAGGACCAGGAGCGCCGCCTGCACCGGTTCGCCCGTGTCGTCCGGGCCGTCGTCCCCGTCCTGCCCGAGCGGCTGCGCTTCCTGCCGCTCGCCCGTCGCGCCCGCGCGGCCGCCCGCGGCGCCGCCGGCTGACGGACGGCCCCGCCGCCGGGCCGGTCCGCGGGGACCGGCCCGGCGGTGTCCGGGTCAGCGCCCGGAAGACGTCCCGCGGGCGTCGTGACCTTCGTGGAGCGCGTGCTCGCCGTGCCCCCGGTGCTCGTGGACCGTGTTCGTCGCGGCGATCTTCTTCCAGGACTTCGGCTGCGCCGGCCGCGCCGCCGGCTCCGCTCCCGGCCGCGCCGCCGGTGCCGCCGCGAACCCCGTCGCGGACGCGGCGGCCGTGGACGCGGACGGCTTCGACGGCTGGTACAGCCAGGTGTCGAAGAGCCCGGCCAGCGGCTTGCCGGAGACCCGCTCCGCGTACCGCACGAAGTCCGAGACCCGGGCGTTGCCGTACGCGAACTCCGTCGGCCAGCCCTTCAGGACGGCGAAGAAGTCCTCGTCGCCGATCTCGTTCCGCAGCGCCTGGAGCGCCAGCGCGCCCCGGTCGTAGACGGCGATGTGGAACTGGTTCTCCGGGCCGGGGTCGCCCGGCCGGACCGTCCAGAACGGGTCCTCGGCCGCGCGCGTGGCGTAGACGTAGTCCGCCAGCTCCTGCGCCGTGCCCTCGCCCTCCTTCTCCGACCACAGCCACTGGCTGTAGCGGGCGAAGCCCTCGTTGACCCAGATGTCCTTCCAGTCGCGGACGGAGACGCTGTCCCCGTACCACTGGTGGGCCAGCTCGTGGACGACCACCGACACGTTCGCGCCGTTCGCGAACTGCCGCGGGCTGTAGAAGGGCCGCGTCTGGGTCTCCAGCGCGTAGCCGCTGGTCACGTTCGGGACGTAGCCGCCGAGCGCGTTGAAGGGGTACGGCCCGAAGAGCGACTCCAGCCACTCCGCGACCTCGGTGGTCCGCTCGATCGAGGCGCGCGCCGCGCCCGCGTTGTCGCCGAGGTCCTTGCTGTACGCGTTGAGGACGGGGAGGCCGTTCGCCGTCCGGCCCGTCGTGACGTCGAACCGGCCCACCGCGAGCGTGGCCAGATACGGCGCCTGCGGCTTGTTGGAGCGCCAGGCGAAACGGGTCCGGCCGAGGCGCGAGGTCTGCGACTGGAGCACGCCGTTGCTGATGGCTTGGGTGCCGTCCGGCACCGAGACGGAGACGTCGAACGTGGCCTTGTCCAGCGGGTGGTCGTTGGACGGGAACCACCAGGCGGCCGCGTCGGGCTCCTGCGCGACGACCCCGCCGTCCGGGGTGCGGGCCCAGGCCGACCAGCCGTCGACCTTGAACGCGGAGGGCTTGCCCGCGTACCGGACCACGACGGAGACGGGCCTGTTCCGCTCCAGCGGCACGGCGGGGGTGACCTCCAGCTCGTGCGCGCCCGACCGTGCGAACCGTGCCGGGCGGCCGTCGACGCGCACCTCACTGACCTCCAGACCGAGGTCGAGGTTGAACCGGGACAGGTTCTGCTTCGTCGTGGCGAGGATCGTCGCCGTGCCCTGGAGCAGGTCGGTGGCCGGCTCGTAGCTCAGCCGCAGGTCGTAGTGGGACACGTCGTAACCGCCGTTCCCGGCGGCGGGGTAGTAGGAGTCGCCGATCCCCGGTGCCCCGGGTTCGAAGTCGGCCGCCGTCGCCGGGATCGCCAGCGTGAGGGTGGCCGCGAGGGCGCTCGGAAGGATGAGTCTGCGGTGCACGGAAGCTTCCCAATTCCTCGGAGACGTACGACGCGCGGGTGGGCGTCGGTCTTGTTCCGGACCCTATGCAGCGCCCCGACGGAGCGTCACGTCAAGCGGACCCCCCGTCACACGATCGCCATTCGGCCGACATGTACCGCCCGTCCCTCCGATCGCCGCGGCACCCTTTTGCCCAGCAGCCCCCCGGGGTACGTTCCCGCGCATGACCGCGCCCCGACGACCCGGAGCCGCCCGATGAAACCGCCCACCGCACGCCGCCGTTCGCGGCGGACGCTCGCCCTCGTCGCCGGGGCCGCCGCCCTGGCGCTGCCGCTCGTCGGCGCCCCCGCGACCGCCGCGGACCGCCCGGCCGAGGTCCCCGTCCCCCGCACCGGCTTCGAACGCAGCGCCGGTGCCCGCTGGACCACCGAGGCCGAGGAGCGGGAGTTCCTCGCCGAGGTCGACCGGGGCAGCGACCGGGTGACGGTGCGCGTGATCGGCACCACGGAGCAGGGCCGCCCGCTCCGCCTCGTCACCGTCGGCGCCGGGGCCACGACCGTCCTCCTCGTCTGCACCCAGCACGGCGACGAGCCGGCGGGCCGCGAGGCCTGTCTGTCCCGCGTGCGCGACCTGGCCCACGCCCGGGACGGGGAGACCGCGCGGCTGCTCGCCCGCACCACCTTCCTCGTCGTGCCCACCGCCAACCCCGACGGCCGCGAGGCCGACACCCGGGGCAACGCCCGGGGCGTCGACATCAACCGCGACCACCTCGCCCTGCGGACCGAGGAGGCGCGGGCGATCGCCGCCGTCATCCGCGACCGGCGACCCGAACTCGTCTACGACCTCCACGAGTACGGCGCCACGCCCCGGTACTACGACAAGGACCTGCTGGCGCTCTGGCCCCGCAACCTCGCCGCCGACCCGCACGTCCACGACGAGTCCCGGACGCTCTCGGAGTCGTACGTACGGCCCGCCGCCGCCCGGGCCGGATACAGCACGGGCGTCTACGGCATCTGGACCGACCCCCACACCGGCGAGCCGATCCGGCAGGTCGCGGGCGACGGCCAGGAGCGCATCCTGCGCAACACCGCCGGGATCAAGCACTCCGTCGGACTGCTCGTCGAGACCCGCGTGGATGCCCTGGACGAGGCGGAGCAGGGCGACACCGCGCTCAACCAGCGGCGCAGGGTCGCCACCCAACAGGCCGCCCTGGACGGCGCCTTCGCCTACGTCGACGAACGGCGCGGACCGCTCACGGCGGCCACCGCCCTGGCCCGGCACACCGGCTTCGCCGACCGCGGTCCGATCCCGCTCGGCGGCGCCGACAACGACCCGCCGGAGCCGGGGGAGGTCCTCGCCGACCCGCCCTGCGGCTACCGCCTGGACGCCGCCCAGTACGGGCAGGTCGGCGACGAACTCACGCTCCACGGCGTCACGGTGCGCCGCGAGGCCGGCGGCTCCGCGTTCGTCCCGCTGCGCCAGTCACAGCGCGCCCTCGTCCCCCTGCTCCTCGACGGACGCGCCACCTATCACCTCGTCAGTGCCCGTCCTGTGGAGGAGTGTTGACGATCGTGTGACCCCCGCGAGGCGTGGCGGGAACACGACGTTTGCCGAGGTAAAGTTACTGCTCGGTACTGACCATGCCTCACGGGGGAGGCGTCCGGCCGTCTGCCGGGGCCGCCGCCCCCACGTTCCTGAAGTGGGAGAAACACCATGCGCGTTGCGACGCCCCTGCGCCGCACCCTGCCCGCCCTGCTCGCCACGACCGTCCTCGCCGGGGGCCTGCTGATCGGTCAGACGGTCGCCGCCGAGCCGGCCGCCGCGGCGAAGACCTTCACCTGCGACATCGAGAAGCTGCGGGCGGACGCCCGCAAGGAGCGCGACCGCGCCGCCCAGCTCAAGCGCCTCGGCGCCCCCACCGAGGCCCGCAAGGCCCTCGCCCGCGCCGATTCCCTGGAGCGCCGCGCCCGCCAGTGCGCCGACGCGGACAACAACGCCCGCCCGCCGCTCTGGAAGTGACGGACGACGCCTGAGGGCGGGCGGTCTCCCCGGAGACCGCCCGCCCTCGCACATGCGAAGCACCCCGGCGAGCCGGGCAGACCCGCGGCAGCGCTTCTCAGCCGTGGACGAGCTCCGCCGCCCGCCGCGCACACCCCCAGGCCACCGTCACGCCCGCGCCCCCGTGCCCGTAGTGGTGCACCAGCCGTCCGCCGCCCGGCAGCGGCTCGGCCTCGATCCGCACACCGCCCGCCCGCACCGGCCGCAGCCCCACCCGGTGCCCCAGGACCCGGGCCCCCGCGATCTCCGGACGGACCCGCGCGCAACGCGCCACGATCGCCGCCGCCGTCGCCGGGTCCGGCACCAGGTCCTCGGCTCCCTCCTCGGCCGTACCGCCCAGGACCAGCCGCCCCGGCTGCGGAAAGAAGTACGTGGTCTCCCGCGAGGCGGAGTCGGCCGCGGCGAACCACTCCTCGATCCCCGGGTTCTCCACGAGCACCAACTGCCCGCGTACCGGCCGCAGTCCGGAGTCCGCCACCAGCTCGCGCGCGCCGAGCCCCGCGCAGTCGACCACCACCCGGGCCCGAGCCGCGGCCTCCCCGAAGTCCGCGACCGTACGCCGCTCGAAGACCCCGCCCGAGGCCTCGAACCGCTCGCGGAGCCAGGCCAGATGAACCGGCATGTCGATCAGCGGCAGACGGGCTGCGAGCCCCACGGCGTACGGCCCCGGCACCTCCTCCGGCGCCAGCGGCCGCAGCCCCTCCACCTCCCGCGCCCAGGACCCGAGCCCCTCCAGGGCGGTGCCGGCGTGGACGCCCCGCACCCACCGCACCCCCGTCCTCCGCGGATCGGCGGCCAGCTCCCCGTACACCCGCAGCGAGTCGAGGGCCCAGGCGCCCGCCTCGGCCGCCGGCTCGATCCGGTACGGCCACCACAGCGCGCCCGCCACCGCCGAGGTCGTCGCCGTCACGGCGTCCCGCGACCAGACCCGTACCCGAAGACCGCGCTCGGCGAGGGTCACCGCGGTCGTCAGACCGACGACCCCGCCACCCACCACGATCACGTCGCTCACGTCCCTCTCCATGGCCCGGACCGTACCGGGACCGGGACATTTCCGGGACAGGGCGGCCATGGAAGGGGCTCCTCCACCGGCCGATACTCGGCGTATGCCGTCCGCGTACAGCCGCCTCGCCCTCGCCCGCCGCGACGTTCTCGTCGACGGCCGGCCGCTGCTCCACCTCCTCGACGAGATCGACGGCGTCGACGCCGTCTCGCCGCTGGAGTCCGACATCCCGCCCGTCGTCCGGCCCGAGGACGCCGGACGCCTCCTCGGCACCGGCCGCCGGGTGCTGCACTCCTGCCCCGACTGCGAGGACCCCGGCTGCGGCGTCGTGACCGTGCTGATCGAGCACGACGGCGACGACGTCGTCTGGCGGGACCTCGCCTGGCAGACCGGCCCCGATCCGGACCCGGCGCGCGACGTCTACCCCGGCATCGGCCCGTACCGCTTCCACGGCCCCGCCTACCGCGCCGCCCTGCTCCGCTTCCACGACGGAGCCGCCCGGACCGCGACCCGCGCGGCCGCTTGACCGCCGGCCGCCACGGGCCGGGGCCCCGAAGGCGCCCGTCCGCCGGGCGCCCCGCCCCCGCGGGCGGCGGAGGGTCCGGGCCGGCGCACCGCATAGGATGCGGAGCCTGATGACTGCAACCCTCGTCGCCAAGGACCTCGCCGCCGGCCACGGCGAGCGCACCCTCTTCGCCGGGCTCGACCTCGTCGTCGCCCCCGGCGACGTGATCGGCCTCGTCGGCGTCAACGGCGCCGGCAAGTCGAGCCTGCTGCGCCTGCTCGCCGGACTCGACACCCCGGAGGAGGGCGAGCTGCGGCTCTCCCCGCCGACCGCCACCGTCGGCCACCTCCCGCAGGAGCCCGAGCGGCGCGAGGGCGAGACCGTCCGCGACTTCCTCGCCCGCCGCACGGGCGTCGCCGCCGCCCAGGCCGCCATGGACGCGGCCACCCAGGGCCTCGTCGACGGCACCCCGGGCGCCGACGACGACTACGCCGTCACCCTGGAGCGCTGGCTGAACCTCGGCGGCGCCGACCTCGACGAGCGCGCCGAGGAGGTCGCCGACTCGCTCGGCCTCACCGTCGGCCTCGACCAGCCGATGACCTCGCTCTCCGGCGGCCAGGCCGCCCGCGCCGGTCTCGCCTCCCTCCTCCTCTCCCGCTACGACGTCTTCCTCCTCGACGAGCCCACCAACGACCTCGACCTCGACGGCCTGGAGCGCCTGGAGGCCTTCGTGCGGGGGCTGCGCGCGGGAACCGTCGTCGTCAGCCACGACCGCGAGTTCCTCACCCGTACCGTCACCAAGGTCCTCGAACTCGACCTCGCCCAGCAGCAGATCACCCTGTACGGCGGCGGCTACGAGGCCTATCTGGAGGAGCGGGCCACCGCCCGCCGCCACGCCCGCGAGGAGTTCGAGGAGTACGCCGACAAGAAGGCCGCCCTCGAAGGCCGCGCCCTCATGCAGCGCAACTGGATGGACAAGGGCGTCCGCAACGCCCGCCGCAAGGCCTCCGACAACGACAAGATCGGCCGGAAACTGCGCGGCGAGGCCAGTGAGAAGCAGGCCGCCAAGGCCCGCCAGACCCAGCGCATGATCGAGCGCCTCGACGTCGTCGAGGAGCCCCGCAAGGAGTGGGAGCTGCGGATGGAGATCGCCGCCGCCCCCCGCTCCGGCTCCGTCGTCGCCACCCTCCGCGAGGCCGAGGTGCGCCGCGGCGACTTCCGCTTCGGTCCCGTCACCCTCCAGATCGACTGGGCCGACCGGGTCGCCGTGACCGGCGCCAACGGCGCGGGGAAGTCCACGCTGCTCGCCGCCCTCCTCGGCCGCCTCCCGCTCGACGCGGGCGACGCCGTCCTCGGCTCCGGCGTCGTCGTCGGCGAGGTCGACCAGGCCAGGAAGCTCTTCCACGGCACGGAGCAGCTCCTTGAGGCCTTCTGCGCCGCCGTGCCCGAGACCGAGCCCGCGGAGGTCCGCACCCTCCTCGCCAAGTTCGGCCTCAAGGCCGACCACGTGCTGCGCCCGGCCACCACCCTCTCGCCGGGCGAGCGCACCCGCGCCGCGCTCGCGCTGCTCCAGGGCCGGGGCGTCAACCTCCTCGTCCTCGACGAGCCGACGAACCACCTGGACCTGCCGGCGATCGAACAGCTGGAGTCCGCCCTCGACTCGTACACGGGCACGCTCCTCCTCGTCACCCACGACCGGCGGATGCTGGAGGCGGTGCGCGTGAACCGCCGGATCGAGGTCGCCGGCGGCAAGGTGACCGAGGTCTGATGCCGGTCGCCTTCGGCTGGGGTCCGGTGGAGGCACGTGCCCTCGCCCGCACCGCCGCCTGCGTGGTCGTCGTGGACGTGCTGTCGTTCACGACGACCGTCGGCGTCGCCGTCGAGGGCGGCACCGCCGTCCACCCGTACCACTGGGGGGACGCCACGGCCGTCACGTACGCGCGGGAGAAGGGCGCGGTCCTCGCCGTCGGCCGGCGGGAGGTCACCGCGGAGCGCCCCTGGTCGCTCTCCCCGGCCGCCCTGCGCGCCGCACCCGCGCCCTGGCCCGACCGGCTCGTCCTGCCGTCCCCGAACGGCTCCGCCATCGCCGCCGCGGCCGCCGCCGACGGCGCGACCGTCATCGCCGCCTCGCTCCGCAACGCCACGGCCGTCGCCCGTCGGCTCGCGGAGCGGGGGTACGGCTCCGAGGGCCGCCCGCTCGCCGTGATCGCCTCCGGCGAGCGGTGGCCGGACGGCTCGCTGCGCCCCGCACTCGAGGACCTCCTCGGCGCGGGCGCGGTCCTCTCCGCCCTGCGCCGGACCGGCGCGCCGGCCCTGACCCCGACGCCCGAGGCGAACGCGGCGGCCGCGCTGTGGGACGCCACCGACGACCCGGTCGCCGCCTTGCACGGCTGCGACTCGGGCCGTGAACTGTACGAGTACGGCTGTCCGCAGGACGTGGAGGTGGCCGCCGAGATCGACGCGTCGACCGCCGTCCCCGTCCTCGTGGACGGCGCATTCCAGGAGGCACCATGACCGACGACATCCTGACCCGGCTCCTCACGATGCTCGACGACCTCGACGCGGACGTCGACGCGACGATCGACCTCGCGGACGAGATCACGGAGGGCGGGGACCGGGCGCTGCTGCCGCGCCTGGAGGCCGAGCTCTCCCGCGCGGTCGCCGAGCGCAACGGCTACGCCCGGGAGCTGCTGGGCGGGGTGGTCGCCGGAGTCGGCGGCGCCGAGACGCTGCCGGTCCTCGTCCGGGCGTCGGCCGTGGACCTCGGCGACGACCAGGACGGCCTGGCCGCCGAGATCGTGGACCTCGTGCAGGCCGATCCGAAGACGGCCCGCCGTCTCCTCCAGCCGCTGACCGAGGACGACGACCTCTCGGTGGCGAACCGCGCGGACTGGGCGCTGCGCTTCGCGCCCTGACGGCCACCCGCCCGGCGGACGGGGCGGAACACGGCGCGAGGCCGCGGCCCGGTGGGGCCGCGGCCTCGCGTGCGTACGGCCGACGGGTGCGGCCTACCAGAAGTCGCTGCAGTCGACCTTGCCCGTGCCGGTGTCCTTGATGCACACGCGGTAGTAGTAGCCGCTGCCGCCCAGCATGTTCGACCAGTCGCTGCCCGGGTCGGGGAACTTCACCGACAGGCTGCGCAGGAGCGTGCCGCCGTAGCCCTGCCACTTCTCGATGTAGCCGTACTTGTCCCACCAGGCGTTGGGCCCGGAGGGGTCGGTGACGCGGACCCAGGCCGCCTGGCAGGCGGGGGACCAGCGCAGCTCCGCCTTGAGGCTGCCGTCGGCGTAGGCGGTCCGCTTGGTGACGGCGTCGCCGTCGCACCCCTGGGAGACCGGGCCGAGGTTGTCGCAGCCGGCGCCGCTGCACCCGGCCGCGTACGAGGTGCCGCCCAGCGGGACGAGGGCCGTGGCCAGGGCGGCGGCCGAGACCGTCGCCACCTTCGTGAGCATGCGCTTCATGGGCGGGCAACCTCCTGATGGGGATCACGGGCGGCCCCTCGGGGAGGCCGCGGACGATCATGGTTGCTTGATCTGTTCGCGTCAACGTGCAGATTCGGCCACTCGTGGCGGACGCCGTCGGGGAACGCGGAGCCGCCCCTCACCCGCCCCGGACGGAGGGCGGGTGAAGGGCGGCTCGGTACGGAATGTCGGCGGGGCGCGACCGACCGTGCCCGTGCCTACCGGCGCCCGTGCCTACCGGCGCCTGCCGCCGCCCTCGCCGAGCAGGCCGGCCTTGCGCAGGGCGTCCGCCATCGCGCTGTTCGCCGGCGCGGGGGCGGGGGAGCGGTCGCGGTCCCGGCCGCCCCGGTCGTTCCGGCGGCCACCGCCGCCCTGCCCCTGCCCCTGCCCCTGGCCCTGACCGCCGCCCTGCCCCTGGCCCGACCGCTGGCCCCGGCCCTGGCGCTGCTGCGGCGGGCGGCCGCCCCGCTCGCCCCGCTCCCGCCTCGGCGCGCCGCCCGCCGCCTCCGCGCCCGGCTCGTCGTCCAGGCGCAGCGTCAGCGAGATCCGCTTGCGCGGGATGTCGACGTCCAGGACCTTCACCTTCACCACGTCGCCGGGCTTCACGACCTCGCGCGGGTCCTTGACGAAGTTCTTGGACATCGCCGACACGTGCACCAGACCGTCCTGGTGCACACCGATGTCGACGAACGCGCCGAAGGCCGCCACGTTCGTGACCACGCCCTCCAGGACCATCCCGGACGCGAGGTCGCCGATCTTCTCGACGCCCTCCTTGAAGGTGGCGGTCCTGAAGGCGGGTCGCGGGTCGCGGCCCGGCTTCTCCAGCTCGCGCAGGATGTCGGTGACCGTCGGCAGGCCGAAGGTCTCGTCGACGAACTCGTCCGCCCGCAGCGAGCGCAGGGTCGCCGTGTCGCCGATGAGCGCGGCGACCTCGCCGCCCGTCGTCTTCGCCATCCGGCGCACCACCGGGTACGCCTCCGGGTGCACGGCCGAGGCGTCCAGCGGGTCGTCGCCGCCCCGGATGCGGAGGAAGCCCGCGCACTGCTCGTACGCCTTCGGGCCCAGCCGGGCCACGTCCTTGAGCGCCTTGCGGGACCGGAAGGGGCCGTTGACGTCCCGGTGCGCGACGATGTTCTCGGCGAGCCCGCCGCTGATGCCGGAGACCCGCGAAAGCAGCGGCGCGGAGGCGGTGTTGACGTCGACGCCCACGCCGTTCACACAGTCCTCGACCACGGCGTCGAGCGAGCGCGAGAGCTTCACCTCGGACAGGTCGTGCTGGTACTGGCCGACGCCGATCGACTTCGGGTCGATCTTCACCAGCTCGGCGAGCGGGTCCTGGAGCCGCCGCGCGATCGACACGGCGCCGCGCAGGGACACGTCGAGGCCCGGGAGTTCCTGCGAGGCGAAGGCGGAGGCGGAGTACACCGAGGCGCCGGCCTCCGAGACCATCACCTTGGTGAGGTTCAACTCCGGGTGCTTGCCCAGGAGTTCACCGGCGAGCTTGTCGGTCTCGCGGGAGGCCGTGCCGTTGCCGATGGCGATCAGCTCGACCGCGTGCTCCTCGGCGAGCCGCGCCAGCTTGGCGAGGGCCTCGTCCCACTTGTTGGCGGGCACGTGCGGGTAGACGGTGTCGGTGGCGACGACCTTGCCGGTCGCGTCGACGACGGCCACCTTCACGCCCGTACGGAAGCCGGGGTCGAGCCCGAGGGTCGCCCGCGTCCCGGCCGGGGCCGCGAGCAGCAGGTCCCGCAGGTTCGTGGCGAAGACCCGGACCGCCTCGTCCTCGGCGGCCGTCCGCAGCCGCAGCCGCAGGTCGATGCCGAGGTGCACGAGGATGCGGGTCCGCCAGGCCCAGCGCACGGTGTCCTGAAGCCACTTGTCGCCGGGGCGGCCCCGGTCGGCGATGCCGAACCGGTGCGCGACGATCGGCTCGTACGAGGACGGGCCGTCCGTCGGCTCCTCCGGCTCCAGCTCCAGGCTGAGCACGTCCTCCTTCTCGCCCCGCAGCATCGCGAGGATCCGGTGCGAGGGGAGCGCCGTGAACGGCTCGGCGAAGTCGAAGTAGTCGGCGAACTTCGCTCCCGCCTCCTCCTCGCCCTCCCGCACCTTCGCGGACAGCCTGCCCCTGCTCCACATGCGCTCGCGCAGCTCGCCGATGAGGTCGGCGTCCTCGGAGAACTTCTCCGTGAGGATGGCCCGCGCGCCCTCCAGGGCGGCGGCCGCGTCGGCGACGCCCTTCTCCGCGTCCACGAACGCCGCCGCGGCCGCGGCGGGCTCCACCGAGGGGTCGGCGAGCAGGCCCTCCGCCAACGGTTCGAGCCCGGCCTCGCGGGCGATCTGCGCCTTGGTGCGGCGCTTGGGCTTGAACGGGAGGTAGATGTCCTCCAGGCGCGCCTTGGTGTCGGCGGCCAGGATGCGCGCCTCCAGCTCCTCGGTCAGCTTGCCCTGCTCGCGCACCGAGTCGAGGATCGCCGTACGCCGGTCCTCCAGCTCGCGCAGATACCGCAGCCGCTCCTCCAGGGTGCGCAGCTGCGCGTCGTCGAGCATCTCGGTCGCTTCCTTGCGGTAGCGCGCGATGAACGGCACGGTCGAACCGCCGTCGAGCAGCTCGACGGCCGCCCTCACCTGTCGCTCGCGTACGCCGAGCTCCTCGGCGATCCTTGCTTCGATGGACGTCGTCACGGTGTCCCGACTCGCCTTCTCGTGCCTCCTGCTTGCCCGTGCATTCTGCCGGGTCGGTCACCCGTACGCGGCAACCGGCCCGTCCCCGCGCGCCGCGGCCCGCGCGGCGGGCCGGGCTCAGCCCTTGCCGACGAGGTCCGCGGGGAAGGCGCCCGCGAGGGCCGCGGTCGTCAGGAAGCCGCGCGCCAGGTCCGTGAGCCGCTCGACGCCGGCCGCGCCGAGGTGCTCGTACGGGGCGGAGTCCAGCCGGTCCGTGTGCTCCTCCAGCTCGGCCCGCAGCCGCGTCCCCGACTCCGTCAGCTCGCCGTCCGCGTCGAGCAGGCCGCGCCCGCGCAGCCGCCCCACCGCCGCGTCCCAGTCGGTGCGCCGCCAGCCCCGGGAGCCGAGCACCCAGCGCGGGGACATGCCCTTGCCGGTGGCGGTGTGGGAGACGAGCGCCTCCACGGGGTCGAGGCCGGCCGACAGCAGGGCCGCGAGGTGGCCGTCGCCGCGGTGCTCGCGCAGGAGCGTGGCGGCGTGCCAGTAGACGAGGTGCGGGGCCCGCGGCACGGGGAGGTCTGCGTGCGCCGAGTACAGCGGCCGGGCGTGCCGGGTGCAGGCCTCGGTGGCCCGCAGGGCGAGCTCGGCGGCCTCGGCCATCTCGGGCGAGGCGACGGTCTCCTCGCCGAGGAGCCGGCGCAGCGTGGCGTCGGCGGCGCGCAGCCGGGCCTCCAGGACGGCGGCGGGGGAGGCGGTCTCCCAGACGGCGGGCAGGTGCCGGGCGAGCAGCTCGTGGTTGTAGTTGTAGAAGGTGGCGGCGACCGTGCCCGCGCCGACCGCGCCGAGCGCCGCACTGCGGGAGGCGAGCCGCATGGCGGTGGTGTCGGTGATGCCGAGCGCGGTGAGCTCGCGGTCCAGGTCCGGCGAGAAGTAGACCGTGGAGTGCATCGGGTTGAGGGCGTTGTGGCAGCGCCGGCCGGCGCGCGGGGGCAGGTCAGTCGTCATGCGCACACGTTACCGACTGGTCGGTACGGCGTGAAGCGCCGGTCCCCGGTCCGCCCGCGGCCCCCCTGGCCCGGTCCGGTCACCGGTCCGCCCGCGGCCCCCCCCCCCGCGGCCCCGCCCCCCCGGCCCCGCCCCCCCCCCGGGCCCCGGCCCCCCGACGGCCGGCCCGGCGCACCGGATGGCAGGAAAGGTGGGAAGGGCGTCATTGCGGCCCTCGGAACCCGCCGCCCAGGATGGGGCCATGACGCAGCGACCCGTCCTCGTCGTCCTCTTCGACGACGTGCAGAGCCTGGACGTGACCGGCCCCGTGGAGGTGTTCACCGGCGCCGGCCGCGCCATCGGCCGCCCCGACGCCTATCCCGTCCGCACCGCCTCCCTGGACGGCGGCCCGGTGCGCACCAGCAGCGGCCTGCGCCTGCTTCCCGACACCACCCTGGCCGAGGCCGTGGCCGACGGGCCGCCCCACACCCTGGTCGTCCCGGGCGGTGAGGGCACCCGCAGCCCCGACCCCGCGCTGATCGACTGGCTCCGCGTCCGGGGCGCGCGGGCCGAGCGGCTCGTCTCGGTCTGCACCGGTGCGTTGCTCCTGGCCGAGGCCGGGCTCCTGGACGGCCACCGCGCCACCACCCACTGGGTCGCCTGCGACCACCTCGCCCGCTGCTATCCGGAGGTCAGCGTCGAGCCCGACCCGATCTTCGTGCGCGACGGCCGGATCGCCACCTCGGCGGGCGTCACCGCGGGCATCGACCTGGCGCTGGCCCTCGTCGAGGAGGACCTCGGCCGGGACGCCGCGCTCACCGTCGCCCGCCACCTCGTGGTGTTCCTGCGCCGCCCCGGCAACCAGGCGCAGTTCAGCGCCCAGCTGGCCGCGCAGACCGCCCGCCGCGAACCCCTGCGGGACGTCCAGGCCTGGATCGCCGAGCACCCGGATGGCGACCTCTCCGTGGACGCCCTCGCGGCCCGCGCCCGGCTGTCGCCCCGTCACTTCGCCCGCGCCTTCCAGGCCGAGACCGGCACCACGCCCGGCCGCTACGTCGACCGGGTCCGGCTCGAACACGCCCGCCGCCTCCTGGAGGAGACCACCCGCGGGGTCGAGGAGGTCTCCCGCGCCTCGGGCTACGGGACGCCCGAGACGATGCGCCGCGCCTTCGTGAAGGCCCTCGGCACCGCGCCCGCCGACTACCGCCGCCGCTTCCACGCCGTCCTCACCTGACGGCGGCACACCACCGGCCCACCCGCCCCCACCCCACCGGAAGGAACCACCGTGCAGATCGCCGTGCTGCTCTTCGAGGGCTTCACCACGCTCGACGCCGTCGGGCCCTACGAACTCCTCTCCCGCCTCCCCGGGGCCGAGACCGTCTTCGTCGCCCAGCAGGCCGGACCCGTCAGGAACGACCAGGGCAGCCTCGCCCTCGTCGCCGACCGGTCCCTCGCCGAGGTGCCCCGCCCCGACATCCTCCTGATCCCGGGCGGCCCCGAGACCCGGCGGACCATGCACGATCCGGAGATCCAGGAGTGGGTCCGCACCGCCGACGCGACGAGCACCTGGACCACATCGGTCTGCACCGGCTCCCTCGTCCTGGGCGCCGCGGGCGTCCTGGAGGGCCGCCGGGCCACCACCCACTGGCTGGCGTACGAGGAACTGCGCGCGCTCGGCGCCGAACCCACCGGGGAGCGGGTCGTCTTCGACGGCAAGTACGTCACCGCCGCCGGCGTCTCCTCCGGCATCGACATGGCCCTGCACCTGCTCGGCCGGATCGGCGGCGACGAGGTCGCGCAGACCGTCCAGCTCCTCACCGAGTACGACCCCCAGCCGCCGTACGACGCGGGCTCGCCGGAGAAGGCCCCCGCCCATATCGTCGCCCGCTGGCTCGGCGAGAAGGTCGAGTCGCTCGCGCGGGGCTGACCCCCGGCGGCCGCGCCCGGCCGGGACTGCCCCTCCCGCAGCCGGGGGGCCGGGGTGTCAGAGTCCGTACGTGAACCGGGGCGCGCGGCGCTCCAGGAAGGCGGCGACCCCCTCCGCGGTGTCGCCGCTGCCGCGCGCCTGCTCCGCCCAGTGGGCGTCCCGGTCCGTCCGGCCGTCGGCGAACTCCTTGGCCGCCGCCTGGGTGAGCAGGGAGCGCGAGACGAGCACCCGGCAGAAGTCGGCCACCCGCTTGTCCAGGCCGCCGCCCGCCGGAAGGACCTCGTCCACGAGGCCCGTCCGCAGCGCCCGCTCCGTGTCGATCAACTCACCGGAGAAGAGCAGGTACTTCGCGGCCGAGGGGCCCACGAGGGCGGTGAGCCGGCGGGTCGAGGAGGAGGGGTAGACGATGCCCAGCTTCGCCGGGGTGATCCCGAAGCGCGCGCCTTCCTCCGCGAACCGCAGGTCACAAGCGGCGGCGAGCTGGCTGCCGCCCCCGACGCAGAAGCCCCGGACGGCCGCGAGCGTCGGCTTGGGGAAGGCCGCGAGCGCCTCCTCCGCGCGCACGGCGAGGCTCTGCTGCTCGTCACCCGGTTCGCGCAGCGTGGAGATGTCCGCGCCCGCGCAGAAGGTGTCCCCCTCCCCGGTGAGGACGAGCGCCCGGACCGCGGGGTCGGCGGCGAGCCGGTCGAGGACGCCGGGCAGGTCCCGCCACATCCCGGCCGTCATCGCGTTGCGCTTCTCGGGGTGGGCGATGACGACGGTGGCGACGCCGTCCGCGACGGTGTCCTTCAGCTGCGGCTCCATGGGCCGGATGCTATCCGCCGGGCCCGAACGTACGATCAGGAAGGGGCGGTCCCGAGGAGGCGGCGCATGGCCAAGGACGCCCGTGAGACGCACGGCGAGGAGCCGTTCGGCGAGGCGGCCCGCGAGGGCAGGCGGCTGAACCGCAGCTTCGGCTGGCTCGCCGCGCTCGGCACCCTGCTGGTCCTCGGCGGTGTCGTCGGCCTCGTCTACACCGCGGCCGCCACGCTCACCTCGATGATCCTCTTCGGCTGGCTGCTGCTCGTCGGCGGCGCGGTGGGCCTGCTCCATGCCGTGCAGTCGAGGGGGACGAGCTACTTCTGGCTGGCCGTCGTGGTGGCGGCCCTCAACATCGCGGCCGGAGTCGTGGTCATCCGGCACCCGGAGGGCTCGGCCGAGGCGCTCACCATGTTCGCCGCCCTGCTCTTCCTCACGGGCGGTCTCTTCCGGCTGGTCGGCAGCGTGGTGGTGCGGGGGCCCCAGTTCGGCTGGACCCTGCTCCAGGGCGCCTTCGGCCTGCTGCTCGGTCTGCTCGTCCTCTTCGACTGGCCGGACAGCAGCCGGTACGTCCTCGGCACCTTCTTCTCGCTCGCGCTGCTCTTCGACGGCCTCGGGCTGATCGCGATCGGCGTCGGCGGTCGGCGCATCGTCAGCATGGTCGCGCCGACGGCCCTTCAGGAGCCACCGACGAAGCCCGCAGAAAGCGCACAGGACCAGTCGAACAACTGACGTTGGCATACCCCACCGATCAGAAGGTGGTCGATAAGTGTCGACTTCTGGTCAGTAGGTCGGTCCGGCCCTCCGCATTGCCAAGACTCGATCCGTGGCGAGAATCGAGCACGAGGCCGGGCACCGGACGATGGAGACCCCCGGAGGTGTCCCCGCCCGCCCCCCGTCCTACGAAGGAGTCTGGCGCTTCACCGCTCCCGCGGTCGACGTCTCCGTCCCCCAGGCCCGGCATGCCGTTCGCGACCTGCTGGTGCGCCAGGGCGTGCCCGTCCACGAGGACACCATGGACGGGCTGCTGCTGATCGTCTCCGAGCTGGTCACCAACGCCGTGCGGCACGCGGCGCTGCTCTCCCCGGAGATAGCGGTGGAGGTGGCCATCGGTCCCGAGTGGGTCAGGGTGTCCGTCGAGGACAACCACCCCTACCGCCCCAAGGCGCTGGAGGCGGACTACGGGCAGACCGGGGGCCGGGGGCTGCTGCTCGTGCGCGAGGTCGCGCTCGGGTCGGGCGGCGCCTGCGACGTCGAGCACACCGCGAGCGGCGGCAAGATCATCTGGGCGGCGCTGCCCCTGGCTCCGACGGCCCTTGCTCCGACGCCCCCGGCCCCTCCGGCTCCGGCCCCTCCGGCTCCGGTGCCGCCGGCACCGGAGCCCGAGGGGGCGGC